>DASYFF010000043.1:0-9710 GCA_036498605.1 Acidimicrobiia bacterium | reverse complement strand
TCATCTTGGGGTTCCAGCGCCGGGTCTGGTGACCGAAGTGGACCCCGGCCTCCAGCAACTGCTTCATGGTTACGACAGCCACAAGTAGGGACTCCCTTGGCTCGGTTCTGGGTTCGTCCGCCCGCTTCATGTGCCCTTCGGGCACACACCGATGGAGCTACGGGCGTGTGAGGTAGATCCGGGGGACACCCCCGGACCCCCGGGCCCGGCCCTTGAGGGTCGGGTTAGCGCCCAGTGTAGAGGCCCGGCAGGCGGGGCGGTCGAGTGGGACCAGGGAGATCCGGGGTGGCGGAGCGGCGAAGAGGGGCGCCGGGTCTTCGGCCCGGCCGCCGACCCGGGAGCCGAAGTGCACGACGCCGGGCCCGTGGCCCGGGCCGGTGCCCCCCGACTCGCCGAGGACGGCGCCGCGGGGGACGGGCCACCCGGGAGTGACCCGGATCCGGCGCAGGTAGGCGTAGGTGGTGCGCCGGGCGCCGGGGTGGGCGATGGTCACGGCCCAGGCGTGCCCCACCCGTCCGGCGAAGACGACCACCCCGTCGCCTGCCGCCCGGACCGGGGTGCCGGGCGGGGCGGCGAAGTCGAGGCCGAGATGGCGGGGGCCGAACGGCCTCGCCGGCGGCTCGTAGCGGCGGAGGACGGGCCCGTCGACCGGGGGCGACCATCGCCCGGGGTCGGGCGGTGCGGCCCGGGCCGCCGGAGGCGCCCAGGCGAGGAGGGCGAGGGTGACGGACAGGGCGGACCAGCGGTGGGGCACTCTTCCCTCCCGAGGGCGCAGCGGGGCGGACCTGGGGGAAGAGCGGTGCGGCGAGACTAGCCCGCCAGGCCCCGCTCCGGCTCGAGCAATCTCGAGCGGAGCTGGAGGATGCCCTTGGTGTGGATCTGGCAGACGCGGCTCTCGGTCACGCCGAGGACCTGGCCGATCTCGGCCAGCGTCAGACCCTCGTAGTAGTAGAGGGTGAGCACGAGCCGTTCCCGCTCCGGCATCCCCTCGACGGCCTCGGCCAGGATCTGCTTGATCTCCTGGACCTCGAAGGCCTCGACCGGATCGGCGGTCCCGTCGGCGATGGTGTCGGCCAGGGTCGACTGGCCGCCCTCGGCCGAGTCGTTGCCACTCAGCAGCTCGTCGAGGGGCACGATGCCGACCAGGGAGATCTGGGACAGCGTCTGGGTGAACTGCTCCCGGGTCATCGACAGCTCGTTGACGACCTCGTGCTCCTCCGGGGTGCGGTGCAGCTCCCCCTCGAGCTTGGCGTAGGCCCGCTCGATGGCCCGGGCCTTGGCCCGCACCGACCGGGGGACCCAGTCGATCGTCCGCAGCTCGTCGATGATGGCGCCCTTGATCCGGGACATGGCGTAGGTCTCGAACTTGTAGCCCCGGGTGAGGTCGAACTTCTCGATGGCGTCCATCAGGCCGAAGATGCCGTAGCTGACGAGGTCGGACTGCTCCACGTTCTGGGGGAGCCCCACGGCGACACGGCCCGCCACGAACTTGACCAGGGGCGAGTAGTGCAGGATCAGGCGGTCGCGCAGGTCGCGCCGGCCCGACTGCTTGTACTCCTGCCAGAGTTGTTCGATCACGCTGGCGTCGTCCACGGAGGTCCTCAGGCGCGGGGGTGGGTCGCGTCGTAGACCGCCCGGAGGCGGTCCTTGGTCAGATGAGTGTATAGCTGGGTGGTCGCCACATCGGCGTGCCCGAGGAGCTCCTGGACGGCCCGCAGATCGGCTCCACCCTCCAGGAGGTGGGTGGCATAGGCGTGGCGGAGGCTGTGGGGGCTGATGGCCCGACCGTCACTGAGCAGCCGTCGCTCGAGGATCCGGCGGGCGTCGCGGGGCGTGAGGCGCCGCCCCCGGCGGTTCAGGAAGAGGGCGTCGGGGGGCGTGAACGGCCCGGAGAGATTTGTCCTCCCGCCGTCGAGATACGCCCGGATCGCGCTGATCGCGGCCTCCCCCAGCGGGACCCGCCGGACCTTCGACCGCTTGCCGAGGACGGTGACCATCCCTCCCCGCGGGTCGACGTCGGACGGGCCGAGCCCGCACAGCTCGCTGATCCGCAGGCCGGCGCCGTAGAGGACCTCGAGGACGGCGGCGTCCCGGAGGGCCACGGCGGCCCCCACACCCTCGTCCTCCCCGGACGGCGGCGTGGTGTCGAGCAGGACGGCGACCTCGCCCGCCTTCGGGACCCGGGGCAGGCGCCGGTCACCTTTGGGTGTCCTGAGGTTCCGGGTCGGGTCGCTCTCCACCTCACCCCGCCGACGGAGCCAGCCGAAGAACTTCCGCAACGCCGCCGCCTTGCGGGCGATCGTCGGGCGGGCCATCCCCCGGGTCGTCAGGTAGGCCAGGTAGCGGCGCAGGACCAGGTGGTCGACGGCGTCGGGCCCGGCCGCCCCGCCCCGCTCGGCCCAGGCCACGAACTGGCGGAGGTCGCTCTCGTACGCCTTGCGGGTGTGGGGGCTGGCGCCGGTCAGGGAGGCGATGAACGCCTCGACGGGCCACATCAGGAGAACAGGGTCGGCTCGCGGGGCGGCTGCGCCCAGGGGAGGTTCTCCATGTAGATCCACGACCGGCGGTGGATGGCCGTCGGGCCGTAGCCGAGGAGGGCGCAGCGGTGCCGGTGGGACGGGTAGCCCCGGTTGGAGCCGAAGTCGTAGCCGGGGTAGCACTCGGCCTCGGCGGCCATCAGGCGGTCGCGGGTCACCTTGGCCACGATCGACGCGGCCGCCACCGACAGGCACAGGGCGTCGCCGTCGATGACCGTGCGGACCCGGTCGGGCCGGCGGAGGTAGTCGTGGTTGCCGTCGAGGATGATGCGGTCGGGGACCCACCCGGCCTCGGCCAGGGCGGCCAGCGCCCGCTCCCCCGCCAGCCGCAGGGCGGCCGTCATCCCGAGCCCGTCGCACTCCGCGGCGCTGGCGTGGCCGACGGCGGCGGCCAGCGCCCAGGCGAGGATCTTCGGGTACAGGTGCTCCCGCTGCTCGAGGGTCAGCTCCTTGGAGTCGCGCACCCGCAGGATGCGCTTCGGCGCCGGGCCGATCACCACCGCCCCGACCGTGACGGGCCCCGCCCAGGCGCCCCGGCCCACCTCGTCGATGCCGCACACCAGCCGGGCCCCGTCCTCGAAGCAGCCCTGCTCCACCAGGAGCTTGGGGGCTCCCGGCCGGCGGCCCCGCTTCGCCGGCACCCGAGCCCGCTCGGAGACCGCCGCCGCCGTCCGTCCCATGGGCGGCGACGGTACCAGGGTCAGATGGTCATCGTGGTGAAGCTGAACACGCCCGGCTTGCTCGGGTCGACGGTCGCCTTCACCCAGTGGTTGGTACCGCTGGTGCCGTAGGTCTCCAGCCGGGTGAAGTTCGGCACGGTGGACCAGGGGTGGTCCAGCCGGAATGTGTGCGTGTCACCGTGGACGAGGACCACCGGCTTTCCGAAGGCCGTCGCCCGGGACTTGAGTGCGGCGACGAGCGACGTGTCCGACGAGCCGTCGAAGGGGTCGTCCTGCCAGATCACCATCACCGCCGCGGCGTGGCCGGCCTCGGCCTGGTCGAAGGCGGCGTTCATCCAGGCCACGTTGGCGGCGTGCCGGGCGGAGGTCTCGGAGGCGCTCGGGCTCTTGCCGCTCGGACCCGGGACGTTGAAGGTGGCGAACACCACGTTGCCCTTCGTCCAGCGGGCGTTCTCGACGTAGGTCGGCGACTGCCGGGTCAACGGAATCGTCGTCAGCCCCAGTGACTGGTCGGTGGAGAAGAACTTGCTCCGCAGCGCGGCCAGCCGTCCGATCGGATCGGTGGGGCAGTCCCGCCACTCGTTGTCGCCCGGCGTGTAGATGAACGGCGCGGCGAACCCGTTGAAGGTGTCGTAGACGTACTGGTCGCGGCTGGCGGTGCAGGGGGTGCCCCCGTGCTGGGTGTCGCCGTCGTGGGTGACGAAGGCCAGCGGGAACGTGGCCATCTGGGCCCGCACCTGGAGCAACAGGGCGTCCTGGGAGCTGCTGTAGCCGGTATCGCCGATCAGGCCGATGTCGAAGGCCGGGCCGGCCGGCGGCGTCTCGGGCAGGCCGCAGTTGGGCCGGGGGTCCGGGGCGGGCGAGAGGGTCCCCGCCCCGCTGGCCGCCAGGCCGACCACCGGGGCCGGGAGCGTGCAGCCCGAGGCGTCACCGCCGGCCACGGCGGCGCCGAAGGCGAAGACCCGCCCGTGGGTGTCGGTCATCCAGTAGCCGTCGCCGGCCGGGGTCGGCTCGATGGCCACGATCGGCTGGGACAGGCTCATCGATCCGCCCGACCCGTAGAAGGGGGCGTCGCCGAAGGCGAAGATCCCGCCATCGGAGGCAACCAGCCAGTAGCCCGTCCCGCTGGGCATGGTGGCCAGGCCCACGATCGGCTTGTTCAGCTTGATCCCTCCGGTCGAGCCGAGGAACTGGGCGTCCCCGAAGGCGAAGATCCCGCCGTCCGTGGCCACCATCCAGTAGCCGTGTCCCGAGGTCGTGGCCGTCACTCCGACGACCGGCTTGTTGAGGGTGATACCGGCCATGGAGCCGTAGTTGGCGGCATCCCCGAAGCGGAAGATGGCCCCGGCCGACGTGACCAGCCAGTAGCCGGCGCCGGAGGGGGTGGCGGCGATGCCCACGACCGAGTGGGTCCCGCTGGCCGATCCGAGGGAGGGGGCGTCGCCGAAGGGGCTGACCTTCCCGTCGGAGTCGACCAGCCAGTACCCCTTCCCGCTCGGGGTGGCCGTCATGGCGACGATGGGCGGGGCGCCGGCGGGGCGGGTGGTGGAGCCGAGGATCGGGGCGCCGGCGAACTCGTAGACGGTGCCGTCGGAGCCCACGAGCCAGTACCCGCCCGAGGTGGCCGCATTGGCGGTGCCGCCGAGGATCCCGCCCGCGGCCACGAGGGACAGCGCCAGGACGAGGGAGATCACGATGGATGGGCGCCGGCGGGCCACGAAGGTCTCCTTTGCGGTGAAGGTGCAAATACGCTCACTCTGAGTGGTCAGAGCGATACCGAGAAGATTCCGCCAATCCGCGGCCGATCCTGCCCTGTGGGGCCTATCTGGCCTTCGTCCCCTTCGGCCCCTTCGGCCCCTTCGAGCCGATCGCGCTCAGAGTCAGGATTCCAACGAGGCGATGGCGTCCGCCTCCGAGGCGTCGGGCTCGGTGGAGAACCAGGCGTCGAGCATTTCCGACGCCACCGGCGGGCTCACCAGCCGCAGGCTCAGCACGAGGACGTTGGCATCGTTCCAGCGCCGGGCGCCCCGGGCCGTCTCGGCGTCGGTGCACAGCGCGGCCCGGATCCCGGCCACCTTGTTGGCGGCGATGGAGACGCCGGTGCCCGTCCAGCAGCACAGGACGGCGGTGTCGGCCCCGCCCCCCGCCACCAGCTCGCCGACCCGGCGCCCGACGTCGGCCCAGCCGAGGTCCTGGCCCCCCGGCGGGCCGAAGAGCACGACCTCGTGGCCCCGCTTCCGGAGGTCGTCAGCCAGGGCGTCGGTGAGGGCCGTCCGCTCGTCGCTGCCGAGTGCGATGCGCACGTTGGGTACGGTAACCGGCCGTATGGCGGAGCCCAAGGTCCTGACGATGGTGCTGGCCGGCGGAGAGGGGAAGCGGCTCGCCCCCCTCACCGCCGACCGGGCGAAGCCGGCCGTGCCCTTCGGGGGCCACTACCGGATCGTCGACTTCGCCCTGTCCAACATGGCCAACGCCGGCTACCTCCACATCGTCGTGCTGACCCAGTACAAGAGCCACAGCCTCGACCTCCACATCACCCGGACGTGGCGGCTGTCGACGCTGCTCGGCTCCTACGTGACGCCGGTGCCGGCCCAGATGCGGCGGGGGCCCCGGTGGTTCGCCGGCTCGGCCGACGCCATCTACCAGAACCTCAACCTCGTCCACGACGAGGGGCCGGACTACATCCTGGTCTTCGGCGCCGACCACATCTACCGCATGGACCCCCGCCAGATGGTGGAGCAGCACATCGCCACGGGGGCGGGCGTGACGGTGGCCGGGATCAGAGCGCCGCGCTCGCAGTCCAACCAGCTGGGCGTGATCGGGGTCGGCGAGGGGACGAAGATCTCCTCCTTCAAGGAGAAGCCGTCCGAGGCGCCGGGGCTGCCCGACTCCCCCGACGAGATCTTCGCCTCGATGGGCAACTACGTCTTCACCACCAAGACGCTGATCGACATCGTGAGCCTCGACGCCGAGGACCAGAACTCCCACCACGACATCGGGGGCAGCATCATCCCGGCGCTCGTCGACGCCGGCGAAGCCCACGTCTACGACTTCACCACCAACCACGTCCCCGGCGAGACTGAGCGGGACCACGCCTACTGGCGTGACGTCGGCTCCCTCGACTCCTACTACGACTCCCACATGGACCTGGTCTCCGTCCTCCCCATCTTCAACCTCTACAACCGGGAGTGGCCCATCTACACGTCGCTGCCGACCCTGCCCCCGGCCAAGTTCGTGCTCCAAGGCGTCGAGGCCGGCACGGGTACGGCGCTCGACTCGATGGTCTGCGCCGGCAGCATCATCTCCGGCGGGACGGTGCGGTCGTCGGTGATCTCCCCGGGGGTCCTGGTCCACCCCCACGCCATCGTGGACGCGTCGGTCCTGATGCACGACGTGGTGATCGGCCAGGGCGCCGTGGTCCGCAACGCCATCATCGACAAGAACGTGCACGTGCCGCCCGGGGCGGAGATCGGGGTCGACCCGATCCTCGACAAGACCCGGTTCACCGTGTCGCCGAACGGCATCGTGGTCATCGGGAAGGGGGAGAAGGTCCCCGAGGGTTGACCCCACCGGACCGGCTTCCGCATGCGCGTCGCCCTGCTCACCCGCGAGTTTCCGCCCGACATCTACGGGGGCGCCGGCGTCCACGTCGAGTACCTCTCCGAGCACCTGGCCCCGCTCGTCGACCTCGACGTCTACTGCTTCGGGAAGCGGCGCGAGTCGCCGCTGGTCCGGGCGGCCTTCGAGCCGTGGGAGGCGATCGGCTCCGGCCGGCCCCACGACGCGGCGCTCAAGACGCTGTCGGTCGACCTGCTGATGGCAGCGGCGGTCGAGGGCGCCGACGTCGTCCACTCCCACACCTGGTACGCCAACTTCGCCGGTCATCTGAGCCGCCTCCTCTACGGCATCCCCCACGTCGTCACCACCCACAGCCTCGAGCCACACCGGCCGTGGAAGGCCGAGCAGCTCGGCGGCGGCTACGCCGTGTCGTCCTTCTGCGAGCGGACGGCGCTGGAGGCGGCCGACGCCGTCATCGCCGTGTCGGGCGCCATGCGGGACGACGTGCTCGGCACCTATCCCGCCATCGACCCCGACCGGGTCGTGGTGATCCACAACGGGGTCGACACCGACGAGTTCGTCCCCGACCACCACACCGACGCCCTGCCGGGCCTCGGCATCGATCCCGACCGGCCCTCCGTCACCTTCGTCGGGCGCATCACCCGCCAGAAGGGCATCGACCTCCTGCTGGCCGCCGCCGAGCGCTTCGATCCGGAGATCCAGCTCGTGCTGCTGCCCAGCGCGCCCGACACGCCGGAGGTCGGCGAGGAGATGCGGTCCCGGGCGGCGGCGCTGGCCGAGCGGCGGGCCGGGGTCCTGTGGATCGAGCGGGTGCTCCCCCGCCCCGAACTGATCCAGGTGCTGTCGAACTCGGTGGTGGCCATCTGCCCGTCGGTCTACGAGCCGTTCGGGCTCGTCAACGTGGAGGCCATGGCCTGCGCCACCGCCGTCGTGGCCACCGACGTCGGCGGCATCCCGGAGATCGTCGTCGACGGCGAGACCGGCGTCCTGGTCCACCTCGAGCTCGGGCCCGACGGGCGGCCGGTGGATCCCGACCGGTTCGTCGCCGACCTCGCCGAGGCCGTCAACGGGCTGGTGGCCGACCCCGCCACCGCCGAGCGGATGGGGGTCATGGGCCGCAAGCGGGCCGTCGAGGAATTCTCGTGGCCGTCGGTCGCGGCCCGGACCGTCGAGCTCTATCGGTCGTTGACGGCATCCTGACCTCTCCCGACCGCATCCGGGTGGGGATCGTGCCCCACACCCATTGGGACCGGGAGTGGCACCTGCCGTTCCAGGTCGGGCGGGTGCGGCTGGTGGCGCTGCTCGACGCTGTCCTCGACGATCTCGAGTCGGGGGCCCTGGCCCACTTCTGGCTGGACGGGCAGACGGCGGCCGTCGACGACTACCTGGAGGTCCGGCCCCAGGCGGTGGAGCGGGTGCGGGCGGCGGTCACCTCCGGGCGGCTCGGGATCGGGCCGTGGGTGGTGCAGATGGACGAGTTTGTCGTGTCACCGGAGACGATCGTCCGCAACCTCGAGGCGGGAATGGCCCGCCGGGCCGAGCTCGGGGCGGCGGGCCCGGCCATCGGCTACGGCCCGGACGTCTTCGGCCACGTCGCCCAGCTCCCCCAGCTGCTGCGGCGGGCGGGGATCGACCACGCCGTCGTCTGGCGGGGTGTGCCGGCGGCGGTGGCGGAGTCCGCCACGACCTTCCGGTGGGAGGCGCCCGACGGTTCGGCGGTGCGGGCCGAGTACCTCTACGGCTCGTACGCCAACGGGTGGTCGCTGCCGGCCGACGGACCCGGTCTGGTCGAGCGGACCCGGAGCTGGGAGGCGGAGGTCGGGGCCCGGCGGGTGGCCGGCCTGCTGCTGATGAACGGCGGCGACCAGCGCCCGGCGGAGCCGTGGGTCACCGGCGCCGTGGAGGAGGCCAACGGCGGGGCGGGGACCGGCGGGGCCGACCCCGCCAATCGGGCGGAGGGCGCACCGCGCCGGTACCGATTCGAGGTGGCCGACCTCGCCGCCTGGCTGGAAGTGGAGCGGCAGACGGTGCCCGACGCCGATCTTCCGGCGTGGCTGGGTGAGTTGCGCTCCTCGGCCCGGGCGCCGCTTCTGGCCGGGGTGATCTCCAACCGGGTCGACGTGCGGGCGGCGGCGGCCGCCGCCGAACGGGCGGTGGAACGGCGGGCCGAGCCGCTGCTGGCGCTGTTCCGCCCGCCGGAGGACTGGGCGGCGGCCGCGCCGCTCCTGGCTCTGGCCTGGAACCGGCTGATCGCCAACAGCGCTCACGACTCCGCTTGCGCCTGCTGTAGCGACGAGGTGGCCGACCAGGTGCTGGTCCGCTACGCCGAGGCCCGCCAGATCGGCGACGCCCTGGCCGGCCAGGCCCTCACCGGGCTGGCGGCCGAGACCGGCGCCGCGCCCGGCGACCTGGTCGTCGTCAACACCCGGCCCCAGACCCGCGCCGGCGTCGTCGAGGTGACCCTGCCGACCGGCGCCGATGCCCGGGAGGGGCTGATTGGCCCGGACGAACTCGGACGGGCGGTGCAACTGCTCGGGGTGGACCGGGACGAGCTCTTCACCGCCCGGGTGGCCGGGCCGAAGGTCGGGTGGGTCGCCGACCGGATCACCGGCTCCAGCTTCGACGGACATCCGGTGCGGGCGTGGTCGCTCGAGACCGGCCCGGGCGGCGAACGCTGCCTGTGCTTCGAGGCGGCCGGGCTCGACGACAAACCCGTCGACCTGGCCGGGGCCCGCGACGCTCTCCTGGCCCTCGGCCGGGAGGGCACCGCGATGACGGTCCGAATGGAGGGGCCGCCCCGCCGGCGGGTGCTGGTGGAAACCGGTCCCGTGCTCGGCTTCGGGTGGACGGTCCTCCGGCGCGGCGTCCCCGCCGAACCGGCGGCCATCGCCGTGCAGGCCTTCGTCGATCCCGA
>DASYFF010000042.1:0-6102 GCA_036498605.1 Acidimicrobiia bacterium | reverse complement strand
AACCCCCCGGCTCTGCGGACGGCCGGTACGGCCACCCCCGGCTCGTTGCAGCATTGTTCCACCGAAATCTGGCGGCGAGAGAATGCCTGTCTGCAACCCTCGTCCGGCCCCTCCCGCAACCGGCGTTCTTCTCCCGGCAGGCAGCGGAAAAGGAACGCCGGTTGGCAAACTCAGGCCGACCCGACCGGCCCCTCCCCCAACCGGCTTCCTTCTTCCGGCAGGCAGCGGAAACGGAACGCCGGTTTGAGCGCCACCGTCCGGGCAGTCGGCGGCGAGGGAGCGCCGCACGGCGGGCGTCGACGGGAGTGTGGGTGCGCCTGACGGGAGGTCGGCCGAACGGCGCGGTGGGGCGACCGTCGCCCGAGAACCGTCCTCCTGTCCGGGCCGGACGCGGGGGGCGCCTCCGGCCATCCGGCGTCGCACGGAACGAGCCAGCGGCCCCGACGAACCGGCCTCCATTCCACCAGCGTGAGCCGAGGAAGGCCCGCGACCGGCGCCGTCGACAACGCCCGAGCCTCCGCCCGAACCGGCCCGGCCCGCCCTGGCACCCCCGCCGCGTTCACCGTCTGAACCGGCCCGAGCCGCCCTGGCACCCCCGCCGCGTTCCCCGCCCGCTCCGCCGGCACCACTGGCGAACCGGGGGCCGCCTGCTCCGGCGCCGACGGCAGACCCAATGACCCTGGCCGGCAAAGCCCGGCCGGTCCGACTGAGCTGAGTCGCCGGACCCGCGCCCCCCCCACCGAAACGCGCCGCCGGACCGGCGCCGCCGCCACCCAGGCGCGCCGCCGGACCGGCGCCGCCACTACCCAGGCGCGTCGCCGGGTCGCCGGCCGACCTGGGGATGCGCGCCGGCGGTGCGCCATTGGTCCCGGCTCCGGTAGGGCGGCCGGCGTCGGACTGGCCCGACGGGCCGCCGGGGGTGCGCCGAATCGGCGCCGGCGAAGGTGTGCCACCGGACGGCGCGGGGACCGTGCCGGGCGATGGCTGGCGGACCTCGACCCCGCCCGAGGCGATCGCCTCCTGCATCCAGGGCGGCGGGGTGGCGAGGGTGCCGCGGCGGCGCGTCGTTCCCGGGGGGTCGGTCCGGGTGGGCCAGCGACCGTGGCGGCGTTGCACGACTCCACCGGCCAGTCCGGCAAGATGGACCGGGCCCGCCTTGACCACCGGGGCCCCGGGGCCGACCGCACGACTTCCGAAGGTCGGGGAGGCCGACGTCGCGACACCCGACATCGATGCCCGCCGGGCCTTCGCCGACCCCGACGGTGGGAGGGCTGACCCGGACGGTGGGAGGGCTGACCCGGACGGTGGGAAGCCCGACCCCGAAGGCGGGAAGCCCGACCCCGAAGGCTGGGAGCCCGGGCCGGAGCCGGGAGGTCGGGAGGCGGAGCCGGGGGATCGGAGGGCGGACGGAGGCGTTGCGGGGCTCTGTCCGGCCAGGGCCCTCGACACCACTCGAGGAGAATCCGGGGTCGGCGATCCCAAAGAAGCTCGCCGGACGAGGGAGTGCGGTCCCTGGGTCGGGGAACCGGACCCCATCGCCGGCGGTGGGCTGCCGGCAACGGCAACGGCGGGGTCGACGGAAGGCCGTCGCCGTTCCGAGGTGGCAGCGGGGGAAGGGGCGGGGTCGACGGAAGGGCGTTGCCGTTCGGGAGTGGCCCAGGATGTGGTGGGGACTTCGGGGCGGGGGCGGTGACCGGTGGCGGTCCAACGGCGTAACGGAGCGGAGTCGAGGGCTGCCCGGACGACGCCGAGGGGACGGTCGAGTACCGGCGCCACTCGGAGCAGGCCGGCGGCCAGCGCCCGCGGAGGCGACGACCGCCGAACCGGCAACCCGTCCGACACCCGCGGCAAGGAAGGGCGTACCGGCCGCTTCTCCCGGGTGCTCGGCATCGACGAGCGGCTCTCCGCCAAGCCTTCCGGCGCCGGCGGCGCGTCCCGGTGCCACCAGGGGGCGGCCCACCACCGTGACGGCGGGGCCGGGGTGGCGCCCATGGCGCGCCGTTGCACGAGGGCCCGGCGGATCCAGGGGCCCGGCAGCGTCAGGGGACGCCGGAGCCCGCCCACCAGCGCCCGCGGCAACGGAGGCGGCGGGCGGCCGGGGTCAGGGCTTCGTCGACCGGAACCCATGGTGGGCGATCTCCAGTTCCTCCATGGCCACCTCGTTGGCATCGGCGGCCAGCCGCGGGCCTTCCCAGCGGACGGGGAAGGCTTCGAGGAGCTCCCAGGCGTGCACCCGGGCCCCGCCGTGGTCGACCAGCGTGACGGCCGCCGTCGTCCGCTCGAGCTTGTGGCCGGCGCCCTCGAACCCGTCGCCCGACGCCTTGCAGAACCACTGGAACAGGTTGTCGGTGTCGGTCACGCCCCGCCGCATCACCAGGTTGGGCCAGGTCAGCCGGCCGGGCAGCTTGTGGACGAAGTTGTTCTGGCCGCCCTCCTCCATCGTCTCGACGGCGATGTCGGCCCGCAGCCCGCTGACTTCCTTGAACATCCCGATCTGCTGGCCGTCCACCTCGAAGATGAAGCCGCCCGACATCCGGAGGGCATCCGAGGGGTCAGACAAGTTCCCGCACCTCCTCCCAGGCCCGCTCGTTCAGCCGGGCGACGGCCCCCAGCAGCCGCAACCGGTCCCGGTGCTCGAGGTCCAGCAGGGTGTCGAACCCCCAGTGCAGGTGGTAGCCGAGGTAGGCCACCTCGTCCCACACCTGCTCGGGGTCGAGGGTCGTCAGCCCATACCCGCTCTCCTCACCACCCGACCCGCCAGCACCGGCTGGGCCACTTCCTCGACCGTCTCGGAACCGTTCCCGTTCGTCACCGGAAGCGGTTCCGGCTCCGGCAAAGGGTGGTGATAAGCCGCCTCCAGATCGGCCAGGGCCGAGGGATCACCGAAGTTGATGATCCCGTAGAGCTCCTGGAGGTAGGCGAGGTCGACGGCGAACAGCCCTTCGACGATGTTCGGCGTCACCATGGTGATCGTGCCGAGCTCGGTCAGGACCCGGGACAGCATCACGACCGTGAGGTAGGCGTCGTTCTCCTGCACCCGCAGGTCCCGCAACGGCTCGATCTCGTCCCGGGCGGTGGCCAGGCGCATCACCCCCTTGCGGTGCAGGGTGCCGTCGCTGTCGACGTACCCCTTGGGCAGGGTGAAGGGGAACTGCGTCTGGAGGTTCACTGCGCCGCCGGGGTGAGCGAGTCGTACTCCACGGTCATCTCGATGTCCACGGCGTCGTTCGAACCGGCCGACAGGGCCCCGACGCTCATCTTCGACGGCCAGGCGCCGGTGAAGTTCCAGCGCCCGATCTCCTGGTCCGTCGAGTCGTAGATGATGATCGAGCCGTTCCGGCGGGCGTCGTTGATCTTGCCGTCCACGACCTGCTTGCGCCACTTCCACATGTCAGCTGCGCCCTCGACCGACTTCGTCTTCATCGTGAGCGTGCCGGGCTTGTTGACGTGGCGGGCCGGTACCCGGCTGATCCAGGTCTTGCCGTCCTTCATCTGCTGGGTGACCTCGGTGTGGTCGGTCGTGGTCTCGAGACCGCTCACCTCGGTGATCTTGGCCAGCTTGACGCTGTCGATCTCCAGCCAGAACGCGTTGGCGATGTAGAGCTGCTCAGCCTTCGTATCGGGCATCGGTGGTTCCTCCTCCTCGTCGCTATCCTGACCGGCCGCGTCACTCGACGCTGGCGCCGCCCTGCCACTGGCTCAACCGGAAGATCACGAACTCGGCCGGCTTGACCGGCGCGATGCCGACCTCGACGACGAGCTTTCCTTCGTCGATCGACTCCGGCGGGTTGGTCTCGGCGTCGCACTTGACGAAGAACGCCTCTTCGGGGGTGGCGCCGAACAGCGCACCGTCGCGCCACAGGCCCATGAGGAAGGCGTTGATCGTCCGCTTGACCCGCTGCCAGAGGCCGTGGTCGTTCGGTTCGAAGACGACCCACTGGGTTCCCTGGAGGATGCTGGTCTCGATCATGTTGAACAGCCGCCGGACGTTGAGGTAGCGCCACGACTGGTCGGAGGCCAGCGTGCGGGCCCCCCAGACCCGGATGCCCCGGACGCCGAAGGGGCGGATGCAGTTGATCCCGATCGGGTTGAGCAGCGACTGCTCGCCGTGGGTGACCTTGGTCTCCACGTCGAGGGCGCCGAGGATCACCTCGTTGGCGGGCGCCTTCCACACGCCCCGGGTGTCGTCGTTGCGGGCCCAGATGCCGGCCATGTGGCCAGAGGGCGGGATGGTGAGGATCCGATCGCCGTTGGTGGCGGCCGGGTTGGCCACCTTGATCCACGGGTAATAGAGCGCGGCGAACTTGGAGTCGTACATGGCGCTGTTCGACCGCCACTCCTTGATCTTCTGGGGGTCCATGCCGGGCGGGGCGTCGAGGATGGCCATGCGGTTGGCCTCGCCCTCGCAGTGGGTGATGAGTGACGTCTGCACCGACTTCCACATGTCGAGGTCGACGGTGCCGTCCTCCTTGCGGGCGGCGGTGATGAGGTCGGGGACGGCCACCATGGTGACCTCGTCGGCGATGACGAGGCCCCGGATGCCGGTCCGGGCCGTCTCCGCCCCCTCGAAGTCCTGGGGCCGCACCTCGACCGGCGCCGTGGCCGCCCGCTCCACCTGGTAGCTCCCCAGCGCCGGCAGCGCCGACTTGTCGGTCGTCTTCACCTTGAGGCCGATGAGGTGGGACTGCTCGGCCACCACCGTCTCGGCGAAGCGCGGCCCCTTGTTCAGTGTCAGCCCGGTGAACTGCTCCTCCTGGAGGCCATTGTGGAGGATGGTGATGTCGAAGGCCGGCCCCTCGACGCCCTCGTCGGCGGGCGCCACGCCGGGCTGAATGATGACCTCGATGTCGTCGGCGACGGCCGCCGTCAGCTCCAGCGCCGGCTTGTCGGCCTTCTCCGCCGCCGGCAGGGCGAGGGGCGGCCGGGCGCCCTTCGGCTCCTCGTGGGCCACCCGCACGATGTAACAGAGGCCGCCGCCGTTGTTGAAGTAACCGTAAACGGCGTGGGGCAGAACGGCGCTGGGGGTGAACCCTCCGTACAGCCGCTCGAACTGTGACCAGTTCGTCACCAGCCTGGGCTTGAGCCCGGCGGGGTCGTCGGGGTCATCGCTCGGGGCTTTGGCGGTGAAGCCGACGAAGGCGGCCACCGCCGTTCCCACCGCGCTGAGCGGCTTCGAGCCGGTGTCGACCTCCTCCACGTACACGCCGGGGGTCAGGTAGGTGGGCATCGCCGCTCCTTTGCTTGCGGTCCGGTTCCGGTGCTCGCCCGGACCAGGAGGTCCGGGCTCAGGTGGGATACGTATGACTCGCCGGAGTGGAACGGGGGGTAGACCCGCATGCGGACGGCCGCCGACGAGCAGGCGATCACCGTCACTTCCGGGAAGGTGCTCGACAGCGTCCGGGCGAGATGCTCGGATCCCGGGGCGTCGAGGTCGAGCACGACGACTCCCGGATGCGAGGCGACCACCCGTTCCACGACGCCGTGCCGACCCCCGTCGTCGGGGAGGACGTCACAGCCCGCCTCGACCAGGAGGTCAGCCAGCCCGGCGCGAAAGATCGCCCCGAATTCACCGATCAGCACCCGTGCCACCACCGGTCCTTCCTGAACTCGAGGATGACCGTACGGAATGGGCCCCGGCCCTGCCCAGAAGACGACGTGCAGACATTCGTGCACGGCTGGTCCTGCGCCGGGTCAGATCAGCTGCCGGCGGAGCGCTTCGACGACGGCCTGCGTCCGGGTGCGGGCCTGGAACTCGCGCTGGACGTCGGCGATGACGCCCTTGATGGTCCGCTCCGACCAGCCGAGCGACGACGAGATCTCCCGGATGGCGGCTCCCTCGGCCAGCATGCGCAGCACCTGCAGGCTGCGCTGGTCGAAGTCGGGTCGCACCGCGGCGGCGTCCATGATGCGCAGCCCGACCGCCGCGCCCCGCACGGCGCTGACGAGCTGGTCGGGGGCGAGCGTCCGCCGCGACAGCACGGCATAGAGGTTGCCCTGCCCCAGCTCGAGGGTTGCGCCGTTGGCGCCGACGCACACCACCAGCGGACATGCGGGAAAGCCGCACAAATCGTCGGACACCACCGCAACGTCGAAGGAGAGCAG
>DASYFF010000041.1:0-9332 GCA_036498605.1 Acidimicrobiia bacterium | reverse complement strand
AGAGGAACCAAAGCGCGTCGGCCCCTCCTCAGACTCGCTGTTCGCGTACGCACTTGACGGGCCCGGAGCCGTGCTCGTCGATTCGGCACTCGGAGCGGACGCGTCGTAGGAGCGGTATCCGTACCTATACCCGTAGGGGTCGTTGCAGCCGTCATACCCGTAGTCGTAGCCGTAGCCGTCTCCGCAGCCGTAGTCGTACCGGTCGTAGTAGTAGCCGTCGTAGCCGTAGCGGTCGTAGCCGCCGTAGCCGTAGCGGTCGCGGCCGAACCGGTCGCCGCGGCTTCGGCCGAAGCCCCGGCCCCCGCCGCGACTCCCGCCGCGACCCCCGCCGCGACCCCCGCCGCTGCCGCGACCCCCGCCGCTGCCGCGACTCCCGCCGCCACCGCCGCCGCCGCCCCCGCCGCCGCGGAGGACCGTGATCGGCCGGTCGGCCGGCTTCTGGGCGCTGTCCGCCCATGCCGGCGCGGCCAAGCCGACGACCAGGGTGACGCTGGCCAGTGTGGTGAGTGCCCTGCGCATGATGACCTCCTTCGATGCCCCGGAACGGCCGGGTGGGACCGACAAGGGAGGCATTCGTCAACGCGGTGTTGGTCGCAGTGCCGCTGACCCCCAGCGAACACCTGCTTGCGCCGAGAAATAGGTGCAGCGGTTACAAAACGCCCTGCCCCGCCTGGCGTAACCCGGATGGCTATTTGCTTGCAAAACGACCCGCCAACATCGGGAGGAATCGCCATGGAATTGGCACATGCGGCCGCCGGGGCGATAGTGGAGCCGGCCGAAGCCGTGTTGCGGTATCTGGTGGTGGCCAACCAGACCCTGGGCGGACCACAACTCACCCTCTCGGCGGGCGAGCGGATCAGACGGGGACGGAGCCATTTTCACGTGCTGGTCCCTGCCGCGCCCCGCAGTGAGGATCTGGTGTGGACGGAGGGTGCGGCACTCCGTCTCGCTCGACGTCGCTTGACCCGAGCGTTGCGACGCTTGGGCGATCTGGGCGTTGAGGTCAGCGGTGAGGTGGGAGATGCCGACCCCATCCTGGCGATCGCCGATGTCCTCATGCGCCAGTCGTTCGATGAAATCGTGCTCTTCACGCTGCGGCCGGGGTTTTCCCGTTGGCTCCGCATGGAGTTGCCCCGCCGGGCCGCCCGCCGGTTTCCTGTCGTGGTCACCCATGTGATCGCCGCGCCGGAACCGGGTCCGTTCACGAGGTTCCCGTAGTCGAGGCGACCCAGCGTGTGTAACCCCGATCCGTATCGCTTGCCGACGGGCGAACCGGCCTCGACGAAGAATGGAGCCGGAGATGAAGAAGAGCGTGGCGTTGGTCGTGGCCGTTGGAGGGCATCCGTACCTGTTGTCGGAACGGGTGCGGAGGGGTGCACGCCCAGGCGCCGCCGCTGCCGCCGTCATGACACCCTGGCAGCGCTGCATCCCGGCGCGACGGGCGTGCTCGACGAGCTGCTGGCGGCCGAGCTGACCGCCATGTCCGACGGCCCCGCCAAGACGGACGGGTCCGGGTGGGTCAGGACATCGCGGCCCGGCTGCTCAGCGCCCGGGCCGCCGATGGCTCGGCCGCCAGCGGCCCACCGGTGGCAGCGGGCACGACGCCTGGCTCCTACCGCCCCACGCCCCGCGGGTCGCCGCGTTCGTCGTCCGCCGGTCGGCGATGAGCCGTTTCGGAGCCGTGGGTCGTGGATGAACAGCCGACCGCCGGAACGGTGACCCCGATCCCCACGATCCCCATGGACGACGTGCGGGCCAGTGACGCCTACGGCGACTGGGCGGAGCTCTACGCCGACAACGTCGCGCGGCTCTACCGACTGTTCTATTCCAAGGTGGGCAATCGGGCCGACGCCGAGGACCTTACGGCGGAGGTGTTCCTGGCTGCCTTGGGGCCCCTCCGCCTCGCTGCTTCCCGTGGTGAGGTGCGCGCCTACCTGGCCAAGACGGCGAATACGGTGCTGGCGTCGTTCTGGCGCCGCCGCCTCGGGAAGGAGGTCACCACCATCGACCTCGACGCCGCCGAGGCGTTCTTCGAGCGGCCGGCCGCCGACGGCTTGGCCACCCGTCAGGCGCAGCGCATCCTCGCCGTGCTGCCGGGGCGTTCCCGGCGCATCCTCGAGCTTCGGTTCTTGGAACAGCGGTCGCTGCGGGACAGTGCCGACGCCATGGGGATCAGCGTTGGGAACGCCAAGGTGCTCCAACACCGGGCGTTACGGATGGCCGCTCAGGTCGGAGAGGATGCGTCATGAGCCCGCTCACCCGGTACCGTCGGTGTCGCCCGTCCGAGGCGGTGGCGGACGACGTCCCCATCCCCGCCGGTCCCGTCGACGCCGAGGAAGCGGGCGCCCTGCGGGCGGCCATCGAACTGCGGACGGCTAACCCGGGTGCCGACCTCCCCTCGGCAGAGTTCGTCGAAGGATTGCGGCGCCGATTGGGCGACCTGGAGGGCGAAGGAGCTCCACGGCAGCTGGGCCGCCGGGCGTTTCTGACCAAGGCCGGCGCCGGCGCCGGAGCCGTGGCCGCCGGCGTCGCCGGCGCGGTGGTGGATCGGACGCTTCTCCAGCCCCCCGCACCCGGATCGGCGGCGTCGGCGACGCTGGAACCGGCCGACGGCGTCTGGGTCCGGGTCGCCGAGGTCGGCGAGGTCACTGGGCGGACCGTCCGCTTCTCCACGTCCAGTGTGGTGGCATTCGTCACGGAACGGGCCGGCAACCTTGTCGCCGTCTCCGGGGCGTGTTCCCACCAGGGCTGCCTGCTCCAGTTGAACGAGGTGGCAGAGCGGCTGGACTGTCCCTGCCACCGCACCTCCTTCTCCTCCGAGGGACGGCTGCTCTTTCACCAGGTGGACACGTCGCCGCCCCCGTTGGCCCGTCTCCGGGTGCGCCGTAACGGTGACGTCATCGAGGTGCTGGTCCCCACCGGGACGATGCCCGAGCAGGCGTAGCCCGAGCGTGTAACCCCCGGCCGTATCACGGGGGCGGAAGACCGCGAATCGGGCCTCGGCCTGAACAATGCAGAAAGGTGGACGCATGTCCCTCCGGTTCTCACGTCCCGCCGGCGTGGCGGTGACGATCGGCACACTGGCCGTCGGATTGACGGCGTGCGGCGGGGCGACACACGCCGCCACCAAGGCGGCTGGCACCAGCACGCAGGCGGCCCCCACCGGCGACCCCCACGCCGAGGCGCCCGCTGCGGCCGCTCAACCGGCCGTCGCCACTTCGGCCGTCACCGTCGACAACTTCTCCTTCATGCCGGCCGCCATCAAGGTCAAGACCGGCACCACCGTGACCTGGACGAACAACGACGAGGAACCCCACAGCGTCGTGTCATCCGAAGAGCCCATGCGATCCCCCACCCTGGCCGGTCCGCACAACACCTTCACGCACACCTTCACCAAGCCCGGGACCTACCACTACAACTGCGGCATCCACCCGTTCATGCACGGCACCGTCGAGGTTCAGGCATGAACCCCGCCAACCCCGACGACGCCTTCAACCGCGACCTCAGCCGCCGCCGCTTCCTGCGCCACGCGGCGTGGGCCGGTGCGGCGGTGGCCGTCACCGTCTCCGGAGGTGTGGTGACCAGTAAGGTCCTCGGCCAGGGCAGCCCGGCGCCCAAGGCCCAGGACTTCACCTTCGTCCAGATCTCCGACAGCCACATCGGTTTCACCGGTGCAGCGAACCCCGACGTCACCAAGACGTTCCAGAGCGCCATCGACCTCGTCAACGCCCTCCCCGCCCAGCCCGACTTCGTCGTCCACACCGGCGACCTGACCCACTTCTCGACCAACGAGCAGTTCGACCAGGTCAAGCAAATGCTCTCCACACTGCGGACGGGCCAGGTCGTGGTCCTCCCCGGCGAGCACGACTCCACCGACGATACCGGCGAGAAGTACCGCCAGTTCTTCGGCGCCGGCACCCAGGGCGACGGATGGTTCAGCTTCGACCACCGCGGCGCCCACTTCGTCGCCCTCGTCAACACCATCAATCTCCAGAAGCTCGGTCACCTCGGGGCCGACCAGCTCGCCTGGGTCGAACAAGACCTCAAGCGGGTGAGCAGCGAGACGCCGCTGGTGGTCTTCAGCCACATCCCGCTCTTCGCCATGTACCCGGACTGGGGGTGGGGCACCGACGACGCCACCACCGCCCTCGGGTTCATGCGACGCTTCGGTTCGGTCACCGTCCTCAACGGCCACGTCCACCAGCTCATGAAGAAGGTCGAGGGCAACATCACCTTCCACACCGCCGCCCCGACGGCCTATCCCCTGCCCCACGCCGGCGACGGGCCGGCCCCCAAGCCGGTCGTCGTCCCTGCCGACCAGCTCCACCAGGCCCTCGGCATCCGCCAAGCCCACCTCATCCCCGGCCACCACGGGCTCGCCCTCGCCGACCAGGAGCTGCCGTGAAAACCGCACTCACAAGCCGACCCCGCCTCCCCGCGGGGCTGCCCATGACCGAGGCCGGCCTCCTCGCCGCCGGCGGATGGGTCCACTGGTGCCTCTACCGCCACGGCTACCGATACATCCCCACCATCGGACCGCTGTTCATACTCAACGCCGTCAGCTCCCTCACCCTCGCCGTCCTCGTCTTCATCCGACGCGAACTCCTCGTCCGCCTCGCCGGTCTACTCCTGACCGGGACCAGCCTGGCCGCCTTCGTCGCCAGCCGCACCGTCGGACTCCTCTCCTTCCGGGAACGCGGTCTCCAACCGGCGCCCCAGGCGCCACTGGTACTGGCCATCGAGGTGCTGGCGCTGGTCGTCTTCACCGCCACCTACCGGTGGGATCGCGCCCTGCTGAAAACGCAGGCCCGGTGAGGCAGCCGCCTGGGCCGTCGTCGTGCTCGGCCTGAGCCTGGTGCCGCGTCCTCGGTCGGTTCCGGACCACTGAGCGGCGGTGCCGTGTAACCACCCTGCCTATCTCTTCGCGGTGATTGTCCGGTCGTGGCGGGCCGCGCCGTGGCCTCGACAGGAGGGAGTCGGAGATGAAGAGAAGCATGGCGTTGGCTGTGGCGATCGGCTTGGCCGCGGCGGCGTTCGTGACCGCGCCGGCGACGGCAACGCCGCGCAGAGCGCGGCATCTGAGGGCGGCGGCGGCGGGGAGTGGCGGGGCCACGGTCGTGCTCGACTGGAACCGGGCCCTCTTGCGGCTGGTGCGCACGCCGGGCATGCAGCCGGCCACCGTCCACCCCACCCGCAGCTTCGCCATCATGCACGCCGCCGTCTACGACGCGGTGGTGTCGGTCGCCGGGGGACGGCCGTACCTCTTCGCCGAACGGGCGAAGCGCGGCGCCCGTCCGGACGCCGCGGCCGCCTCGGCCGCCCACGACACGCTGGTGGCGCTGTACCCGAGCGCCGCCGGCCAGATCGACGGGCTCCTGGCAACCGAGCTCGGCGCCCTGCCGGACGGGTCGGGCAAGACCGACGGCGTCAATGTCGGCCGGGCCGTCGCCGCCCGGCTTCTCGCCGCCCGGGCCGACGACGGCGCGCTGGCGGGCGGTCCGCCACCGGGGCCCGGTACGGAACCCGGGACCTACCGCCCTACGCCGCCGAAGTTCGCTTCTCCGGCGTTTTCGACGTGGGGCCAGGTCAGGCCCTTCGTCCTGACCGACGGTGCGCAGTTCCGGCCGGCGCCACCGCCCACCCTGACCAGCCCCGCCTACGCCAAGGCACTCGCCGAGGTGCGGGCCAAGGGCCGGGACACGGCACCGGGCCGTACCGCCGACGAGACGGCGGCGGCGCAGTTCTGGAGCGCCCCGATCTGGAACTACTGGAACGAAATCGCCCAAGGGGCCAGCACCCGGCACCGTGCCGGCCTCGTGAGCACCGCTCGCCTCTTCGCCGCACTCAACCTCTCCATCGCCGACGACGTCATCGCCTTCTACGACGCCAAGTACCACTACGCCCTGTGGCGTCCTGTGACGGCCATCCGCGAGGCCGACGGAGACGGCAACCCCGACACCGCCGGCGACGCGAACTGGACGCCGCTGTCGCCCACCCCGGCCGATCCGTCCTACCCGGGGGCCCACAGCGCCGTCAGCGCCACCGCCGCCACCGTGCTCAGTTCGTTCTTCGGCAACCGGGACCGCCCGACGGTGACGTCCGAAGCCGTCCCCGGCGCCACCCGCACATTCCGGAGCTACCGGGCCGCCGCCACGGAAGCCGGCCTGAGCCGCATCGACGCCGGCGTGCACACCCGCAGCGACCACAACGCCGGAACGCGGCTCGGACGCCAGGTCGCCGCCTACGTCCTGCGCCAGTGGCGCTCGAGCTCGGCCAAGCCGATCGGCCCCTGAGCCGGTGGGACGTGACCAGGCTGCCGCCGAGGGGGGAGCTTAGGGCAGCAACTCGAAGGCCTCCGTGTGGCCGGGGCGTCAGAGCGCCAGCTCGGCCAGCCTCCGGGCCAGGTCGGATTTGTTGTTCACGCCGAGCGTCACGTAGACGTTGGCCACGTGGCCCTCCACCGTCTCCGACCAGTTGACGACGCTCGCCGCCCGCACGAAGCTCCTCGAGGACCGGGCCGCGGCGGCCCAGAGCAAAGCGAAGAGCACCCTCGAGCAGGACGTGAAGGCGGCCCGGGAATCGGCACAGGAACAGGCGGAGGGATTGCGGCAGCGGGCCGAAATCAGCAAGGACCTGCTCTCGTCGCAATGGGACGGCATCCAGCGGTCGTGGAACGAGCACCTCGCCGGCATCCGCCAGGACAACGACGACAAGCACGCCGCCCACGATCATAAGAAGGCGCAGCGGATCGCGGAGGAGGCGGAAGCCGATGCCGCCTACGCCCTCGACTTCGCCTACGGCGCCGTCGAGGAAGCCGAGTAGGCCGTGCTCGACGCCATCCTGGCCCGCATGGAGGCCGACGAACCCCAGTAACCGCCCCTCGCCGCCGGGCGCTCGACCTCGTCCCCCAAAGGAGCACACCGTGGAACAGATCGACGCGCCCGGCGGCCACCACCCCACCGACCACGACTTCGTCGCCCAGGAGCAGGAACTTCAGTCCAACACCGAGCTCACCCGGGCGATCCACGCGCTGACGACGGCGATCCACCGTCAGGTCGTGGGTTCCGGCGAGATGCACCCCACGACCTAGACCTCAACTCCACCAGGGAGGGGCGCAGGCCACCGCGGCGTCGACCAGGTCTCGTTGCGTGACGGCGTCGTCGCGGAGCCAGGCGGCGATGGCCCCGGCGAAGCCGTGGGCCAGGAACGAGGCGACGACCGCCTGATTGGTGCGGGGAACATCGGGATGGGTCGAGCGCGCCATGAAGCCCAGGGCGTAGTCGGTGAAGTGCCGGACCAGCGCGTCGTACACCCCGCGATCGGCGGGGTCCCCGAGGGCGTGGCGATAGACGGCCCCGAACCGCTCGACGTGCTCGGCGACCTCGGCGATGGTGAGGCGCAGCATCTCGGCGGCGGAGTGCTTCCCTTCGGTCCGCAGCTCCTCCTCGCGACGGTGGCCCCGGTCGAGATCGGCGTAGAGCACCTGGACGAGCAGGTCCAGGGGACCGGCGTAGCGGTTGTAGACCGTCGCCCGCGTCACCCCCGCCCGTTCGGCGAGCGCCGCGACGGTGATCCGGGAGACCGGCTGCTCGGTGGCGAGGTCGACGATCGCCCGCTCCAGGGCGTGGACCGTCCGGGTGATGCGGGGATCGGTGCGGTCCGTCACCCGTTACCTCCCGTTCGTTTGCACAAGGCCAACCCATCTGTTTTTATACACATGTCAAATACTTGCAGGAAGGGACTCGCATGACAGTCCACACCACGATCTCCCCCAGGGAAGCCGCCGACCGACTGGCCATCCGCGAGCTGTTCGACGCCTACGCCCACTGCGCCGACCGGCGCGACGCCAAGGGGCAGATGGCGCTGTTCACTGAGGACACCCGCTTCCTGGTCTACATGGACGCCACGTCGGGCGAACCGACCCAGGAGCTGCAGGGACGGGAGTCGCTGGCCCCGGTGTTCGACGCCCTCAACGCCTACGTCGCCACCACGCACTTCAACGGCCAGAGCACCGTCGCCCTCGACGGCGACCGGGCGACCGGCGAGAGCTACTGCATCGCCCACCACCTCTCGCTGGCCGAGGACGGATCCCGCACGCTGATGATCGCCTCCATCCGCTACCTCGACGAATTCGTCAAACAGGACGGCGAGTGGCTCTTCGCCGAACGCCGGCTGATGCTCGACTGGACCGAGACACGGCCGGTCTCGCCCTGATCGCCGCACGCACTCATTCCCAACCGACCGAGACGCGACCACTCGACGGAACGACCGACAGGAGGGCTTCCAGATGATCCGCGTCAGCGTGATGTATCCCAGGACCGAGGGCGCCGGTTTCGACTTGGACTACTGGCTCAACAAGCACATCCCGATGGTGGCCGAGAAGTGCGGTGACGCCCTGAAGGGAGTCACGGCGCTGGCCGGCCTGGCCGGGATGCAGCCGGGCGAGCCGGCGCCCTACGCCTACATCGTCGACCTGGCCTTCGACTCCGTCGAGGCCTTTCAGGAGGCCTTCGGTCCCCACGCCGACGACGTCTCCGCCGACATGCCCAACTACACCACCATCGCCCCGATCCTCCAGGTCAGCGAGATCAAGCTGTAGCGATGACAGGAGGGTGGCACACGCGGCCTCCGCCGCCTGACAGGGAGGAAGCCTGATGTCCATCTCGGGAGGACCCCTCGGCTTCGGGGCACAGACGACCGCGGCCGAGGTCATCGATGGAGTTGACCTCCGCGGCCGCCGGGCCGTGGTCACCGGGGCCAGTTCCGGAATCGGGGTGGAGACCGCCCGGGCGTTGGCGGCGGCCGGCGCGGACGTCACGCTGGCGGTGCGGGACACTGACGCGGGCACTCGGCTCGCGGCCGGTCTGGTTGCCGAGTTGCCCGCCGACGCCGGGCGGCTGACGGTGACGCGGCTGGACCTGGCCGACCGGTCCACCGTGGCGGCGTTCACGGCCGGCTGGAGCGGGCCGCTGCACATCCTGGTCGCCAATGCCGGAGTCATGGCTTTCCCGCAGCTGACCCGCACCCCCGATGGTCGGGAAGCGCAGTTCGCCGTCAACCACCTCGGACACTTCGCACTGGTCACCGGCCTGCATCGCGCCTTGGCGGCGGCGGGCGGCGCTCGGGTGGTCTCGGTCAGCTCGATCGGGCACCTGTTCTCGCCGATCGTCTTCGACGACATCGACTACCGGTTCCGGCCCTACGACCCCTGGACGTCCTACGGGCAGTCCAAGACCTCCAACATCTCCTTCGCCGTCGGCGCCGCCGAACGGTGGGCCGCCGACGGCATCACCGCCAACGCGCTGATGCCCGGCAATGTCGGCGGCACCTCC
>DASYFF010000040.1:0-2921 GCA_036498605.1 Acidimicrobiia bacterium | reverse complement strand
CAGGGTGGGGTTGTCGACCACGGCCCGCATGGTCACGCCGAGGCGGCTCCGGCGCAGGAACAGCCACAGGCCGGTGGCCGCCACGAGCGAGACGACCACCTTGATGATCTGGGCGTAGCTGACGTGGACGTCGGCGACGGTGACGGTCGAAGTGGGAAGGAACTCGGCGAAGTTCTTCGTCTGGGAGCCGAAGATGACGTAGAGCAGGCCCTGAACGGCCAGCAAGAGCCCGATCGTCCCGACGATGGCCATCACCACCCGGGCCCCGGCCAGCCGCCGCGTCACCCGTTCGAGGACCACGCCCATGACGGGACCGAGCAGGCCGATCGAGATGAAGGCGGCCAGCGGCCAGGGGAGGCCGTGCTCGTGGTGGAGGGCGAAGAAGCAGTAGGCGGCGGTGGCGGCCACGGCTCCGTGGGCGAAGTTGAAGATCCCCGACGTCCGGTACGTCAGCACCAGGCCCAGGCCGGTCAGACCGTAGAGCGACCCGGTGGTGATCCCGACGACGATGAAGGGCAGGAGCTGGTGCACCTAGCGCCTCCCGGTCAGCCGAAGCACAGCATCTTGCCGTCGTTGACGAAGTTGCCGCCCTTGACGACGACCGGCCAGCCGCAGATCGGGTAGGTGGCGGCCTTGCCCTCGGGGAAGTTCAGCGGTGGGGCGAGCCCGCCGAGGGTCTCGTCCTTGAACGACCACAGGCCCCGCAGGAAATCCCGGCTGGCGGGCAGGTCGGAGACGTAGCCGCGGGCGGCACGCTCGAAGAGCTTCACCGACGCCCATCCGGCCAGCGTCGAGGCGTCGGACTGCAGCCCGGGGGCGTAGCGCTTGAACGTCGAGTTCATCTCGGCGATGACCGGGACGGAGTTGATGAACCACGGCAGGTTCGGTTCGGGGATCACCATGCCCTCGAGGTTCGGATCGTCCTTGAAGTCGAACCGGGTCTGGGCCACGGGGGCGCCGTAGACGGGCTTGAAGCCGACCTGGGCGCAGGACTGGGCGACCCGCTTCCAGGCGTTGGGGTCGAAGGCGCCGAGCACCACGGTGGCGCCCGCCGACTGCATCGAGAGGCAGTTGGAGGTGAAGTCGGGCTGGGTGAGCGACGCCTTCGCCTGGTACACGATCTGATAGCTGTACTTGGCGGCGAGCTTGGGCCACCGGTCGTTGGCCACGTTGCACCACGTCGCCTCCTGGCAGGTGAGCGTGGCGACCTTGGTCTTGCCCTGCGGGACGGTGACGTGGGCGGTGCCGCCGATTACCAGGTCGACCAGGTCGATGCCGTTGCTGCCGGGTGAGAAGTGCATCGGGCTGCCGTTGAAGTAGGTGGAGCCACCCTCCGATCCCATGACCGGAACCTGCTTCTCCTGGATGTACTGGACGCTGGCCTGCCCGGAGAGGACGGCGTCGTTGTAGACGAAGGCGACTACCTTCTCCTGCTCGACGAGTTGCTTCACCAGCGCCAGGTTCCGGGACGGGTCGCCGCCGTCGTCGGCCACGATGTACTTGATCGGGTGGCAGTCGATCCCGCCCTTCTCGTTCAGGGCCGCGATCTCGGCCTGCACCGCCTTCACACCGGGGAAGACGGCCGCGCCGACGATCCCCGACTGGTTGCCGACCGAACCGATGATGATCGTGGCCTTGGGCTTGGAACAGTCGGCACCGACCGCCGGCCCGCCGGGGCCGGGAGTGGGTGCCGGCGCCGGGCCGACGGAGCCGCTCCGGGCCGGCGCTCCCCCACCGGACGGGGCGGCCGATGACGACCCCGCCGCGGCCGCGCTTCTCGACGGCGCGGCGGCCGACGCCTGGGCGGCAGCGCCTGGCTTGGCCGCGGCGGCGGTGGACCCGCCGACGGAGGCCGGGGACCCGGAAGGGGTCGCGGCCGCCGAGCCGGTCTGCGGGGCCGCCCCTTCGGCCACCGCGGCCGACGCCTCGGGAGCGGCCGCGCCGGCGCCGCCGGACGGGGCCGGCGCCGCCGCTTCGGGACCGGGTGTGGCCGCGCTGTTGGACTGCGCCGCCCGGGCGATGTCGCCGGTCGAGGCGCGGTTGCCGCAGGCGCCCAGCACGCCGGCGGCCAGCACCGCGCCGAAAAGGGAAGCGAGCCACCGACGGCTCGGAGCAGGTGTCGTGTTCATCGTGCGCCTTTCACAGTCGGTCGTGATCACCCGTGGGCGACTTCCAGCCCGAGGTACCGCTCGAAGACGTCCTCGCCGGCCAATTCCGATGGCTCGCCGGCGAAGGAGATGCGGCCCCGGTTGAGGATGTAGACGTAGTCGGCGATGGCCAGCGCCTTGTTCACGTACTGCTCGACGAGGAGCAGTGCGGTGCCCTCTTTCGCCAGGCGGTCGAGGAAGCCCAGCACTTCGTCGACGAGTTGCGGGGCGAGGCCCATGGAGACCTCGTCGAGCAGGACCATCCGGGGGCGGCGGACGTAGGCCCGGGCCAGAGCCAGCATCTGCTGCTCGCCCCCGCTCAACGTTCCGGCCACCTGTCCGAGGCGCTGCCCGAGGCGGGGAAAGGCGTCGACGGTCCGCTCCACCGACTCCTTCTCCCGGCCCTTCTCGCTGTACACGACCAGGTTCTCGGCCACCGTCAGCGCCGGGAAGATCGCCCGGCCCTCCGGGATGTGGTGCAGGCCGAGGCGGGCGAGCTCGTTGGGGGCGGAGCGGGTCACGTCAGCACCGTCGAAGGTGACCCGGCCGGCCCGGGGCCGCAGCAGGCCGGACACGGCACGCAGAAGCGTCGTCTTGCCCGCCCCGTTGGCGCCCAGCAGCGCCACGACCGAGCCGTCGGGAACGGTGAGCGAAACATTGCGCAGGACCATGGTGTCGCCGTAAGCGGCGTCGAGGCCGGCGGCCGACAGCATCAGGCCTCCGCTCCGACAGCCCCGGCGATTTCTGGGCCGAGCTCCTCGTCGCCGAGGTAGG
>DASYFF010000039.1:0-4602 GCA_036498605.1 Acidimicrobiia bacterium | reverse complement strand
CGTAGCGCGCCGCGGCGTCGGCCAGGGAGAGCCCGAGCTGGTCGGCCAGGGAGGCCAGCCAGGCCAGGACGTCGCCCAGCTCGTGGAGCTGTTCCTCGACGGTTCCCTTGCGGACGGCCCTGGCCAGTTCGCCGAACTCCTCGGCCAGCCAGGCGACGGTGGCGTCCCGGCCGCGGGCGCGGTCCCGGGCTCCGTAGGTCCGGGCCATCAGGTCCTGGAAGCGGTCGATCTCGACGGTGCCGCTCCCGCCGCCTAGCAGCCGCTGACCTGCAGCACCTGGGGCGCCGACGCTCCCCGGTTGTCGCGGATGTCGACGGCGCTGACCCACCAGCGGACGTCGCCCGGGGTGTCGAACGGGCCGAGGGCCCCCAGGTAGCTGGCCTGGCCCTCGTTGCTCATGGGGCTGACCTGCTCCGCCACCCCGGGCCGGGCCCAGTGGAGCTCGACGGCGGCGATCCCCGACTCCTCGACGACCGCCGCCCGTACCTGGGCCGGGGTGGATCCGGAGCAGCGCCGCACCGCCACCGTCTGGGGGGTGGCCTCGACGCTGGACACCTCCGGCGCCCGCTCCACGACCGCCCGGACCGGCACGACGGCGGATCCGCCGTTGGACTGGATGCGGATCTGGCTGTCGGCCGCCCCCTCCGGGGCCCGGGAGCGGTCGAGCAGGGCCGAGATCACGACACTGGACCCGGGGTCGAGCGTGCCCTCGCCGCCGGTGAAGGTCAGCCAGGGCACTGCCGCCCGGGTCTCGAACACCAGCGGCTGGCGGCCCGTGTTGGTGATCCGCAGCTCGGCCTGGCCGCTGTTCGGCCCGAAGTCGACCGGGGCGGCGTCGACGACCAGGTGACCTCCCGGGGCGGCCGTCCGGGCGATGTCGCCGCTCCGGCGCGGCCACAGCACCGCCACCAACCCCACGATCACGGCCGCCGCGGCCAGTCCGGCGGCCAGCCCCCGCCGCCACCGCGGGCTCCGGCGCCCGGCCGCAAGCTGGCCCGGCGGTCGGAGGGCCCGGACGATGCCGCCCAGGCGGCGGTCGGTGGCTCTCTTGAGCTCGGCCGGGGCCGGCGCGGCCGGGACGTGGGCCAGGAGCGTCGTGACCGGCACGAGGGCCCGGCGCCGGTCGCTGCAGGCGGGGCACGTCTCGCCGTGCTCGACCACCGCCGCGGCCAGCTTCCCGGCCGCCGACCCGACCGTGTCCAGGGCGGCGTCGGCCAGCACCGGGCAGTCGTCACGGCCCACCCGGGCCAGCAGGACGGCGCCGATCACATGCTCGGCCTGGTCGGTGGCGGCCTGCACCGACACCGAGGCCTGCCCGGGGGCGACGCCGAGGGCCTCGCTCAGCGCCTCCCCTTCCAGGTTCTGGCGCAGGGCGAGGTCGAGGCAGCCCCGCTGGACGGGGTCCAGCAGCAGCGTGGCCTCCCGGGCCAGGCGCTGCAGCTCGTCGGGCGATCCCGGCCCGGGCGCGATCAGATCGGGCGACAGGAGCGGCGCGGGCGTGGCGTCCCGGACCGCTACGGCGAAGACGGAGCCGAGGAGGAGGGGACGGCCGGCCCCGGCCCCGTAGCGCTCGATGGCACCGGGGAGCGCCTCCCGGACGGCGGCCATGGCCCGCTCGGTGTCTCCGGTGACCGACAGGGCGAAGTCGTAGAGGGCGTCGCCGTGCTGCTCGAGGATCCGGTCCAGCGGCAGCGGTCGGGTCATTCGTGGCGGGCCCACGACGGCAGAGCCTAGGTCGACCACGGAGCGGTGAACAATTGGTCGCTCTGCGCTTACCGTGGGGCGTCGGGGCCGCCTCGGCACCACGGGCCGTGGTTTGATCAGCTATCCTCGTGCTCCGCTAACGTTCTCCCGGTCGCCTGGACGCGCCCCCGAAGCGTCGAGGCCCGTTTGTGCTGTTCATCTTCAAGGAGTGTCGTGCCGACCATTGAACAACTCGTCCGCAAAGGACGCGAGTCGAAGCCGGAGAAGACGAAGACGGCCGCGCTCAAGGGAGCGCCGCAGCGTCGGGGGGTCTGCACCCGCGTCTACACCACCACTCCGAAGAAGCCGAACTCCGCCCTCCGCAAGGTGGCCCGGGTCCGGCTCACCTCTGGGGTCGAGGTGACGGCCTACATCCCCGGCATCGGGCACAACCTCCAGGAGCACTCGATCGTGCTGGTCCGCGGGGGCCGGGTGAAGGACCTGCCCGGCGTCCGCTACAAGGTCATCCGGGGCACGCTCGACGCCAGCGGCGTCCGCAACCGCAAGCAGGCCCGCAGCCGCTACGGCGCCAAGAAGGAGAGCTGAGCACCGCATGCCCCGCAAAGGCCCCGCCCCTCGCCGTGACCTGATGCCCGACCCGATCCACCGGTCGGTGCTGGTCACGCAGTTCGTCAACAAGGTGCTCCTCCGGGGCAAGCGCTCGGTGGCCGAGAAGATCGTCTACGACGCCCTGGCCGAGATGGAGCGCAAGACCGGCAGCGACCCGCTGGCCACTCTCAAGCGGGCGCTCGACAACGTGAAACCGGCCCTCGAGGTCAAGAGCCGCCGGGTCGGTGGCGCCACCTACCAGGTGCCGGTCGAGGTCCGCCCCCGCCGGTCGACGACGCTGGCCATCCGCTGGATCATCGGCTACTCCCGGCAGCGCCGGGAGAAGACGATGGCCGAGCGCCTGGCCGCCGAGCTGCTCGACGCCTCCAACGGCATCGGCACCGCGGTGAAACGGCGTGACGACATGCACAAGATGGCCGAGTCCAACAAGGCGTTCGCCCACTACCGCTGGTAAGGAGACTGGTAAGCCCTTGACGCGTTCAGAAACCAGGACGGAGGTGGGTAGGTACCGGTAGCGCGGTCCCTGCATCCAGGGCGGGCCAGTTCCGCACCCACCGGCCGGGCGATGAATCGCCCGGCCGTCGATTTGCCGAAGCAACAGGAAGGAAGTCGAGACCACCCCACATGGCCGGACCGCCCCTCATCCGGGAGTTCCCCCTCGCCAGGACCCGCAACATCGGGATCATGGCCCACATCGACGCGGGCAAGACGACCACGACCGAGCGGATCCTCTACTACACCGGGCGGACCTACAAGATCGGCGAGGTCCACGAGGGCGCGGCGGTCATGGACTGGATGGTCCAGGAGCAGGAGCGGGGCATCACGATCACCAGCGCCGCCACCACCTGCCGGTGGAAGGACACCTGGATCAACCTGATCGACACGCCGGGCCACGTCGACTTCACCATCGAGGTCGAGCGGTCCCTGCGGGTGCTCGACGGGGCGGTGGCCGTGTTCGACGCCGTGGCCGGCGTCGAGCCCCAGACCGAGACGGTGTGGCGCCAGGCCAACAAGTACCGCGTCCCCCGGATCTGTTTCATCAACAAGATGGACCGCATCGGGGCCGACTTCTACCGGGCCGTGCAGATGATCCGGGACCGGCTCGACGCCTCCCCGGCCGTCGTCCAGCTCCCGATCGGCGCCGAGGGCCTCTTCCGGGGCGTGATCGACCTCCTCGAAATGAAGGCCCACGTGTGGGACGAGACGTCGCGGGGCGAGGACTGGCAGACCATCGACATCCCGGCCGAGCTGGCCGACGAGGCGGCGGAGTGGCGCCACCAGCTGGTCGACGTCGTCTCCCAGCACGACGAGGTCGTCCTCGAGAAGTACGTCGGCGAGGAGGAGATCACCGGCGCCGACCTGCGCCGCGCCTTGCGGAACGGCACGATCGCCAACGACTTCGTCCCGGTCCTGTGCGGCACGGCGTTCAAGAACAAGGGCGTGCAGCCCCTCCTCGACGCCGTCGTCGACTACCTGCCGAGCCCGCTCGACGTCCCCCCGGTGACCGGCACCGACCTGAAGGGCCTGGAGGAGATCGAGCGCAAGCCCGACGACGGCGAGCCCTTCGCCGCCCTGGCCTTCAAGATCATGAGCGATCCCTATGTCGGCAAGCTCACGTACTTCCGGGTCTACTCCGGCACCATCTCGGCCGGCAGTGCCGTGTCGAACTCCATCAAGGACAAGAAGGAGCGGGTGGGCCGCATCCTCCAGATGCACGCCAACCACCGTGAGGACAAGCAGGCGGTCTTCGCCGGCGACATCGTGGCCGCCGTCGGCCTCAAGTTCACCACCACCGGCGACACGCTCTGCGACCCCAACCGGCCGATCATCCTGGAGCGGATGGAGTTCCCCGAGCCGGTGATCTCCGTCGCCATCGAGCCCAAGACCAAGGTCGACCAGGACAAGCTCGGGAAGGCGCTGTTCTCGCTCCAGGAGGAGGATCCGACCTTCCAGGTCCGCACCGACGAGGACACCGGCCAGACGATCATCTGGGGGATGGGCGAGCTCCACCTCGAGGTGCTCGTCGACCGCATGATGCGGGAGTTCTCGGTGGCCGCCAACGTCGGCAAGCCCCAGGTGGCCTACCGGGAGACGATCACCGAGGCCGTCCGCAAGATCGAGCAGCGCTACATCCGCCAGACGGGCGGTCGGGGCCAGTACGGCCACGTCGTCATCGACCTCGAGCCGACGGGGCCCGGGGGCGGCTACGAGTTCGTCGACAAGGTCACCGGCGGCGTCATCCCCCGGGAGTACATCCCGGCCGTCGACGCCGGCATCCAGGAGGCCCTC
>DASYFF010000038.1:0-2784 GCA_036498605.1 Acidimicrobiia bacterium | reverse complement strand
ACCCGCGCCTGGCTCGACGCCTCGGGCCAGCCGGGGCCGGCCCTGATCGACGGCACCAAGGGCGGCGACGTGATCGTCGGCAGCGACGGCGACGACACCATCGACGGCCGTGGCGGCGACGACGTGATCTGTGGCGCAGCCGGGAACGACTCGATCAACGGCGGCACCGGGAACGACGCCATCCGTGGCGACACCGGTGACGACGACCTCGACGGCGGCCCCGGCAACGACACCGTGGTCGGCGACGGTGGCAACGACACCGTGGCCGGCGGATCCGGGCCCGACTTCCTCGTCGGCGGAAGCGGCGACGACGTCATGATCTCGAGCGACGACGACAGCGTCGACAAGGTCAACGGCGGCGACGACTACGACGACTGCCTCTTCGGGGCAGGCGACGAGGTGGCCAACTGCGAGTACTAGGCGGAGCGTTGGGGCCGCCCCCTTCGAGGGGTGGTCCCAACTTCCGTTAGTTTGACGGCATGGTGAGCCAGCCCATCGAGGACCTGCCGCCTCGCCACGACGTACCCGCCCGGGGCCGGAGCGGCTTCGTGCGCCTCGGCGGGCGCCAGGTCCACTTCCTCGAATGGGGTCACGCCCGGCGTCCGGCGGTGGTCTGCCTCCATGGTGGCGGCCAGACCGCCTACATGTTCGAGGAGCTCGGCCGGGCCCTGGCCGACCGGTACCACGTCCTCGCCTGGGACTCCGCCGACCACGGCGACTCCGACCCCTTCGACGGCCCGGCGGCCGAGAACCCCATCGACCGCCACGCCCTGGCCGCCGACGCCGTCCCCCTGTGCGCCGAGTTCGGGATCGACCGGGCGGTCTTCGTCGGGGCGTCGATGGGCGGCATCGTGTCGGTCACGCTGGCCGCCGCCCGGCCCGACCTCGTGGGCGGCGTCGTCCTCCTCGACGTCGGCCACCGGCTGGAGGTCGCCGGCGTCCAGCGGATCGCCGCCTTCATGTCGGAACACGAGTCCTTCGCCGACCTCGACGAGGCGGCGGCGGCCATCGCCGGCTACCTCCCGGGGCGCACGGTGACGACGGGCCGCCTCACCCGCAACCTCCGCCAGCGGCCCGACGGCCGGTGGGTCTGGAAGCACGGCCTCGGCCGGCGGATCCGGGCGCGGGAGGGGATCGTCGACGCCGAACAGGGCGGGGCGGCGGTCGTGGCCGGTCTCGACGACGACCTCCGGGGCCTCCAGCGCCCGGTGCTGGTGCTCAGGGGTTCGAAGAGCGACGTCCTGTCCGAGGCCGGGGCCGACGAGCTCGTCGACCTGCTGCCCGACGCCCGCTACGCCCGCATCCAGGGCGCCGGCCATCTCGCCGCCGGCGACAACCCCGAGTCGTTCGTCGGTCTCGTCAGCCGGTTCCTCGACGAGATCGCCTGGGCCGACGGTGGCCTGAACACCGCCTGACGATTCGTCGACTGGGCCTTCCCAACGAGGCCAGTGTTAGTAGTGTGGCCACTGTGCGAGACAGGACCGCTCCCACGCCGGGTCGGTGGCGTTGGCTCCCGGCCAGCCTCCTCGTCCCGGCCCTCGTGACCCTCGGGCTGCCCGGGGCCGGAGCCCAGACGACCGCCCCCCCGCCCGGCGGCGACCCCGGCATCGTGGCCGCCGGCGACATCGCCACCTGCAACGACACCGGCGACGACAGTACGGCGACGCTGGTCGACTCCATGCCCGGGACGGTGCTGGAGCTCGGCGACCTGGCCTACCAGGACGGGTCGAAGTCCGACTTCGACAACTGCTACGGCCCGACCTGGGGGCGGTTCAAGGACCGGTCCAAGCCCACCACCGGTAACCACGAGTACGTCCAGAACGGCGCCGGTGCCTACTTCGACTACTGGGGGTCCGGCGTCGGCGAGCGGGGCAAGGGCTACTACTCGTTCGACGTGGGGACGTGGCACCTGATCGCCCTCAACAGCACCTGCGACGCGGTCGGCGGCTGCGGCAGGAACACCCCGATGGAGCAGTGGCTCCGGGCCGACCTGGCCAGCACCAAGGCCCACTGCATCCTGGCCTACTGGCACCACCCCCGGTTCTTCACCCCGTCCCGCCAGCCCGGCGTCGGCAAGCTCGTCCCCAGCGACCGGAAGATGTCGCCCTTCTGGGCCGACCTGCAGGCGGCCGGCGCCGACGTCGTCCTGTCCGGCCACCGCCACGTCTACGAGCGCTTCGCCCACCAGGACTCGGAGGGCAACGCCAATCCCGCCGGGATGCGGGAGTTCGTGGTCGGGACGGGCGGCGGGCCGCACGACGCCTTCGAGGGGCCCGTGGCCCCCAACAGCGAGATCCGCCAGCAGGGCACCTACGGCGTCCTCCAACTGACGCTGCACCCCGACAGCTACGACTGGCGCTTCACCGCCACTCCCGGCGACCCGTTCACGGATTCGGGCTCCGACAGCTGCTAGGGGCGGGGGTTTCGTCCCTTGTGGGCAGCCTTTCGCGGCGCCATCGAATGTGTTCACAGTGGCGAAACAATCGCGGTACCCCTGTGAAATACAGCTTCCGTAAACATTTGCTTCATGAAAACGAAGCTGCAACGCCTAAGGCTGAAGGAGACACGCCGCCTGTGGGCGGTGCTGCTCGCCGGAAAGATGCTCGGCATCCTGGTGGTGCTGGGCCTGATGAAGGGCACGGCGTGGTACTTCACCGCCCACGCCAACGCCGGACCCCTGGGTGAGATCACCCATCAGGCGAACGACCTCGTCAACCCGATCAACACCGTCTGGGTGCTGGTCACGGCCTTCCTGGTCTTCTTCATGCAGGCCGGGTTCATGGC
>DASYFF010000037.1:0-7145 GCA_036498605.1 Acidimicrobiia bacterium | reverse complement strand
TCAGGCTTCCGACCGCGACTCCGGTGACAGGGTTACATACGAACCACGAACGGTTCGACAACTACGTGTTACGTTTCATCGAAAGGACGTGGAGGGTGCCTGTGGCCTACCGGGTCGAGGAGCTGGCCGCCGCCGCCGGCGTCAGCGTGGAGCTGGTCCGCTCGTACCAGACCAAGGGTCTGCTCGACCCGCCGCGCCGCGACGGACGGGTCGCACTCTACGACGACCGGCACCTCGAGCGGCTGCGGGCCATCAAGGAGCTGAAGGGGAAGGGCTACTCGCTCAAGGCCATCACCGGCCTCCTGCACCGCCAGCACGCCGACGCCCAGCGTACGCTCCCGCCCCTTCCCCCGGTGGCCGACGACGAGCACCTCGCCCCTCAGGAGCTGGCCGACCGCACCCGGATGCCCCTGGCGGTGCTTCGCTCCCTGGAGGCGTCAGGCGTGATCAGGGCCCGCCAGGGCAGCGCCGGCGCCTACTACACGGGCGCTGACGTGAGGGCTGTGAGGATGCTGTTGAGCCTGCTCGGCGTGGGGCTGCCGATGGAAGAGTTCATGTCGCTGGCCCGCCTCCAGATCGGCACGATGCAGGAGGTGGCCACCGGAGCGGTCGGGCTCTACACGAAGTACGTGGTCGAGCCCCTCCGGGCCGCCGGCCTCGACCCCGAAGAAGAGGGCGAACGGGCCGAAGCCGCCTTCGGCCTCCTGGTCCAGGCCGCCACCTCGCTCGTGGCCTACGGCTTCGAGCGGATGCTCCGCAACGCCTGGGCCGCCGAGAAGGCCGGGACTTCGAAAACCGCTAACATGGAAGAAGCCTTGTTCCGATTAGATAAATCGCCTCATCGGAATTGATAGTAACTTGCCCGGATGTTGGAATCGGCAGACAAGATTGCCTCAAAAGCAATTGTCCGTAAGGGCGTGCGGGTTCGAGCCCCGCTCCGGGCACTATGATTTCGGCCCGATAAAGCGATCAAGTTTCTCGACTGATTCCCGCTTCGAAACCGAAGTCGTCCACTTGTAGCTGCGGCGCCACTCAATGCCAGCTCGATCGCAGGCATCGGCAAGGATTCCGTGGATGTCGTCGGAGCAGTTCTTGAACATGTACCGGACATACTCATACGGCTTCCCCCGAGGGTTCACTCGATTCACCGTGCGGCAGCCATCGGAGTGGAAGAGGCCTCGCAGGAGCAGCTCGGGGTGACGCTCGACGGCAACCCAACGCTGCCAAGGTTCCAGCACGATCGGGCGCTTGAACTTCGGTCCCTTCCCGTGTTGTGGAAACAAGCAGGGCCAATGCTTCGAATATGAGCCAATCTCCGTGCAGCCGTGCTGTTTTACTAAGCCGACCTTGTTCGGGATCACCCAGTACATTGCGATGGCACACTGATGGATCAGACTCGGGTATTTGGTATCTTGCACGATTCGCAAGCGATATACCTGCCTCGGATATTCCGAGATGCAGCCGTCGCCGAGATACAGCCCCAAGAGATAGGCGTAGGATGACTCGGTCAGATCCCGGATATACCGGCAGAACGCGCAGGGCCCGTCCGGGTCAGTGTTGGTGAACCGACCGTCGAGGATCTCGTCGAACCCCTTCGTCATCCAGTCCCGGACGGTCGCACGGGCGATGCCGACACGGCGGGCGGTCTCGGCGATGGAGTGGCCCTGGTCGAGGAGATCTCGGGCCGCTTCGACGTCCTTTTTCAGCCTCGTCATGGGTCCGAAGCATACCAAACACACGTTCGATCCGCGACTGAATTGTCCGATTCTGCTAACACTGGCACCCTGTGACGCCACACGAGGTGCTTGACCACTCTCCGTCGAACTCTGTCGGCGTGACCGGCATTATCTTCAACCTGCTCGAGGAAGCGGTGACCCGCCGCTTCGGTCCGGGCGCGTGGGGAGAGATGCTGGCCAAGGTCGACGTCGGGGGGTATCTGCCGTTCGACAAGTACCCCGATGACGAGATGTTCCGCCTCCTCGGGGCGTTGCCGGTCGCGCCGGAGATGGATGCCGAGGATCGGCTGCGGTGGTTCGGCCGGGCGGCGGTGCCGCTGCTGGCCGAGCGGTACCCGCTGATCTTCGCCCCCCACCAGAGCGCCGAGTCGTTCCTGCTCACGCTCAACGCCATCCTCCACCCCGGCGGCCAGGCGCCGGCCGATGTGGAGACCGGCCCGCTCGACCTCGAGGTCCTCGAGGTGGAGCCGCCCGGCGGCCTCGTGCTCGGCTACCGGTCCGTCCGGCGGCTGTGCGCCCTGGCCGAGGGCTTCGTGACCGGCACCGCCGACTACTTCGGCGAGCAGGTCCTGATCCAGCAGCCCCGCTGCATGCTCCACGGCGAGGAGCGCTGCGCCCTCGTCTGCACCTTCTCCGCCGCCGCCTGACCCGGCACCGCCCGGTGCGCTCCCGGGGTAGCGTCGGGTGATGCATCCGGACGTCGAACCGATCGGATTCCTCGTCGGAACGTGGCGGGGTGAGGGGCACGGCGTGTACCCGACGATCTCGTCGTTCGACTACGGGGAGGAGGTCCGGTTCGCGGCGGTGACGGGCAAGCCGTTCCTCACCTACCAGCAGCGGACCTGGGCCCTCGACGACCAGCGGCCGCTCCACGCCGAGTGCGGGTACTGGCGCCCCAAGCCCGGCGGCCACCTCGAGGTGGTGCTGGCCCACCCGACGGGCGTGGCCGAGATCGAGGAGGGGATGATCGCCGGCGAGGTCATCAGCCTGGTGACGACGTCGATCGGCCGGGCCGCCACGGCCAAGCAGGTCACCGCCCTGAGCCGGCGGTTCGAGCTCGTCGGCGGCGACGTCCTGCGCTACGAGGTCCAGCTGGCCGCCGTCGGCCAACCGCTCCAGGGTCATCTCACCGCCGAGCTGAAGCGGATCGCCGAAGGTTGAACAGGGGGACGGCCGGGGCCCCCACGGCCCACCGCTTCGCCACCGCCGCCGTGGCGACGCCCCATTACCTGGCCAGCCACGCCGGCGCCGCGGTCCTGCATCAAGGCGGGAATGCCATGGACGCCGCCATCGCCGCCAACCTCGTCCTCGGCGTCGTGGCCCCCTACACGTGCGGGATCGGCGGTGACTGCTTCGCCATCGTCTGGGACGGCGATCTCCACGGCTACAACGGCTCCGGCCGGGCCCCGGCGGCGGCGACACCGGCCGCGGTGCTGGACCGGCTCCGGCCGGCAACGGGGCCGGCGGTGGGGCTCGCCGCGCCCCGCGCCGGCCTGCTTCCTGTCACGGTTCCCAAGGCGGACGAGGCGGCCGGGGCGCCCGGCCAAGTGGCCATGCCCCGTTCCGGCCCGCTGCCCATCACGGTCCCCGGAGCGGTGGATGCGTGGTTCGCCCTCCTCGAACGGTTCGGGAGCCGGTCGTTCGCCGAGCTCGTCGAACCGGCCGCGGCCTATGCCGAGAACGGGTTCCCCTTGACGGCGGCCGGAGCGGCCCGGATCGCCGCCGGGCGGCCCGCTGACCCGGGGTGGGGCGACTGGCCGGCGATCTACGGCCGGTCGGCGCCCGGCACCCCCCTCTGCCAACCGGACCTGGCCCGGACGCTGCGGGCCGCGGCCGCCGGCGGGCCCGACGCCTTCTACCGGGGGGAGATCGCGGCCGCCGTGGCGGACCACGTCCAGCGACTGGGCGGGTTCCTCGACGCCGCCGACCTTGCTGCCCACCGGGGCGAATGGGTCCGACCGCTGGAGGGCCGCTACCGGGATCTGACCGTCGCCGAGCTCCCGCCCAACAGCCAGGGTTCGGCGGCGCTGCTGGCCCTCCATCTTCTCGACGGCGCAGGACCGCTCCCACCCGATGGCCCCGAGCGCCACCACCGGCTGATCGAGGCCGTCGCCACCGCCCTGGCCGAACGCGACGCCCACCTCACCGATCCGGCCCACATGCGGCTCCCGCCCGATGTCCTGGCCGATCCGGGCCGGGCCACGGCGCTCGCCGCCCACCCCGCCCCGCCGGCGACGGCCCGCCGGGGCGGCGGGGGAGACACCGCCTACCTCTGTGCCGTCGACAGGTCGGGGCTGTGCGTGAGCCTCATCCAGTCCAACTACAACGGGTTCGGCAGCGGCGTCACCGTTCCGGGCTTCGGGATCAACCTCCACAACCGGGGTGCCTACTTCAGCCTCGACCCGGACCACGTCAACGTCCTCGCCCCGGCCAAGCGCACGCTGCACACGCTGATGCCGGCCCTGGCCCGCCGGGGCGGCCGGCCGTGGCTGGTCTTCGGGACGATGGGGGCCGACGGGCAGCTGCAGACCCAGGTTCAGCTCCTGGCCCGACTCGTCGACGACGGGGCCGATCCGGCCGCCGCCCTGGCCGCCCCCCGGTGGCTGGTCGACCCCGGTGACCACTCGGTCCGCATCGAGAGCCGGTTTTCTCCGGCCGTGTTGGATGGGCTGCGGCGCCATGGCCATCGCCTCGACGTCCTCGGCGGCTGGGAGGACCCGATGGGCCACGCCCACGTCATCCGGATCGACGGCGACGGGCTCACGGCGGCGTCCGACCCCCGCTGCGAAGGGCTGGCGGCCGGGTTCTGAGGGCGTTCACCAGCGGTTTGCCCGACCCCGGCCGGGGGAACGTGGTTCTGACAGGGACTGACAGGACGCCGTCGGAGGAGAGACCCATGAAGCTGTTTCGGATGAGGACGATGAGTGCGTTCGGGCTTGGATTCCTGGCCGGGTCCCGGGCCGGACGGGGGCCGTGGGAGAAGGCCGAGGCCACCTTCGGGGAACTGAAGGGCAAGGTGAACGGTGGCTCGATGGGCGGCAACACCGGGTCGACGTCCTCGAACGGCTTCGAAGGCCAGTACGACAAGACCAACCCCCGCATGACGGAGGTCTGAGCCAGATCGCCTGCCGCTCACAAGGAGGCCCCGGGTGACCGGGGTCTCCTCGCGTCCGGAGTAGCGTCCCGGGTCATGGACGTCGACAAAGCCCGGGAGTTCATCCGCAAGAACCACCACGCCGTCCTCGCGACCTATCGCGCCGACGGCAGCCCCCAGATGTCGCCGGTGGCGGCCGACGTCGATCCCGAGGGAATGGTCGTCGTCAGCACCCGGGAGACGGCGATGAAGACGAAGAACCTGCGCCGCGATCCCCGGGCCTCGCTCTGCGTGCTGAGCGACGGCTTCTACGGGGACTGGGTCCTCGTCGACGGGCGGGCGGCCGTCGTGTCGCTCCCCGAGGCCATGGAGGGGCTCGTCGACTACTACCGGCGCGTCGCCGGCGAGCACCCCGACTGGGACGACTACCGCGCCGCCATGGAGCGGGAACGTCGCGTCCTCGTGCGCATCAACATCGAGCGGGCCGGTCCGAGCCAGAGCGGATAGAGGAGAACCGATGCTGGCCGCTCGACTCCGCGACGACCTCACCGCCGCCATGAAGCGGCGCGACGAGCTGGCCACCTCCGCCCTGCGCATGGCGCTGGCCGCGGTCAAGGAGGCGGCGGTATCGGGCAAGGAGGCTCGCGACCTCGACGACGAGGAGATCGTCAAGGTCATCACCAAACAGGTGAAGAGGCGGGAGGAGGCCGCCGAGGCCTTCCGCAACGCCGACCGGGCCGACCGGGCCGACCGGGAGCTGGCCGAGGCCGGGGTGCTGGCCGCCTACCTGCCGGCCGCCCTCACTCCGGACGAGCTGGAGGCGATCATCACCGAGACTCTCGCCGAAGGCGGCTTCTCCGGCATGGCCGCCATGGGCCCGGCCATGAAGGCCGTCACCGCCAAGGTCGCCGGCCGGGCCGACGGCAAGACCGTGTCCACCATCGTGCGGGAGCGACTCGCTGCCGGCTGACCCGGCCGCGATACTTCCGGCATGGAGACGCTCCGACATTCCGACTCGATCGTGGTGGCCCGGTCGCCCGAGGACCTCTACGACCTGGTCGCCGACGTGACCCACATGGGCGAGTGGAGCCCGGTCTGCAAGGCGTGCTGGTGGGACGGGGGCGACGGCCCCCGCCTCGGCGCCCTCTTCACCGGCCGCAACGAGCTCCCCGAACGCACCTGGGAGACCCGCTCGGAGGTCGTGGCCGCCGATCGGGGCCGGGAGTTCGCCTTCGTCGTCCAGATGACGGGCACCCGCTGGGGCTACACCTTCACCCCGGTCGAGGGAGGAACCGAGCTCACCGAGTCCTGGGAGTTCCCCCCGGGCGCCTTCGCCGTCCTCCAGGAGCGCTTCGGGGACGACGCCCCGGTCCAGATCGCCAACCGCCAGGAGCTGGCCCGCACCGGCATCGCCGCAACCCTCGCCGCCATCAAGAAGACCGCCGAATCCGGCTGACGGCGTCGCGCCGTCAGCCGCCGTCGAGGTCTTCGGTGGGTGGATCGTCGCCGGCCGGCTCGTTGCGCCTGCCGGTGGCGGCCCCCGCTCCGCTCTGGAAGCCTTCCACCATCTTGTTCAGCTCCGCCGCCGCCTCGACCGGCGGCGCTTCGCTCAGCAGTCGCTCGGCCACGTCGGTGTCGACCGACGGCCGCGGTGAGTTCTTCTCGACGTAGTCGAGGATCTCGTCGCCCCGCTCGTCAAGCTTCTCATGCAGATCTTCTGCATCCGGCTCGTTCATGGTCCGGTGCTTACCCGGCCGGCCCGGCCGACGAACGGGGCCGGTCCGGTCAGGTCGGGATTACACCGATCTGTTGCAGCAGGCCGAGGTCGTCGACGTTGTGCCAGCTCTCGACGACCTTGCCGTCGGCCATCTGGAAGAAGTCGCTGGCGGTGAACTCCAGGGCCTTGCCGGTCGGAGGGATACCGGCCAGCTCGCCGGTATGGCTGCCCCGGCAGATCACCCGGGTGACGACCCAGTCGCCCTCGGCGACGATGTGCTGGATCCGGATGTCGAGGTCGGGGACGCCGGCCCGGTACATGCCGATCAGCTGTTCGAGGTCCTTCTCGCTCTCGACCGCCATGACCATGTTCGGCTGGTGCCGCCGGTAGCCCGGGTCGATCGCCTCTTCGACCGCCCGCATGTCGCCCGTGCTCCACCCCACCTCGATGTAACGCCGGATGGTCGCCTTGTTCTCCTCAACCGACATGGCCCGGCTCCTTTCGACGGCCGCCAATCTCACGGGCGGCGGATCCCGGGTCAAGCCGTCTCTGTGACGAGCAAGACAGACCAGGCGTCTTTCGCTCGACAACGAACACA
>DASYFF010000036.1:0-23906 GCA_036498605.1 Acidimicrobiia bacterium | reverse complement strand
GAAACAGAGGTGCGACGGCCATGGCCACCCAACCGGTTCGGGTCCCGGACGAGGTTCACGAGGAAGTCCAGAACGCGGCGCGCCTCCTCGGCTGCACCTCCGGGGAGCTGCTGGCCCGTGCCTGGCTCGCCTTCCGGCAGTCGCCGGAGTTCCGTGAGGAGTTCGCCTTCTTCCAGAAGGCCTTCTCGGCCGGCGACCTCGACGCCGTCACCGAGCACCTGCGAGATCTCGGCAACACGCGTGCGGCCGACCGGGCCGCGGCCAGCCGAGCCCGCCGGGGCCGCTGAGATCCCACGAGCCTGAACGCCACCCGCCTACCCTGGCCGGTCCGTGGAACTGCGGCTGACCTGCCAGGCGCCACCGGCCTCGTCGCCGAAGGCGTCGACGTGCGCACCGCCCAGGCCCGCCTCGGCCACTCCGACCCCCGCCTGACCCTGGCCATCTACGCCCAGGCCACCGGCGAGGCAGATCGCGCCGCCGCGGCGCGAATCGGGGCGCGGTTCCTGGCCAAGCCGTCCATCAGAAGATCGGGCTCTCCGGACCCGACGACCTGACGGTCAGGTGATGTCCTTGACGATCACGACCCGGTCCTGAACCGAGACCAAGAACGAGACGACGAGGTTCGTGCCCGGAAGACTGGCGAGCATGAGCTCGTCGTCACCGAAGATCCGCACGGCGTCGTCCGGAGGTCCGTCGCGGTTGACCTCCTGAGCCCATTCCCAGTAGGCAACAAGCGTCCGAGGTGAGTAGCTCGGTTGTTCCGCCCAGCGGTCGAGGACCTGACGCGAGGTCAAGACCCGCCATTCGTCCGGCACGTCAGGCAGGCAGATCGCGGCGGGCGTCGTCGAGTCGTTGTGCGATCTCCTCGCTGCCCATCGCCTCGGCCCGAGCCGTCCCATCAGCGAGCGACGCCTTGGCGGTTGAAATCCACGCCTTCGTGTGGGGATCGAGCGCCAATTGCCAGGCCCGCACCCGCACCCGCAGGTGGGTGATCGCCCGCTCGTTGGCGACCTGGGCGAGCGAGAGGGCCCGGTCCGAGATCGTCAGCAGCTTGAGCGTCGCGCCCCTGACCTCGGGGGACTCCCGGAGACCCTTAACCGACATCGCTGTGACCACATCCTCGAGCTCGGAACAAGAATTGCATACGTGTTCTTTCTCGGCGGGAATGACCGCCGCCTTCACGATAGTGAGTCACTGTGACGCGCTCACCCCTGGGCGACGTTCGCGGCGCGTCGTGCGCCATGAGGCCGACGCGATGTGCCATGGCTGTGCCATGGCCGCAGAAGAGGGGGCCCGCCGTTTTGGCGAAACCCCCTCTGCTCTTTCTCAGTCGGGACGGCGGGATTTGAACCCGCGACCTCAGCGTCCCGAACGCTGCGCGCTGCCAAGCTGCGCTACGTCCCGAAGGGCTCGAGTCTAGCCGACCTCTTCTTCGGGGCCCGCAGCGGTTTCGGCCTGGTCGGCGGGGGCGGCGGCCTCCGGGGCCAGGCGCTGCTCCTCGGCGGCCAGGAGCGTCTTGACCGTGCGGCGGAGGGTGCCGGGGTCGATCGGTTTGACCAGCATGGCGTCGGCGGCTGAGCGGCGGGCCAGGAACCGGTCGGCCTCCCGGTCGAGCAGGAGGAGGATCGGCACGTGGGGGAGGCGGCCGCCGGATTCCTCCAGGCGGAGGTCGAGGGAGACGGCCATGCCGCCCATGTTGGCGATCTGGAGGTCGACGATCACGAGGTCGGGCCGGCGGTCGGCCACCACCGTGCGGACGTCGCGGCCCCGCTCCACCTCGATGACTTCGAAGCCCGGCCCGACCAGGGCGGCCCGGACGTGGTCGCGGACCCAGGGGGCGTCGCTGGCCACAAGGATCGTCGGCATCGGCCGGGAGGCTACCCGGCGCCGACCCGGCCGTTCGAAGCCGTGCCATTCGAGGCGGGGCCGAGCAGGTAGCCGCCCACCTCGCTCAGGCTGGCGATGTCGCACACCTCGACCTCGAGCAGGGGCACCCGCACGATGGGAACCCCGGGGGTCCGGGGGTGTCCCCCGGGAGGGCCGGGAACCGAGCGTTCCAGGCCCTCGAGGTGGGCCCGTTCGCGCTTTGACAGCTCGACGAAGTCGGCCAGGTTGGCGTAGAGCTCCCCGATCTCAGCGGTCGCTCCCGGGGGCGGCGCCGGGACGTCAGCCCCGAACTCGGGGTGGATCCGGTTGACCACCAGCCCGCTGATGGCGAGACCGGCGTTCTCCAGCCGGTCGGCGAAGTAGCCGGCCTCGGACACGGCGTCCCGGGCCGGGGCGGTGACCAGCACGAAGGCCGTCCCCTCGTCGCTCAGCAGCTCCAGCACCCGGTGGGCCCGCTGGCGGAACCCGTCCTCCATCCCCTCGAAAGCCTGGAAGAAGAGCACGAGGTCCTCCACCACCTCCGTCCCGATGATCCTGGACACACTGCGGAAGACGGCCTGGAGGGCCAGGTTGGCCACCTTGAACGACGCCCGGGTGGGGGCCATGACCAGCCGGAACAGCTTGTTGTCGAGGAGGCGGGTCAGCCGGGCGGGAGCGTCGAGAAAATCGAGTGCGTTCCGGGTCGGTGGCGTGTCGATGACGATCAGCTCGTAGCCGCCCTCCTCATGGAGCTCGTGGAGCTTCTCCATGGCCATGTACTCCTGGGTGCCGGACAGGAACCCGGAGATGTTGCGGTAGAAGCGGTTCTCCAGGATCCGCTCCCCCTGGGCGGGATCGGTGGAGTACTTGAGCACGAGGTGGTCGAAGGTCGACTTCGTGTCGAGCATGAGGGCCGACAGGCGGCCTTCCGGCGCGGCGGTGCCGTCGGGGTCCCACCGGGACCGGTCGATCTCGTGGGCGGTGTTGGACAGTGCGTCGAGGCCGAGGGCGTTGGCCAGGCGCTTGGCCGGGTCGATGGTCACCACGACGGCGTCGCGGCCCTGGCGGGCCCCGGCCAGGGCCAGCACGGCGGCGGTGGTCGTCTTGCCGACCCCACCGCTGCCGCAGCAGACGATGATCGGCCGGCGCCCGGCCAGCTGCCCGAGCGGACCGTCCGCCTCCGGAGCGGCGGTCACGCGCCGACCGGGAGGGCGCTGAAGCCGGCGGCCATCGCCTCGCTCAGGATCTCCAGCTCGGCTCGGCCGATGTCGGAGGCGAACAGGAAGGGCAGCACCACCCGCCCCAGGTCGAGCCGGTCGGCCAGGCGGGCCAGCTGCTCCTCCTGGAGGTGGCGGCGGCGGGTGAGGAAGCGGGCCGCCCGGGCCAGGTGCTCGACCTCGCCGTCGGGGATGGCGCCGCCGGCCAGCGCCCGGACCTCCTCCGGGCTGGTCAGTCCGGCGAGGGGGCGGTCGGGGTAGAGCCCGTTGACGACCAGCGGCCCGAGCGTGAGGCCGATCCGGTCGACCAGGGTCTCGGCCGTCTCGGCCGTCTCGTTGACCGGCGTCTCCTCCGGCAGCGTCACCAGCATGACCTGGGCCCGCTCGGGGTCGGCCAGCATCTCGGTGACCTCGAGCGCCTGGGTGAGGACGGGCCCGACCCGCACGGCGTCGAGCAGGCCCTTGGGGGACAGGAGGAACGTCACAGCGTGACCCGCGGCGGGCCCGTCGACCACGATGACGTCGGCGGCCCGCTCCCGCTGGAGGGCCTTGACCCTGCCGAGGACGAGGATCTCCTTCATGCCGGGCACGGCGGTGGCCACGATGTCGAGCACACCGCTCTGCACCAGCCGCTTCGACATCCGCTTGAGGCCGTGGTCCTCCAGGTACTCCAGCAGGGCCTCGTCGGCGGCCAGGGGCAGGATGGTCAGCCCCGGATAGACCTCCAGCTCTCCGCTGATGCTCTCGAAACCGAACATCGAGGGCAGGCCCGACTTGCCCTCCAGCTCGACCAGCAGCACCCGGCGGCCGGCCCGGGCGGCGGCCACGGCCAGGGTGGCGGCGGTCGTCGTTTTGCCCACTCCGCCCTTCCCGGCCACGATGATGACCCGGGACGAGGAGCACCATTCGGCCAGCTCCATCGCCCCTCATGGTAGAGACCCCCGGTGCGACGCCCGATCCTTGCCCTCCTGATGCTGTGTTCCGTGGCCCTGTCGTGGGCCGCGCCGGCCGTCGCGGATGCGACCGCCGACCGGGTGGCCAAGGCGCCCGAGCGGCACATGGAGGTCGTCCAGGTCGAGGGGGCGATCGACCCCGTGGTGGCCGATCTCCTCCGGCGCTCGATCCGGCAGGCCCAGACCAACGGGGCCAGCGTCGTGATCCTCCAGATCGACTCCGGGGGGGCGCTCGACACCGAGCCCTTGGGGTTGATCGAGGCCGTGCGCTCCTCCAAGGTACCGATCGCCGCCTGGGTGGGCCCCGGGAAGTCGTCGGCCCGGGGCGCTGCCGCCGCCCTCGTCGCCGCGGCGTCGTACTCGGCCGCCTCCCCCGGCGCCCGGGTCGGCCCGGTCCAGCCCCTCCGGCTGGACAAGCGGTACCGGGTGGCCTGGAGCCGGGTGTCGACGAGCGCGCTCGACCAGCGCACCGGCCGGCGCCTCGACGGCCTCGCAGACCGGCGGCTGACCGGGACGAAGGCCGCCGAGGCGGGCCTCATCGACACCGTGGCCCCCACCCTCGGCGATCTCATCGTGGCCCTCAACGGCAAGGACGTGCCGACGGCGGCCGGGCCCGTCCACCTCTCGACGGCCAAGCAGGTCGACACCAAGGGCGGGCCCCGTCAGACCGCCGACCAGCCGGTCAGCTTCCTCAAGCTGGGCACGTTCGCCTCCGTCGAGCATTCCCTGACCAGCCCCTCCGTGGTGTTTCTGCTGCTGATGGTGGGTCTGTCGCTGATGGTGTTCGAGTTCTTCACCATCGGCATCGGGCTGGCCGGCATGGTGGGGGCGGCGGCGGTGGTCGGGGCATTGTTCGGCTGCTCCCACCTGCCCGTGAACGGCTGGGCCCTGGGGCTGCTGTTCCTGTCGACCTTCGGGTTCGCGATCGACGTCCAGGCCAGTCACCAGGGGTTCTGGACCGGTGTCGGGGTGGTCGGCCTGCTGGCCGGCTCGCTCAAGCTGTTCGGGGGCTCGGCGGCGCTCGACGTCCCGTTGTGGCTGGTGGGGCTGATCTTCGTCGGCCAGATCATCTTCATGCTGGGGGGGATGACGATCGCCGTCCGGAACCGGTTCTCGATCCCGACGGTGGGGCGGGACTCGATGATCGGCGAGCGCGGCGAGGCCCGGACCGATCTGAAGCCCGACGGTGTGGTGACCGTCCGGGGCGCGCCGTGGCGGGCGCGCACGCATCGCGCCACGCCCGTGGCGGCCGGCGGATCGATCCGGGTGGTGGCCGTCGACCGCCTCGTGCTGGAGGTCGAACCGGGCGAGGCGCCGGCCGAGGTGTGAATCCTCCTGCGGACGGACGTTCGACCCTTGTCCGCGCCAGATGGCCGAGATAATTTCCCGCCCGCGAGCCGGCGGCCCCCGCCGACCGGTGGCGGAGTACGAGAGAGGAACCATGTTCGGGAGCGCGCGGACGCTCGAAGAGACGTGGCAGCTCCGGGCTGCCTGCCGGGGCCCTGACAGCTCGCTGTTCTTCCCCCCGAGCCACTTCGAACGGAAGGACGAGAAGGAGTTCCGCGAGGAGCGGGCCAAGGCCATCTGCAAAACCTGCCCGGTGAAGCGCGACTGCCTCGACTACGCGCTGCGGATCCGGGAGCCGCACGGAATCTGGGGTGGGCTGAACGAGATCGAACGCAAGTCGAAGCTGTCGGCCCGCGCCGGTTAGCCGGCGCCGGCCGTCGGGCCCTCGAGCCGGGGGCCGGGGAACCGCTCGTCGCCCCGGCGGCGGGTGACGCCCACGGCGTCGAAGTGGGCCAGGATCGCCAGGACGTACTTGCGGGACGATCCGAGCAGGTCCCGGGCCTGCGACACGGTAAGGGAACCGTGACGTTCGAACCCCTCCCGGACGACCTGGCGCGCCTGCTCGACGGCGGCGGCGGTGAAGATCGCCCCGTCGAGGTCGACGAGGAGCCCTTCCCGGACCAGGCCCCGGACGATCTCCGGTGACGCCCCCACCTCGGCCGGTGTCGGGGGGGCGAAGGGGACGGCGTCGAGGGCGGCCAGCAGCTTCTGGGCCTCCGGCTCGCCCGAGACCCGTCCCCGGTGCGAGGCCAGCCGCGCCCGGCCCTGCTCGACGACCAGCCCCTCCGTGCCCTCGAGGGCGGCCCGGGCCCGGGCGCCGTCGAGGCCGAGGGCGGCGGCCAGGCCGGGGAGCTCGAACCCGGGCTCGAGGGGATGGCGGCGGTGGTGTTCGGCGGTCAGCTCGATGGCCCGGCGGCGGATCTGGTCGAGGACGTCGGTGGCGACGAGGTGCTCCCCGGCGGGACGGGCGGCACCCGAACGCACGAGGTCCTCGGCCAGCCTCTTCGCCTCAGCCGGCCCGACGCCGGCCAGCGGCCCGATCTCGGCCGGCCGCAACCACGGCCGCCCGGCCAGGATCCGGGGCCCGATCGCCTGCGGGAGCCGGCCGGCGGCCAGCCGGGCCCGTCCGACGGGCGACACGTCGAGCACCTCGGCCCCGCCGACCGTGGCCTGGCTTCCGGAGTCCCGCAGGACGATCCGGTCCCCCGGCTGGAGGGGCAGGGGGACGTCGAGCCGGAGCCGGCCGTAGGACGGACCGCCGCCGGCCGACTTGATGAGGCGGAGGCGGACGTCGTGCTCGCCGGAGCCGATGTAGGCCTTGTAGGTCCCCTGGCGGAGCTGCACGTCGGGGAGGGCGGTCAGGGCGCTGTCGACCACGGCCGTGACCGACCACTGGTCGGGGAGGACCAGGGCCGAGCCCCGGGCCAGTTCCGTGTGGTCGACGCCGGCCAGGTTCAGGGCCACCCTCCGGCCCGGGCCCGCTTCGGCCAGCTCCTCGTGGTGGCTCTCGATGTGGCGGATCCGGGCCCGCCGCCGGCCGGGGACGATGAGGACCTCGGCGTCGAGGGGCAGCGTGCCGCCGGCCATCGTGCCGGTCACCACGGTGCCCGCCCCCTTGGCGGCGAAGACCCGGTCGACCCACAGCCGGGGCCGGCCCCGGTCGGCGGCCAGTGGCGCCGAGGCGAGCATGGCGTCAAGGGCCACCCGCAGCTCGGTCAGTCCCCGCCCGGAACGGGAGTCGACCGCCAGGACCTCGGTCGGTGTGAAGGTGGCCGCTCCGGCCAGCCGCTCGTCCACCTCGAGGCGGGCCAGCTCCAGCAGGTCGTCGTCGACAAGGTCGGCCTTGGTGATGACGGCCAGCCCGTGGGAGATGCCCAGCAGGTCGAGGATCCGCAGATGCTCCTCGCTCTGGGGCATCCACCCCTCGGTGGCCGCCACGACGAGGATCGCGGCCTCGACCGCCCCCACCCCGGCCAGCATGTTCTTCAGGAACCGGACGTGGCCCGGCACGTCGACGAACCCCAGCTCCTGCCCTGACGGCAGGGTGGTGAAGGCGAACCCGAGGTCGATCGTCAGCCCCCGGGTCTTCTCCTCCGGCCACCGGTCCGGGTCCGTCCCCGTCAGCGCCAGGACCAGCGACGACTTCCCATGGTCGACGTGCCCCGCCGTCGCGACGACCCGCATCAGGACGGCGACGGGCCCGCGATGTCGACCAGAGCGGAAGCGAGGCGGGGGTCGTCGGACGGATCGACCGTGCGGAGGTCGCAGGTGACCGCACCGGTGTCGACACGGGCCACGATGCCGACGGCACGGAGGGCGGCGAGGGCGGCGTCGGCGTCGGGGACCTCCAGCGCCACACCGGCGGACGGGATCGTCAGCCCGGGGAGGGAGCCGCCGCCGGCGACGGCCTCGGTGTCGACGACCTTGGCCCCGGGCACCTGGGCGGCCAGGGTCTCGGCCCGGGCCTGGAGGGCGGAGACCGGGGTGGCGGCCATGCGCCACAGGGGGATGGCGGCGCCGTCGCCGGCCAGGTAGGCGAGGGCGACGGACTGGAGGGCGGCCAGGCACATCTTGTCGGCCCGGACGGCCCGGGCCAGGGGATGGCGGGCGACCTGGGCCACCAGGTCGGCCCGCCCGGCGATGATGCCGGCTTGGGGGCCGCCGAGCAGCTTGTCGCCGGAGAAGGTGACCAGGGCCGCTCCGGCTTCGAGGCACTGCCGGGCACCGGGCTCGTCGCGCAGCCACGCCGGCCGCTCGGCCAGCCAGGGGGTGGTTTCGTCGAGCAGACCGGAGCCGATGTCGGCCACGACCGGCGGCCCGAGGGAGGCCAGGTCGGACACCGGCGCCGACTCCACGAACCCGATCATCCGGTAGTTGGAGGCGTGGACCCGCAGGATCAGCGCCGTCCCGGGCGACAGGGCCCGCTCGTAGTCGGCCCGCCGGGTGCGGTTGGTGGTCCCGACCTCCACCAGCCGGGCGCCGGACTCGGCCATCACGTCGGGCACCCGGAACCCGCCGCCGATCTCCACCAGCTCGCCCCGGGACACGATGACCTCGCTTCCCCGGGCCAGGGCGGCCAGCACGACCAGGACGGCGGCGGCGTTGTTGTTGACCACCAGGGCCGCCTCGGCGCCGCAGGCCCGGGCCAGCAGCGCCCCGGCGTGCTCCTGGCGCGATCCCCGTGTCCCCTGCTCGAGGCGGAACTCCAGATTGGAGTAGCCGCCGGCCACCGCCGTCACGGCCTCCAGCGGGGCGGAGCCGAGGGGCGCCCGTCCGAGGTTGGTGTGGACGATGACACCCGTGGCGTTGACCACCGGCTGGAGCAGCTTCCGGCCGATCTCGTCCGCCCGCCGCCGGGCCTCGGTCAGCACCGCCTCCCCGTCGACCGGTTCGCCGGCCTCGACCCGGGCCCGGGCCTCGTCGACCACGGCCCGGGCCACGTCGACGGCCAGCCCGTGGGGCATTGGAGGCAACGCAGCGAGCACCTTCGTCACGGAGGGCAGCGTGCGTCGGGAATCCACGACGCAAGCGTAGGCTTTGCGGTCATGAGCCCCCGTCTTCCCCGGCCGCGCCTGCCCCGGCCCCGGACCTTCTTCAAGTGGCTGGCCATCAGCCTGGCGGCGATCATCGTCGTCCCGCCCGCCACCGCCGGCGTGGCCCTGGCCACCTATCTCTTCCTGCCCCTGCCGGCCTCGCTGCCCCAGGAGAAACCGCAGGCCGACTCCCGGGTGTCGACGGTCTATGCCGTCGACGGCAGTCCCATCGGTGAGTTCAGGGAAGCGGAGTCGCGGGTCGTCATCCCCGCCGATCAGATCCCCAAGACGATGAAGATCGCCGTGGTCGCCTCGGAGGACCACGAGTTCTACAGCCACGGCGGGGTCGACTGGCGGGGCATCGTGCGGGCCTTCTGGGCCGACGTCCAGCACCGGTCGCTGAAGCAGGGTGGCTCGACCATCACCCAGCAGCTGGCCAAGAACCTCTACACCGACGGCGCCCGCACCATCGGCCGGAAGGCCAAGGAGGCCTTGATCGCGGCCCAGATCGAGCGGGTGCTGTCGAAGGACGAGATCCTGGCCAAGTACCTCAACACCGTCTACATGGGCGACTCGGTCTTCGGGGTCCAGGCCGCCGCCCAGTCGTACTTCAAGAAGGACGCCAAGGACCTCACGCTGTCGGAGGGCGCACTGCTGGCCGGCGTGCTGCCCGCCCCCAGCCTCTACTCGCCCCGGACCCACCCCCAGGCGGCCGAGACCCGCCGCAACGAGGTCCTCGACCGCGTCCAGCGCTACAACCTGGCGTCGGCGGCCGAGGTGGCCGCCGCCCGGGCCCAGAAGCCCAAGGTCTACGCGCCCCCGGGTGTGGTCGGCCGCTACCCGTACTTCCTCGACTACCAGCGCGTCTACCTGACCGAGGTGAAGAAGTACGACCCCGAGCTCATCTACCGGGGCGGCCTGCGGATCGACACCACCCTCGACCCCCACCTCGAGGACACGGCCCAGAACATCCTGAAGAAGACCCTGCCCAACCCGAAGGACCCCGAGGCGGCGCTGGTGTCGATCGAGCCGCAGACCGGCTACGTCCGCACGCTGGTCGGCGGCACCGACTGGAACGAGTCGAAGGTCAACCTGGCGCTGGGCAAGCTCGGCGGCGGGTCGGGCCGGCAGGCCGGGTCCTCGTTCAAGCCCTTCGTCCTGGCCCGGGCGTTCGAGGCCGGCGTCTCGCCCAACAAGACGTATGCGGCCCCCAACTGCATCACGCCCCGGGGGTTCACCTCGCCGGTGTGCAACTACGAGGGCGAGAGCTTCGGGTCGGCCAACCTGATCTCGGCCATCACCCACTCGATCAACACCGTGTTCGTCCAGCTGATCGTCGACGTGGGCATCAGGCAGACGGCCGAGCTGGCCCACCGGCTGGGCATCACCAGCATCGACCTGTCGAAGCCGGTGTACGGCGGCATCGCCATCGGCACCCAGGAGGTGTCGCCGCTCGACATGTCGTCGGCCTTCGGTGTGTTCGACGCCCGGGGCCTGCGGGCCGAGCCGACGCCCGTCCTCAAGATCACCCAGAAGGACGGGACGGTGGTGGAGGACAACACCCAGCAGGACCGCACGACCCGGGTGCTCGAAGAGCCGATCGCCGACAACGTCACCAAGGCCCTGACCAACGTGATCCAGCACGGCACCGGCCGGGCGGCCGACATCGGTCGGCCGGCGGCAGGCAAGACGGGGACGGCGGAGAACTACGAGAACGCCTGGTTCGTGGGCTACACGCCGACGCTGTCGACGGCGGTGTGGATGGGCTACAAGGAGGGCAACATCCCGCTCCGGGGCATCCACGGCGTCGGGGCCGTGGTCGGCGGCACGTGGCCGGCCCGCATGTGGCACGACTTCATGGCCGAGGCCATGAAGGGAGTGCCGCAGACCGATTTCTCCCAGCCGGCGCCGATCGAGTCGCTGGCCGACAAGGCCAAGCGGGAGGCCCGGGGCGGCTTCGACATCGGCACGGGATCGTCGCCGGCGGGGCTGCCGGGCGGCGTGAACTACTTCCCCAACGCCCCGTTGCCGGCCGCGGTGGAGCCGACCACCACGACCACCACGGTGCCGGAGAGCTCCACCACGACCACGGAGCCGCCGAGCACGACGACGTCGTCCTCGTCGTCGACGACAACGAGCACCAGCCCCTTCGGGTTCCGGCGATCATCCACCACCACCACGACCACAACGGGCCGCGGCCCCTTCGGTCGCTAGCTGTAACCCGGGGGTTCGGGCGGTGTCCCCCGGTGTAGCTACCGGCGCTCGCCGGCTCCGCCGCCCTCGGTGGCGTTGGCCGGGCACTTGAGGACCTTCTCGCAGGCCGCCCGGATGAAGGGGGCGAAGGTCACCCGGTCGGAGGTGAAGCCCAGCGGCATGTAGCCGGGCGTTCCGACGCCGAGGACCTCGGCCTTGGAGTTGAGGATGGGCCCGCCGGCGAAGGGGCCGGTGACGGCGGCGTCGTGCTCGATGCCGGAGGCCGACACGTCGGCCACGAAGCCCTGGGTGATCGACCCGCCGGCCCCGCCGACGCCGGCCACGTCGAAGACCCGCTCGCCGTACTGGGGCTGCTCGTTGGCCGCCGCCCACTTCACCCGGGGCAGGTTGCCCTTGTTGACGATGAGGAGGGCGAGGTCGCGCTCCTCATGCCAGGTCCACAGGGTGGCGTCGATCCGGTCGTCGCCCTTGCGGACGCTGATGCCGGGCCCCGGCTTGCGGGTCGCCGCCTTGACCACCGTCAGCGACGTGAGCAGGTACGACTTGTCGGCGTCGGAGGTGACCACGAAGGCCGACCCGACCGCCGGCCGCCCGAACTCGTCCTGGGTCTCGACCAGGTAGACGGAGTCCTTCACCTTGTCGACCAGCGACTTGAGGGTCTCGCCGGAGGCCCGCAGCTCCTTGATCGGCTCGATCTCCTTGCGGACCTCGGCCTTGGCGTCCTCTTTCTCCTTGTCGATGTCGTCGACGGCCTTCTTGTACCGGTCCTCGAACCCGTTGACGAAGGAGTTGACCCGCTTCTCGAGCTTGTCGGTCTTGTACTGGTAGTAGGCGTAGAGGACGGTGCCGCCGAAGGCGAAGCCGATCGCTGCGGCCAGCATCAGCACCACGACGCCGACCACGGTCTTGGGGAGGATCCGCTGGCCGAACCGGCCCCCGGACGATTTCCCGGCCGCCCGGCGGGCCCGACGACCCTGCTTCGGCGGCGGCGCCGCAGCGGCAGGTGTCTCCTCGGGGGCCTCGGTGCGCATAGGGAGATCCTAAGCGGCCCTGCCCCGGATGGGTCGCACCCACCTGAAGGAGTCTGAGAAGCCTCCCCTACAATGTTTGGGTCATGAGCGAACCGGCGTCGCACGTCGACGTGCAACCTGCGGCCACCGTCATGCTCGTCCGCGACGGTGGCGGATCGCTCGAGGTGCTGATGCTGCGGCGACACCCCGAGGCGGCGTTCGCGGCCGACGCCTGGGTGTTCCCCGGTGGCCGGGTCGACGACGGCGACCGCCAGGACGGGCCCGTCGCCCTCGGGCCGTCCGACGCCGCGGCCAGCGCCGCCCTCGGGCTGGCGTCGGGCGGGCTGGCCTGGTGGGTGGCCGCCGCCCGGGAGTGCTTCGAGGAGGCCGGTATCCTCCTCGCCCGCCACGTCGACAGCGGCGAGTGGCTCGACGCCTCCGGCGAGTGGGACGCGGCCCGCCTGGCCCGCTACCGGCGGGAGGTCCACGCCGGGATCACGACGCTCAGCGCCGTCCTCGACCGGGAAGGGCTGGTGCTCGACCTGTCGGGCATCCACTACGTGGCCCACTGGATCACGCCGCCGGGGCACGGCACCGCCCGCCGCTTCGACACGCGCTTCTTCGTGGCCGAGGTACCGCCCGGCCAGGTCGGCTCCCACGACGCGGCGGAGACGGTGGGGTCGTTCTGGTCCACCCCGGCCGAGGCCCTGGCCCGGGGCGAGGCGGGCGAGATCCAGCTCCTCATCCCCACCATCGCCAACCTGAAGGGCCTGGCCCGGTTCCCGTCGGTCACCGAGCTGGTGGCGGCGGCCCGGTCCATCGGCACCGTGCCGCTGGCGGCGCCCCGCTTCCGGGGCGACCCGACGGTGCCGGCCGGCGTGCTCGCCCCGCTCGAGAAAGACACGGAGCCCGGGGGTCCGGGAGGGCCTCCCGAGGAGGCTGCATGCCCGACATGACGCCTGGCGTGGCCAGCGCCTTGTCCCCGCTCGTCCGCCGGATCGTCGCTCCCAACCCGGGCCTGATGACCGGGCCTGGCACCAACACCTATCTGGTCGGGATCGACGAGGTCGCCGTCATCGACCCCGGGCCCGACGACGCCGGCCACATCGAGGCCATCATCGGCGCCTCGATGCGGGAGCGGGTGCGGTGGATCCTCGTGACCCACCACCACATCGACCACTCGGCCGGGGTCAACCGCCTCAAGCGCGAGACGGGCGCCGAGATCGTGGCCTTCGGGCCGCCGAAGTCGGCCGGCGCCGACTGGGCCCCCGACCGCAAGGCGCGTGACGGCGAGGTCATCGAGGGCACGGAGTGGGGCCTCGAGGTCCTCCACACGCCGGGTCACGCCTCCGACCACCTGTGTTTCTTCCTGGAGGAGGAGCGCGTCCTGTTCACCGGTGACACGGTGCTGTCAGGGTCGACGACCGTCATCAACCCGCCCGACGGCGACATGGCCGCCTACCTGCAGTCGCTGGACCGGCTCCGCAAGCGGCGCCTGGCCCGGCTCTGCCCCGGCCACGGCGACGTCCTCGAGGAGCCGAAGGCCATCCTGACCGACTACGTCGCCCACCGGATCGAGCGGGAGAACCAGATCCTGGAGGCCCTGGCCGACGGGCCGACCAAGATCACCGACCTCGTGGCCCGGATCTACGTCGACGTGCCCGAGGCACTCCACGACATGGCGGGGCGCTCCGTGCTGGCCCACCTCCAGAAGCTGAAGGCGGAGGGCCGGGTGTCGGGGCGCGACGTCAACTCCGCCTGGAAGGTGGCCTGACATCGCCGAGCGGACGGGCAAGCGCCATCTCGGCCTGGCCGAGGCCGCTGACCTGCTGCGCCTTCCGGTCGAGGCGGTGCGGGCGTTGGCCACCGCCGGCTACCTCAAGGTCGTCGGGGACGATCCGGCCGGCGACGGCCCGTCGTTCTCCCTCTCCGACCTGAAGGGCTTCCTGGCCCGCAACGCCGACGGCGGGTCGGCCATCCTCGTCCCCGACGACGCCGACCCCACCGAGCTGCTCGAGGCCCTCGAGGGCCGCAGCACCGAGATGGCCCGCCGGGCCCTCGACATCTTCCGCCAGGCCATGCCCGAGGCCGCCATCTGGACGGCCGAGGAGCAGCAGCGCTTCGTCGAGCAGTCCACCGCCCGCTTCGAGGCCATCCTGGCCGTGACCCGGGCGGGCCGGGAAGTCGACGAGTCGCTGGTCGACGACCTGCGAGACGTCGGCGCCTCGGCCGCCTGGGCCGGCAGCCCGCTGCCCCAGCTACTGGTCGTCCTGCGCATCTCCCGCGACCTCGTGGTGCAGACGGCGGTGGAGATCGCCGAGGCCCGGGGTCAGGGGTCGAGCCAGGCGCTGGCCCTGCTCCTGACCCGGGTACTGCCGGCGCTCGACCGCCTCACCGACGCCCTGGCCCAGGGCTACTGGGCGGCGGTCATCGGCCGGGAGGAAACCGACCGGGCCCGCTACGAGCACGTCGTCGAGCAGTCGTCGGACGGGATCTACGAGCTCGACGTCACGGGGCGTCTGTCCTACGCCAACCCGTCGCTGGCGGCCATGGTCGGCCAGTCGCCCCTCGACCTGGAGGGCGCCCGGCTGGAGGAGATCTTCTCCGTGGCCGGCGAGGAGGCGGCCACCGCCCTGGCCCGGCTCGACACCGTCGGCGACGCCGAGGCCACCTTCGAGGCCCTCCGGCCCGACGGGGTGCGCCGGGAGTTCCACGTCGTCACGTTCCCCCGCCTCGCCGACGGGCAGGTCGTCGGCCACCAGGGCGTGGTCCAGGACGTCACCGCCCTCCGGGAGGCGCAGCGGGCCCGCAACGAGTTCCTGGCCATGGTCACCCAGGACCTGCGCTCGCCGATCACCACCATCCTCGGCCTCGGTGTGACGCTGGAGGCCTACGCCGAGGAGCTCTCCGGCGAGCGGATCCGGCGGACGGGCGCCTCGATCCGCCGCCAGGCGGAGCGGATCAGCCGGGTGGCCGACGACCTCTACGAGGTCTCCCGTCTGGAGTCGCACTCGCTGCGTCTGACGCTGCGCCCGACCGACGTGGCCGGGGCGGTCGACGCCGCCCTGAGCGCTCTGGAGGACCCGTCGGACGTGGAGGTCGAGGTCCCCGAGGGGCTCGAGGTGCTGGCCGACGGCCGGCGCCTGGAGCTGATCGTGGCCAGCCTGGTGGAGAACGCCCTCCGCCACGGCGCCCCGCCGGTGATCGTCGAGGCGTGGGACGAGCCCGACGGGATCGACCTGGTCGTGACCGACGCCGGGCCCGGCATCCCACCCGCCGCCGTCCCGACGCTGTTCACCCGGCCCGGTTCGGGAATCGGCCTCTACCTGGCCCGGGGCCTGGCCGAGGCGATGGGCGGCCGGGTGGCCTACGAGCCGGGGCCGGGAGGGCGGGGTTCGACGTTCCGGGTGCATTTGCGCCGTCCCCCCGTCCGCTGACAACAAACTCTGAGGAAATCGCGGGCCCGCTGCCAGGCAAGGGCGAGTAACTTCCGCGTCTATGGGACTCATGAAGCGGTTCTCGGACGTCATGAAGGCCAAGACGTCGAAGATGCTCGACAAGGCGGAGGATCCGAGGGAGACCCTCGACTACAGCTACGAGAAGCAGCTGGAGATGGTCCAGAAGGTGCGCCGGGGCCTGGCCGACGTGGCCACGTCGCGCAAGCGGCTGGAACTCCAGGCCACCCAGCTCAAGGCTTCGGCCGACAAGCTGGAACAGCAGGCCCGGACGGCGGTCGGGGTGGGCAAGGAGGACCTGGCCAAGGAGGCGCTCAACCGGCGGGCCGGGATACAGAGCCAACTGGAGGGCATCGACCAGCAGCGCCAGGCGCTCCAGGCCGAGGAGGACAAGCTCACCGTCGCCCTCCAGCGGCTCCAGGCCAAGGTCGAGGCCTTCCGCACCAAGAAGGAGACGATCAAGGCCACCTACACCGCCGCCGAGGCCCAGACCAAGATCGGCGAGGCGGTGTCGGGCATCTCCGAGGAGATGGGCGACGTCGGGATGGCCATCCAGCGGGCAGAGGACAAGACGGCCACCATGCAGGCCCGGGCCGGGGCGGTCGACGAGCTGCTGGCCTCCGGCGCCCTCGACGACGTGACTGCGGAGCCCGGCGGCGACATCCAGGCCCAGCTCGACGCCCTGTCGGCCGGGTCCTCGGTCGACGCCGAGCTGGCCAAGATGAAGGCCGAGCTCGGGTCGGGGGCGCCGCCCCCGAAGGAGATCGGCGCGGCGGGAGAGGAGTCGAAGTGATCCTGCGCATTCTGGGCGAAGGCCAGCTGGAGGTGCCGCCCGACTCGCTGCACGAGCTCAACGAGCTCGACGAGGCCCTCATCCACGCCGTGGAGAAGGGCGACGACGACGGGTTCCGTTCCTGCCTGCTCAACCTGGTCAACCGGGTGCGGGAGGTCGGCCACCCGGTGCCGGCCGACCACCTCGGCCCCTCGGAGTACATCATCCCCGGGTCCGATGCCACGCTCGACGAGGTCCGCGACCTCCTGTCGGAGGAAGGGCTGATCCCGGGGTGAGCACCGGCCGGGGCTACCCCCGCGACGCCGGCCTGGCCGCCCGCATGACCTTCGTCATGTTCCTGCTGGGCCTGCTGTACGTGGCCGTCATGGCGGCGCTGATCGCCTATGGCGTCAACTTCATGTTCGTCTTCGTCCTGGCCGGCGGGCTGCTCTTCGCCCAGTACTACTTCTCGTCGAAGATCGCCCTGTTCTCCATGAACGCCCGGGAGGTCTCGCCGGCCGAGGCGCCCCAGCTGCACGGTATCGTCGACCGGCTCTGCGCCCTGGCCGACCTGCCCAAGCCCCGGGTGGCCATCGCCGACAGCGACGTCCCCAACGCCTTCGCCACCGGCCGCAACCCCAGCGACGCCGTGGTCTGCGCCACCACCGGGATCCTCCGGCGGCTGGAGCCGGCCGAACTGGAGGCGGTGCTGGCCCACGAGCTGTCCCACGTCGCCCACCGCGACGTGGCGGTGATGACCATCGCCGGGTTCCTGGGCGTGGCCGCCGGGTTCATCACCCGCTCGATGTTCTGGTTCGGGGGCGGCATCGGCGGCGGGCGACGGGACCGTGACGAGGAAAACAACATGTTCCTCATCATGCTGGTGTCGATCGCCGTCTACGCCATCTCGTTCCTCCTGACCCGGGCTCTGTCGCGTTACCGGGAGCTGTCGGCCGACCGGGGAGCGGCCATCATCACCGGGGCGCCGTCGACGCTGGCCTCAGCGCTGGTCAAGGTGACCGGGGCCATGGGCCAAATCCCGACGCGGGACCTGCGGGCCGCCGAGCCGTTCAATGCGTTCTTCTTCACGCCGGCCGCCGCGCCGGGGTTCTCGATCTCGTCGCTGTTCTCGACCCACCCAACACTGGAGCAGCGCCTGGCCCAGCTGGCCGAGCTCGAGCGCCAGATGGGCCACCAGGCATGAAGTGGGTCGACACGATTCTCGGGCGGACGAAGCCGACCAAGGCCAACCTCGACGCGCTGTTCGCCGTGCCCGGGGCGGCCATCACCCTGGAAGCGGCGAAGGGGCTGACGTCGGCCGGGGCGGCGGCGGTGTGCTTCAAGCCGGCCACGGCCTATGACTTCGCCACCACCTGCGGCGAGATCACCGAGCTGCTCGAGCTGTCCGGCAAGGACACCGGGTCGACCGTCAGCCAGAGCGAGGACTCGTACGGCTACCACTGGATCGTGGTCCACGACGACGATCTGAGCGACCTCGTGACCACCGTCCACATGGTGAATTCGTCCCTGTCGGAGCGGGGGTTCGAGAACCAGCTGCTGGCCAGCGTCTTCGCCTTCCGGGACGCCGGTGCCGTGGCCTACCTCGTCTACCTGTTCAAGCGGGGCACGTTCTACCCCTTCGTCCCCGCCCCGGGCGGTAGCGAGCAGCGCGACAACCAGAAGGAGCTGCAGCTCCAGGGCGCGCTGCAGGGCGAGGTGCCGCTGGAGGCCGACCTGTCGCGCTGGTTCCCGATCTGGGGTATCCCGGTCCCTTAACGGAGAGAGCCGAACTGGCCCTCGGTCGGCTCCGTTCAACAGAACCACGGCTCGGTGAGCCGTGGCCTCCCCTCCCCGGAGCTCAGTGCGCAGTCGGGGGCGTGGCGCCCGGCGGCGGCGTGCACCGCGGCCCGGACCCGCCCGTAGATGCGGCCGATCGGCTCGCCGGCGGTCTGGGCTCCTTCGACGAGGGCGGCCAGGCGCGTCTGGAGCTCGTCGACGGCGGGGTCGGAATGGGACCACGTCCAGGTGAGCCGCTCGGCGTCGTAGGGCCCGAGCCGGCCGCCCTCGCCCAGGACGGGCTCGAGCAGGGATCCCTCGGGGACGAGCAGGCGGACCGTGTACTGCACCGGGTCGACGTTGCCGACGAGGTCGAGGGCGGCCACGAAGTCGACGAGGTCGGCGACGTCGTCGAGCGTGGTCCAGGGCGTGAAGGGCAGGAAGGACGGGCGGATCTCGATGCCGTGGCGGCGCAGCAGCCCGACGGCGGCGGCCGCCTCGGCCGCGGTGTGGCCCTTGTCGAGGAGGGCGAGCGTTTCGTCGTTGACGCTCTCGAAGGCGCTGACCACGAACAGGCAGCCGGACCCGGCCAGCTCCGGCCACAGATCCTCGTGGCGGAGGATGTGCTCGACCTTGGTGGTGCAGTCGAAGGTGAGCTCCGGCCAGTGCTTGTGGAAGGCGGCCACGATCCGCATCGAATGGTGCGGCCCGTTGAGGAAGTCGGGATCCCCGAACGTGATGTGCCGGGCCCCGGCCTCCACCTGGGCCTCGACGTCGGCGAGGACGACGTCCTCCGGCACGATCCGCAGCCGCCCGTCGTAGACGACGGGGATCGGGCAGTGCCGGCACTTGTGCACGCAACCGCGGGAGGCCTCGACGTACCCGGCGATCCGCTCCTCCCCGCTGACGGCCAGCCGGGCATACCGTTCGAGTGAGGGCAGCCCGCTCCGGTCCGGCGCTGACACAGGCCGATGGCGCCCAAGTTCGATCAAGGCTGTCCCTTTGCTCTGCCCGTCCACCCAGGCGACCAGCGCGGGCTCGTACTCGCCGGCGATGGCGTGGTCGGCGAGACCGGCCAGGGTCAGGTCCTGGCTGACGGTGGCGTAGAGGCCGTAGAGGCCGATCGGCAGCTCGGGGCGAGCGGCCCGCACGGCGGCGGCGGCCCGGAGAGCGAGCCGCATGGCGGTGTGCATCGGGACCGAGAAGGCTACGGCCTCCGCCCAGGCGACCAGCTCCTCGCTCCACGCTTCGACCGAGGTGTCGAGGGTGCGCACCTCGTGCCCGGCGCCGCGGAGGGCGGCCGCCGGAGCGGCCAGGTTGAGTGGCTGATGGCCCAGCTCGTATGTGGACACCAGCAGCACCCGCATGACAGCGAGCCTACCGGGGGTCAGTCGGGGGCGATCTCGACGTCCAGGTGGGCGTGGGCCGCCCGCAGCGCGGTCTCCACGTCGGCGGGGGACGGGCCCCGGGCGAAGAGGAAGCCCAGGTAGCGGTCGCCTTCGGGGAGGGGGACGACCGTTCCGCCGGGGCGGATGGAGAGCTCGAGGGCGGAGATGCCGGGGACGGCCCGGGCCTCCTCCTGGCCGTGCACGGCCACCAAGCGGCCGGCGGTGGGGATGGGGAGCATCATCACGCCGGCGGCGATCGTCTCCCGCCGGGGGTCGAGGGGCAGGCCGAGGGCGTGGCGGAGGACGAGCTCCTCCAGGGTGACCCCGGCGGCGAAGCGCAGTGTCCGGGCGCAGAGTCCGCCGATGGTGCGGGCGGCCAGCTCCAGGATCCAGGGCCGCCCCTCCGGGTCGATTCGCAGCTCGGCGTGGACGGGACCCTCGGTCAGCCCGATGGCGGCGGCCGCGTCCCCGACGGCGGCGGCGATCCCCTCCTGCGTGGCGGCCGGTAGTCGGGAGGGCGTGACGTAGAGCGTCTCCTCGAAGTACGGCCCGGTCAGCGGGTCGGGCTTGTCGAAGACGGCCAGCACCTCGAGCCGCCCGCCCCGCAGCAGCCCCTCGACCGCCACCTCCCCGCCCGCCACGAACTGCTCGACCAGGAGCGGCTCGTCCGGCGGATGGCCGTCCCCGTCGAGGATCCCCCGGATCCGGGCCTCCGCCGCCTCGACCCCCGCCGGGTCGTCGGCCCGGATCACGCCGCGACTGGCCGAGAGCGACACGGGCTTCACCACGACCGGCCAGCCGACCGCCTCCGCCGCCTCCCGGACGTCGTCGCCCGGATGGACGACCCGGAATGCGGGCTGGCGGACGTGGGAAGCAGTGGCGGCGGCCAGGGCCGTGCGCATGGCGGCCTTGTCGCGGGTGCGGGCCACGGCGTCGGGGGGGTTGGCGGGGAGACCGAGCTTCTCGGCGGCGAGGGCGGCGATCAGGACGCCCTGGTCGTCGACGGCGATGACGGCGTCGAGCGCCCGGCGGGCGGCCAGAGAGGTGATCGACGCCGCCGACCCGGCCGGGTCGGCGAGGTCGACGACCAGGGCCCGGTCGCCCATCGGACCGGCCAGCGTCTGTTCCGTCTCCGAGGCCACGACGACCTCGACCCCGAGCCGGGCGGCGGCGGCCAGGAAGTCGGGGGCCTTGTAGGTACCGCTGGGGAGCAGGAGCAGGACGCGAGCCACGCCCGGTATCATGACGGTTCGGAACCCGTGACGAGGTTGGGTGGGCGCGATATGGCCGAGGAAGCTGCAGTTCCCGAAATGGTGCTCAACATCACGGAGGTGGCCCGGCAGAAGGTGCTCCGGGTCCGGGCCAACGAGGGCGAGGCGGAGAATCTCGCCCTGTGGCTGGAGATCGCCGGTGTGGCCAATGGGAAGTACAAGTACGACATGTACTTCCAGCCGATGGACTACGCCGGGCCGACCGACGTCGTCCAGCGGCACGACGACCTGTCGGTGGTCATCCCCGCTTTCTCGGTCGACAAGGTGCGGGGCGCCACGCTCGACGTCCAGGGCGACCCGATCGAGGGCGGGCTGGTGCTCGACAACCCCAACAGCCCGAGCCCGGCTGTCGGCGTGGCTGGCGGCGCTGCCCGCCCGCCGGCCGACCTCAGCGGCGACGTCGCCCAGCGGGTGCTCCAGGTGCTCGACAGCCAGATCAACCCGTCCATCGCCTCCCACGGCGGGCACGCCGAACTCGTGGCGGTGGAGGAGGACGTGGCCTACCTGCGCCTGTCGGGCGGCTGCCAGGGCTGCGGGATGGCCAGCGTGACGCTCAGCCAGGGGATCGAGGTCGTCATCAAGGAATCGGTGCCCGAGATCACCCGGGTCGTCGACGTGACCGACCACGCCAGCGGGGCGAACCCCTACTTCGAATCGGCCAAGAAGTAGCGCCGCCGCCCCGGCCAGAGGCCGGGAAGGGCCGAGGTCAGTTTCGTGTTGAGACCTGTTGGATCTCTACGATGGAAAAGTTGACCGCTCGGTCTAGATAGGAGCAGCCACCATGCCGACCGCCGTCATCGTCGACGCTGTCCGGACGGCCGCCGGTCGCCGGAACGGCCAGCTGAAGGACTGGCACCCGGTTGACCTCGCCGCCGAGACCCTCAGGGCTCTCGTGACCCGCAACGACCTCGATCCCGCCCTCGTGGAGGACGTGATCATGGGGTGCGTCATGCAGGTCGGGGAGCAGTCGCTCAACGTCGGGCGCAACGCCGCCCTCGCCGCCGGGTTCCCCGAGTCGGTGGTGGGCACCACCATCGACCGGCAGTGCGGGTCCTCCCAGCAGGCGGCCCACTTCGCCGCCCAGGGCGTCATGGCCGGGGTGCAGGACATCGTCATCGCCGCCGGCGTCGAGGTCATGACCCGGGTGCCGATGGGCGCCACCGTCATGAGCGGCCCGGGCCTGCCCTTCGGCCCCAAGGTCAACGACCGCTACGCCGCCGTCGGTGGCCTCGTCCCCCAGGGCATCTCGGCCGAGCTCATCGCCGACAAGTGGAACCTCTCCCGGGAGGACCTCGACGCCTACTCGGTCCAGTCGCACCAGCGGGCCGCCCGGGCCACCGAGGAGGGTCGTTTCGAGAAGGAGATCATCCCGGTCATCGGCGCCGACGGCGGGGTCTTCGACCGCGACGAGGGCATCCGCCCCGACTCCAGCGTCGAGAAGCTGGCCACGCTCAAGCCGGCCTTCAAGGCCGACGGGAAGGTCACGGCCGGCAACTCGTCGCAGATCAGCGACGGCGCCGCCGCCCTGCTCATCATGAGCGAGGCGAAGGCCAACGAGCTGGGCCTGCGGCCCCGGGCCCGGTTCCACAGCTTCGCCCTGGCCGGGGTCGACCCGGTGACGATGCTGACCGGGCCGATCCCGGCCACGGAGAAGGTCCTGGAGCGGGCCAAGCTCACCCTGGGCGACATCGACCTGGTCGAGATCAACGAGGCGTTCGCCTCCGTGGTCCTGGCCTGGGAGAAGGAGCACCACCCCGACATGACCAGGGTCAACGTCAACGGCGGGGCCATCGCCCTCGGCCACCCGCTTGGCTGCTCCGGCGCCAAGCTGATGACCACGCTGCTCAACGAGCTGGAGCGTACCGGCGGCCGCTACGGCCTCCAGACGATGTGCGAGGGCGGCGGGATGGCCAACGCCACCATCATCGAGCGCCTGGGCTGACCCGACTCCTCCCCCGGACCGCTCGAAACGAAAGCGGGGAGCCCTGACCGGGGCTCCCCGCTTCCGCGTGGGGTGATTCGCGGCCGGGAGGGGGACCCGGCCGTTGGGGGGAAGAGGTCAGTGGCGGCCGCTGGAAGCGGAGTCGCCCTGGTCCGACGACGACAGGTCCTTGCCGCTGTGGTCCTCGCCGGTGTCCAGGCTGCCGGTGGTCACGGTCGTCGAGGTGGACCCGTGGTCCTCGCCCGCCTGGTCGTGGTCCTGGCCGGCCGGGCTCTGGTGGTCGTCGCCGGGGTTGTCGGCGGCCTGGCCGTGGTCGGTGCCGGATCCGACGGTGCTCGACGTGGTGCCCTCGTCGTCGCCGCCACCCTGGCCGTGGTTCGAACCGGCCTTGCACTTCCCGTCGCTGGCGACGGTGCAGACCGCGGCTCCGTGGTTCCCGTCCGTGGCGGGCTGGTGGGCGACATCAGAGACCGTCTGGCCGTGGTTGTCACCGGTGCCGTCGGTCGAGGAGGTGGTGTCGCCCGACGGGCGGTGCGCCCCGTCCTGGCGGTGTTTGGCCGAGTTGCCGCCGGGCTGGGGGATGTGGATGCCGACGTGGCTGGCGGCGCCGGACACCGCGCCCTGGGCGGGGTCGGGGAGCGAGCCGGTGGCGGCGGCCGCCCCGGAGGCGGTGAGGGCGACGACGCCGATGGCGGCCAGGGCCTTCCCGGCCAGCAGCTTCTTGAGCATGGACTTCCTCCGCGACGGCTGGGGGGCGGGTTCACTGCCCCGGATCGCCTCGACCATGGCGGAGATGCTGGCCGTGGCGGCGTCCTCGTCGACCGCCGGCAGGGCCGAGGCGGAGGCGAGGAGGCCGGCGACCGGGCCGTACCCGGGCGGGGCGTCGTCGGGGTGGACGGAGCCCTGCAGCATCCGGGCGGCGCTGTCTTCGTCGAGGGGGAGGTCGTTCGGGAGCATCCCCCGGGCAATCGAATTTCTGTCCATTGGCGTTACACCCCGTTCACCGGGCGTTCGAGTCGGTCGGCCAGTCGGCGCAGCGCCCGGTGCTGGAGGACCCTGACGGTGCCCGGTTTGCGACCGGTGACGGCGGCCACGTCCTCGACCGGGAGCCCGGCCACCACCCGCAGCAGCACGATCTCGGCCTGGTCGGCGGGGAGAATGG
>DASYFF010000035.1:0-6779 GCA_036498605.1 Acidimicrobiia bacterium | reverse complement strand
CCGAGGATGAAGTAGTCCTCGCCGATGAGATCCGCTGGACCGCGCACGACCGTTCCCCTTTCGAACATTCGAAAGGATGAGGGATCGCGTCCCGGGGGACACCACACGTTTGCGTAGTTCCACCGCCCACTCAGGCGATTCGGGGCGACGAAGTCCTGGGACGGGCGCGGTTGGCCGAGTGGTGGCGGAAGAAGCGGGCGATCTCCTGATCGGCGCGGGGTTCGTCGATGATGTACATATGGCCGGCGTCCGGCCAGAGTTGCAACTGCGCACCGGGAATCTTCTCGGCCAGCACCAGGGCGTTGGCGGGCGGCACGAAGATGTCCTCCTCGCCGTGGACGACGAGGGTCGGGGCGGTCACCTGATTCAGCCGGTCATAGGCGTCGTGCGCCGCCACCGCCGCCGCCTGGTGCACGTAGCCGAGGGCTCCGGGAGGCGAGCTCAGCCGCCATGTGATGTCGGCGCCGATGCGTTCCGGGTGGAACCGGCGGGTCCTCTCGGCGTAGGTGTAGGGAATGGCGGCCCACTCCGCCTCTTCCGCGCCCATGCCCCCGGCCCGGACAAGGAAGGTCTGGGCGAACGACGACGCTGAGGGTTTGTAGGCGGCCCACCCACCGGCGGAGCTGGCCCCGAGGACGAGTGCCCGGACGCGATCACGATGCCGGAGGGCCACCTCCTGCGCCACCAGGCTGCCGAGCGAGATCCCGTACACGTGGGCACGCTGTTCGCCGGCGGCGTCGAGAACGGCCACGGCGTCGTCGGCCATCTGCGCCACCGAGTAGAGCCACCGAACGCGGCTGCTCCGGCCCGTGTCGCGGTGGTCGAAGGCGATCACCCGAAAGGAGCGGGCCAGAACAGGGATTGTCGCCCACCAACCGTCCACGGTCATCCCCTGTCCGGCGATGAGCAACACGGCCGGTCCGTCGCCGACGCTCTGCCAATGGAGCTTGACTCTTCCGTTCCTGGCGAAGGGCATCGTAGGCCTCCTTGGGTCTCCTTCCAGTAGAACGGCGCCGATGCGCCGGTTCGGCTGATCTCTCGTACGGTCGCCTCTGTCTCTTCGTCCCTCCTGTGGCGCGTCCGGGCTCTCTAGCGTGTCGGCCATGAGCCTCATCGTCACAGGAGCGGCGGGTCACGTTGGCCGCCTCGTCGCCGAGCAACTGTTGGAGCGTGTTCCGCCGGAGGACCTCGTCCTGGTCACCCGCCATCCGGAGGCGTTGCACGAGCTTCGTGTTCGCGGTACCGACGTCCGTTACGGCGACTTCGACGACCGGGCAACGCTGAGCGACGCCTTTGCCGGCGGCCATCGGATGCTCTTGATCAGCACCGATGCCGTCGGTCGCCGGATCTGGCAGCACCGCGCCGCCCTGGACGCCGCGGCGGCGGCAGGGGTCGGCCATGTGGTGTTCACGTCACATGTCAACCCGGTAGGGAATCCGGTCGGCGCCTTCGCCCAGGAGCTGGGGGACACGGAAGCGATACTCCACCGCAGCAGGCTGGCGTGGACGGTGTTGCGGTTCGGCAGCTTCGCCGAGCTCCAGCTGGCGGCCGCCGCCACCGCGGTCCAGAACGGAAAACTCATCACGAACGGCGGCGAGGGGCGCATGGTCCCGGTCTCACGACGGGACTGCGCCGAGGCCGCGGCCGTCACCCTCACCACCCATGGCCACGACTTCAAGACCTACGACATCACCGGCCCGCAGGCCCTGTCACCGGCCGAGCTGGCCGAGCTCTACGCTGACGTGAGCCGCCGCCCCCTGAAGGTCGTCCAACTCAGCGACCGGACGCTCACTTCGATGCTCGTCGGTATCGGAACGCCCTGGCCGTCCGCCCGGGCGATCACCGCCTTCGGTCGGGCCGTCCGCCTCGGGTACCTCGACGTGGTCGACCCGGCCTTCGAACGCCTCACCGGTCGCCCGCCGGTGCCGCTGCGGGACGTGCTCATCGCCCAGCGTTCTGACTTGCTGGCGGTGGCGTGATCCTCGGCCAGTTCGCGCTTGGCGGGAGTCAGTGATGGAAGGCGACCTTGTCGGCCCGTCCGGCCTGGTTGCTCTGTAAGCGCTCGACCGTTTCCTTGAGGTGGTCGACGAACAGGGCGGCGAGGTCGCGGCTGAACCCGTTGCGGACGACGATGCGGAGCACGGCGACGTCGTCGAGAGCGGGGGGCATCCGGTAGGCGGGGACGATCCAGCCGTGGGTCCGCAGCGCCTCGGACACGTCGTAGACGGTGAACGGCGCGTCGCGGATCCGGAAGGCCAGGGCGGGGATGCCGTCGCCCGAGAAGATGAGCTCGAAGGGAGCCACGGCGTCGATCTCCTCGGCCAGCCAGCGGGCGGTGTCCCGGCAGGCCTGTTGCACCTGGCTATAGCCATCGGCACCCAGCCGCAGGAAGTTGTAGTACTGGCCGACGACCTGTGCTCCCGGTCGTGAGAAGTTGAGGGCGAAGGTGGGCATCTGGCCGCCGAGGTAATCGACGTTGAAGACCAGCTCGGGTGGGAGGGCGGCGTGGTCCCGCCAGATGATCCAGCCGACGCCGGGGTACACGAGCCCGTACTTGTGGCCGGAGGCGTTGATGGACTGGACCCGGGGCAGCCGGAAATCCCACACGAGGTGAGGATCGAGGAAGGGGGCGACGAACCCTCCCGAGGCGGCGTCGACATGGATGGGCACGTCGACTCCACCGGCGGCGGCCAGGTCGTCGAGGGCCCGGGCGATGGCGGCGACCGGCTCGTAGGCACCGTCGTAGGTCGAGCCCATGACGGCGACGACGCCGATGGTGTCCTCGTCGCAGTGGGACGCCGCCCCCTCCGCCGTCAGGCAGGTGGCCTCGGGGCCGACCGGGACGAGGCGGGCCTCGACATCCCAGTAGCGGCAGAACTTCTCCCAGCAGACCTGCACGTTGGCGCCCATGACCAGGTTGGGTCGGCCGGTCGGCCCGCCAGCGGCCCGGCGGCGCTCACGCCAGCGCAACTTGAGCGCGAGGCCGCCCAACATGCACGCCTCGCTCGACCCCGTCGTCGAGCATCCCGTCGCGTCGCCGCCTTCGGGCGCGTGCCAGAGATCGGCCAGGATGTTGACGCAGCGCCGCTCCAGCTCTGCCGTCTGCGGGTATTCGTCCTTGTCGATCATGTTCTTGGCCGCGCACTCCGCCATCAGCGTCTCGGCGTCACGCTCCATCCAGGTGGTGACGAAGGTGGCCAGGTTGAGGCGGGCGTTGCCGTCCAACAGCAACTCGTCATGGACGATCTGATAGGCCGTGGCCGCCGGCATACCAGTCGGTGCCAGCCGCAGCTTGGGGACCTCGCCGATCTCGCCGAGCTGGGCGAACTGCGGGCGGACCTGCAGGTGGTCCCGGGCCTCACCGCCGGTCTCCTGATCATGTAGAGCCATGGTTCCGACCGTAGCCGACCGACCGTTGTGGCCGAACGGCGTCAGATGCGCTCATAGAGGGCGGCGATGCCCTGGCCGCCGCCGATGCACATGGTCACCACGGCCCGCCGGCCACCGGTCCGTTGCAGTTCGAAGAGCGCCTTGACGGTCAGGATGCAGCCCGTGGCGCCGATCGGGTGGCCGAGGGAGATGCCGCTGCCGTTGGGATTGGTCTTGTCCTCGGGCAGGCCGAGCTGGCGGCTGACGGCCAGCGCCTGGGCGGCGAAGGCCTCGTTGGACTCGAAGACATCGATGTCGTCGACGGTCAGCCCAACCCGGTCGAGGAGCCGGCGGACGGCGGGCACCGGCCCGATGCCCATCTCGCTCGGCTCGACGCCGACGTGGGAATAGGCCACGAGGCGGCCCAGGGGCTCGACCCCGGCCCACTCGGCGGCCCGCCCCTCCATCAGCAGCACGGCGGCGGCGGCGTCGTTGAGCCCCGAGGCGTTGCCGGCCGTGACCGTACCGTCGGCCTGGAAGACGGGCCGGAGTCTGGCCATCGACTCGGCGTCGACGTCGTCCCTGACGTGCTCGTCGTGGTCGAAGGCGACCGTTCCCCCCCGGGTCTTGACGTCGACGGGCAGAATCTGCTCCTTGAACCGGCCTTCGGCGATGGCCCGGGCGGCCCGGCGATGGCTCTCCACCGCCAGAGCGTCCTGGTCTTCCCGGGAGATTCCGTACCGGGCGGCCACGTTCTCGGCGGTGACGCCCATGTGGACGGCGTCGAAGGGGTCGGTGAGGGCCCCGACCATGACGTCGATCACGTTGCCGTCGTTCATCCGCTGACCCCACCGCATGCTCGGCAGCCAGTACGGGGAGCGGCTCATGCTCTCGGCCCCGCCCGCCACGGCGACGCTCGCGTCGCCGAGGAGAATGGTCTGGGCGGCGGAGACGATCGCCTGCAGTCCGCTGCCGCACAGCCGGTTCAGGGTCAGGGCGGGAACGGTGACGGGGATGCCTGCCTGTACCGCTGCCACCCGGGAGAGGTACATGTCCTTCGCTTCGGTGTGGATCACGTTGCCGAACACCACATGGCCGACGGCGGACGGGTCGACTCCGGCCCGAGCCACCGCCTCGGCCACCACCCCGGCGGCCAGGGCGGTGGGCGGCTCGTCCTTGAGCGCGCCGCCGTAGTCCCCGATCGCCGTCCGCACCGCGCTTACCACAACGACTTCGCGCTCAAATTTCATGTAGAAGACATTGCGGATGGCCGACTCCCCTGACATCACGCGATCGCGCAGGTTCCGACGCGGCAACGGCGCGAACGCGTGATGTGTGAACCGGCGTCGACGCGGTGGAGTAGTGGGATGCCCCAATCAGCCTTGAACCTCCGCAGAGCAAAGCGCCTGATCCGGCTCCTGACCGTGGGCGGCCTGATCGCCGCCACCGCGCCGGCGGCGGGCGCCCGGGGCGGCGCCGGCTGTGACGTCACCCGCCGGGCCGGTTGCGTGGCGTGGGCCCAGGACCGCCCCCTCCCCTCCCCCCACGGACGCAAAGACGGCCGGGCGGTGGCCACCAGTGCCGACGGCACACTGGTGTACGTGGCCGCCGACGGGACCGACCTCGCCTACGAGGCCGCGACCGGGAAGCTGCGGTGGGCGGTCCCCAACGGGACGAGCGGAGCCGTCGGTGCCCAGGACATCGGCCTGAGCCCTTCCGGGAGGCTCGTCGTGAGCGCCGGTGGGACCTCCGTCCCCGACGCCCGACGGGTCTGGTCGCAGAAGATGGTCGTCATGGCCCACGACCCGGCGACCGGCCGACCGGCCTGGCAGGCGCGACCCCTCGGCGCCGACGACGGGGCCTCTGCCGCCGGCCGTGTGGCGGTGACCGACAGCCGCGTCTTCGTGGCCGGGCAATTCACCGCCTCGCACGACCTCGTGGTGCTGGCGGTGGACGCCCTGACCGGCCGGACGTCATGGGTTGCCGACCACGCCGCCGCGCCCGCCGTTCCGGCGGAACCCGTCGCCGTCGTCGCCACGCCGGGCGGGGAACGCGTATTCGTGACGGCCATCAGCTGGGAGGACAAGCCCTATGTGCAGTGGCTGACCGTCGCCTACGACGGGGCCACGGGTAAGCAGCTCTGGGTCACGCACCACCGCGGCGACGACAGCGCGGCCCAGCCCAACGGGATGGTGCTCAGTCCCGGAGGGGACCTTCTCTACGTGACCGGGTGGAACAAGCAGGAGCGGCCCCTGGGGGCCGGGTTCGGGTTCCTCACCGTTGCCTACGACACGGCGAGCGGCTCGCCGGTGTGGTCCGGCATGTCCTCGTCAGCGTCGCGAGCCGACGAGCTTGCCTGGTCCGTCGACGTCGATCCCGACGGCCGCCGCCTGTACGTCGCCGGTTTCACCGGGGGCGCCTCGGCCGGCTACCGGCTGGAAGCCCGCCAGGCACGCACCGGTCAGATCCTGTGGTCGTCATTCGTCCCTCTGCTGACCCCGACGCAGGACCACGAGGGGCTTTTCGGGCTGGCCCGGGTGCGATCCTCCCGGAGTGGCCGCCAGGTGTACGTCGCCATGTCGGCCCAGGACGGCGCCTCGCCCGGCGGGGACGATCCCTGCTACGCGGTGGCCGGGTTCGACGCCGCCACGGGCCGGCTCCTCTGGCGGGCAACCTACGCCGGGCAGCGCCCGGGCTCGGCCCGTCACCTCGAGGACCTGGCCGTCGACCCGGGGGGAAGCCGCGTCTTCGTCACCGGCCAGGAGGCGAAACCGGGATCCTCCATGGTGGAGACGGTGGCCTTCGAGACCAGAGCCTCCGGCGCCGGGCCGGAGGCGCCTGCCGTCGGGCAGATGACGGATCAGGCGCGGTCGAGCACGGTGGAGACGAGGAGCAGCTTGCGCCGGGTCTCATAGAGGGCGGCGAGGGTCGACAGCAATCCGACGACGGTCGTCTCCAGGCCCGGGGACATGGCATCGGTCCGGGCGATCAGCGCCGCTCGGGCGAGATGGGCATCGAGTGCGGCCAGCAAGGTGTCGGCATCCTGGGTGGAATCCGCCGGGTCCGGCGGGATCCCGGCGGTGGGTTCCCCCCATACGAGAGGGGCGAGGATGGCGGCCTGATCGGCCAGGTCGGACGCCAGCTCGTGCAGCGTGACCGCGGTCAGGGCGTCTCCGGCGGAACGGGCCCGGTCGGAGAGGAGGCGGCAGGAGACGGCGAGGGCCAGGGCTTCGCCGAGCTGCCCGTCGAGGCAGCGGAGGGCGGTGGAGGAGAGCTCGTTCGGTCCGCGCATGCCAACCCTTTCGATCGTTCGAGTAGCCGGTGGATGGAACCGGCCGTGATGTGACTCTTGGGGATGAAGCCCGCCACCGAGCAGCCCGCGATCAGTTCGGCGAAGTCCTCCTCGGCGT
>DASYFF010000034.1:0-10702 GCA_036498605.1 Acidimicrobiia bacterium | reverse complement strand
GCCTTCCCCGAAGCCGCCTTCGCCCCGGTGCTCTGCCCCGCCTTCACCGACTCCCGCTACTTCCGCCAGCAGGGCGCCGACGCCTACGGGCTGGTTCCGGTGATGCTGTCCAACGCCGAGGTCGCCACCTTCCACGGCATCAACGAGCGGATCCCCCTCGACGGTCTCCGCAAGGGCTGCGAGGTGGTCTACGAGATCACGCGCCGGGCCTGCACAACCTGATCCCGGCCCGCACCAGGGCGCAGTGGGTGCAGAGGGTGCCGAGGCGGCGGACCTCGACCTGGCAGGGCTCGCACGTCCGGCGCCGGCAGTCCCGGCAGGTCCCGACGGCCTCGGTGTCGTAATGCTCGTCGCAATGGGCCACGGAGGAGAAATTCGGCTCAGATTTCCATTCCCTTAGCCCTCCCACAGAGATTTCGGCCGTTTGCCGGTGACGGAGGCCGCATACTCTCCGAACATGGAGCGACTCCCCCGCTACCGGACAGGTGACCCCGAACTCGACGCCGCCATCGCCGAGCTCGTGACCCGGGCCGGGGCCACCGGCCACGTCGACCTCGTCTTCGAGATGATCGTCTCGGCCCTGCGGATGGCCCGCGACGGCGCGGCGAGGGGCGACTTCAAGATCGCCAACTCTGCGCTCAAGGAGATGCGCTACGCCTTCCACGTCTTCTCCCCTTACCGGGGGCAGCGCAAGGTGGCCATCTTCGGGTCGGCCCGGACGATGCCCGAGGACCCGCTCTACGAGCAGGCCCGGGCCTTCGCCGCCGCCATGGCCGAGCGGGACTGGATGGTCATCACAGGGGCCGGGCCGGGAATCATGTCGGCCGGGATCGAGGGGGCGGGCACCGAGAATTCCTTCGGGGTCAACATCCGGCTCCCGTTCGAGGCGGCCACCAGCCAGTTCATCGCCGACGACCCGAAGCTCATCAACTTCCGGTACTTCTTCACCCGCAAGCTGGCCTTCATCAAGGAGTCGCACGGCTTCGTGCTCCTCCCCGGCGGCTTCGGCACGATGGACGAGGCCTTCGAGCTCCTCACGCTGGTCCAGACGGGCAAGTCGCACCCCGCTCCCGTCGTCCTGCTCGAGGTGCCGGGCGGGACGTACTGGGCCAGCTGGAAGCGCTTCGTGGAGGAGGAGCTGTTGGTCCGGCGGCTCATCTCCCCCGACGACCTCGACCTCGTCCTGATCACGGACGACGTCGACCAGGCGGTGCGGGAGCTGGAGGGCTTCTACTCCAACTACCACTCGATCCGCTTCGTCGACCGGGCGCTGGTCATCCGGATGCACCGCCTCCCGTCCGACGAGGAGCTGGAGCGTCTCAACGAGGACTTCGCCGACATCGTGACCGGCGGCCGGATCGAGGCCACCCAGCCGTCGTCGGCCGAGATCGCCGACAACGACAAGGTGGAGCTGGCCCGCATCCGGTTGCGGTTCGACCGCACCCACTGGGCCCGGCTCCGCAAGCTGATCGACGCCCTCAACCACCCGGCCACCAGCACGGGGTCGAGCCGGCCGGCGCCGGCGCCCTCGGGCCAACCGGACACGGTGTCGGGCGACCCCGGCCCCAACGCTCCGGGCCTCGCCTGAGCTCCGACCGTCGCTGACCACCGAAAGAGCGATCGTCGCCACTCAGCGCGTCATAAGGAGGGTCCCGGGGCGTTCATTGGGCGTGGCGCATCCGAGCCCACCCGCCGGGCGCCACTGAGGGGACGGACCGCCACCCCGTCCCCCATTCTCCGAGGGCCCTCGACCGGGCCGGCCGCAGCTGGGGGACGGCCGGCCCGCCGGGGGCCCTCTTTTACGGCTTTTCGATGGGGACCCGGACGGTGTTGCCCCACTCGGTCCACGAGCCGTCGTAGTTGCGGACGGTCGGGTAGCCGAGCAGCTGGGTGAGGACAAACCAGGTGTGGCTCGACCGCTCGCCGATGCGGCAGTAGACGACGATGTCGTCGCCCGGCGCGAGGCCGACCTCCCCCTGGTAGATGGCCTTGAGGTCGGGGACGGACTTGAACGTGCCGTCGTCGTTGGCCGCCCGCTTCCAGGGGACGCTGGCCGCGCCGGGGATGTGCCCGCCCCGGAGCACGCCCTCCTGGGGATACTCGGGCATGTGCGTCCGCTCGCCCCGGAACTCCTCGGGGGAGCGCACGTCGACCATCGGCCGGCGCTGCATCATGTGGTCGATCACGGCGTCCTTGTAGGCCCGGATCTTCGAGTCGTCGCGCTCGATGACGGGGTAGTCGGTCGCTTCCCGCTTGGGGAGGTCGGTCGTCATCTCCCGGCCGTCGGCGACCCACTTCATGCGGCCCCCGTTGAGCAGGCGGACGTCGGGGTGGCCGAAGAGCGAGAAGACCCACAGGGCGTAGGCCGCCCACCAGTTGAAGTTGTCGCCGTAGAAGACGACCGTCGACTCCCGGCTGATGCCCTTCTCGCCCATGAGCCGGGCGAAGCCCTCGCCGTCGACGTAGTCCCGCGTCACCTGGTCGTTGAGCTCCGTGTGCCAGTCGACCTTGACCGCCCCGGGGATGTGGCCGGTGTCGTAGAGCAGCACGTCTTCGTCGGACTCGACGATGACGATGCGGGGGTCGTCGAGGTGGGCGGCCAGCCAGTCGGCCGTGACGAGCTTCTCGGGGTGGACGTACTCCGTCAGCTGAGGGGACGGGTCGTTGTCGACGGGCATGGTGACCTCCCAGGGGCAGACGGCGGGTGGAACGGCCCGGTTACGATACCGGCATCAGCGACACCACTACCCCTCCGAAGCTGGCTCGCATCGTCGACCTGTTCTCCGGCGCCCCGAAGGATCTGCGCCTCCAGGCGCTGCTGGAGTACTCCCGGAAGGTGCCGCCGCTCCCCGACCACCTCGCCGGCCATCGCGACCGGATGGAGCAGGTGGTCGAGTGCCAGACGCCGTTCTTTCTCACGACCGAGCTCGACGGCGACCGGCGGGTCCACCTGTTCTTCGACGTCCCGGCCGAGGCGCCGACCACCCGGGGTTTCGCCGGGATCCTGCGGGAGGGCCTGGAAGGGGCCAGCGCCGAGGAGGTCCTCGGCACGCCGGACGACTTCTACGAGGACCTCGGCCTGGCCGAGGTGATCTCCAGCCTCCGGCTGCGGGGCATGTCGGCCATCCTCTTCCGCCTCAAGCGCCAGGTCCGGGAGCAGCTGGCCGCGGCGTGAACGAGCGGTTCGCATTTCTGGACTGGCCGCACCCGATCCCCTTCGCCCACCGGGGCGGAGCGGCCGAGGTCGGCGGGGAGAACACGCTGGCCGCCTTCGGCCGGGCGCTCGACATGGGCTACCGCTACCTTGAGACCGACGGGCGGGTCACGTCCGACGGTGTGCTGCTGGCCTTCCACGACGAGTCGCTCGACCGGGTCACCGATCTCACCGGGCGCCTCGAGGACCGGCCGTGGTCGGAGGTCCGCCACGCCCGGGTCGGGGCGGAGGGCGAGTCGATCACCACCATGGAGGCGCTGCTCGACGCCTTCCCCGACGCCCGGTTCAACATCGACCCCAAGATGGACGCCGCCGTGGCGCCACTGGCCGACGCCCTCCGCCGGACCAACGCCTTCGACCGGGTCAACATCGCCGCCTTCTCCGACCGGCGGCTGCTGCAGCTGCGCAAGGCGGTGGGCCGGCCGATCTGCACGTCGATGGGCCCGGCGGCCATCGCCCGGATGCGCCTGGCCGGCTTCGGCGTGCCGGTGGGGCCGTTCGCCGCCGCCTGCGTCCAGGTCCCGTTGACCTACAGGGAACGTACGCTGGTCGACGGTCGATTCGTGACCGGCGCCGCCCGGCGGGGTATTCCCGTGCACGTGTGGACGATCGACGAACCGGCCGAGATGCGCCGGCTGCTCGATCTCGGGGTGGGTGGCATCATGACCGACCGGCCCAGCGTGTTGAAGCAGGTCATGGAGGAGCGGGGCCAATGGGTGAGCTGAACCCGACCGACATCGCCGGCGGTGAGCGACCGAGCCTGCCGACGATGTTCGCCCGGGCGGCGATGAAGCACTGTCCCCGCTGCGGCGAGGGCCATCTCTTCATCAACTGGTGGACGATGAAGGAACGCTGCCCCCGCTGCGATCTGCACTTCGAGGGCCGCCCCGAGGAAGGGCACATGCTCGGGGGCATGACGATCAACATCGGGCTGACGGCGGGGATCCTCATCCTCGGGATGTTCATCTACATCATCGTGCTGGCCACCAGCGACAGCGGCGGCCCGCCGGTGGGGTTCGTCGTCGGCACCTCGGCCGTGCTGGCCGTCATCATGCCGATGCTCTTCTACCCGTTCACCAAGACGATCTGGGTGGCGGCCGAGATCTGGATGAACCGGTTCGACTCCGGTCGCTAGAGCAGATCGAGCACGTTCTCCGGTGGGCGGCCGACCACAGCCCTGTCGCCCCGGATGACAATCGGGCGCTCGATCAGGATGGGGTGGGTCACCATGGCGCCGAGCAGGGCGTCGCGGTCCGCGCCGGCCAGGCCGAACTCCTTGTAGATGGCTTCGCCCGTCCGCATGATGGCCCGGGGGTCGGCGGTGCCCAGCATGGCCAGCACCGCCTCGATCTCAGCTCTCGTCGGGGTCTGCTCCAGGTAGCGGACGTAGTCGGCGTCGACGCCCCGCTCGGCCAGGATCCCCTGCACCGTGCGGCACTTCGAGCAGTTGGGGTTGAACCAGACAGTGACGCCCTCGTCGCTCATCGGGATGTGCTCCTCAGCTCTGGCCGGCGCAGTCGGTCAGCTTCAGGTCCTTGGCCTGCGAGTTGAAGTCCTTGAAGGGGTCGGGCCCCTTGGCGGTCAGGAAGGCGGCGCCCTGCTTCTTCAGGCCGCTCTCGACGGTGTCGGTGGCCTTCTTGCCGGCGGCCAGCATCTTCTTGACCTTGCTCTTGTCCTTGTCCGGCGGGTGCAGCTTGCCGATCTGCTTCAACTTGTCGCGGGCGTTGGGGACGGCGTTCTTCAGGTAGAACTGGGCCAGCTGGTCGGGCGTGGTCTTGGCGTCGGCCAGGAGCGGCTTGCCCTCCTCGGCCAGTTTCTCGTCGCCGGCCTTGCAGATGGCGTTGGCCTGCTTGGCGAAGTCGTCGGCGGTCAGCGGTGTGCCGCTGTCACCACCGCAGGCTCCGGCGCCCAGCGCGGCGAGGGCGAGCAGGCACAGAGCGATCCGGCGCATCACGGTCCTTTCGTGGTCGGGGGCCACAGTAGCGGGAGACTCTCGGCCGACCCGACGACCGCACGGACAGGAGGGGCGGGCGATCCTCTACTTCGAAGACTTCACCGAAGGCCAGGTCATCGACCTCGGAGAGCTGGCGCCGTTGACGGAGGAGGAGATCATCGCCTTCGCCCGGGAGTGGGACCCGCAGCCCTTCCACGTCGACCCGGTGGCGGCCAAGGCATCGATCTACGGCGGGCTCATCGCCAGCGGCTGGCAGACGGCCATGCGGACCATGCGGCTCCAGGTCGACAGCCTGCTCAACGACACCGACGCCCAGGGTTCGCCCGGCGTGGAGAACATCCGGTTCCGCAAGCCGGTCCGGGCCGGCGACCGGCTCCGGGCCCGTTACACCGTTGTGGTGGCCGAGCCGTCGGCCAGCCGGCCCACCCTGGGCAAGGTCCTGGGGCGGACGGAACTGGTCGACGGGGCGGGCGACGTCGTCTACCAGATGGACGGCTGGAGTTTCATCGGGCGCCGGCCGGCGGAGCGTTAGCGGGAGCCCGGGGGTTCGGGGGTGCCCCCCGGCACGGCTTCGGGAGTCCACCAGTTCGGCAACGACGCCCACTACCCTCCGGCCCGTGAACGTCGAAGTGATCCGGAGCCCCCGCCGGCGCAAGACGGTTCAGGCCCGGCGGGTGAACGGCGTCGTGCGCGTCACGATCCCGGCCACGATGACCAGAGCCGAGGAGGAGCGCTGGGTGGCGGAGATGGTGCGCCGCCTGGAACGCTCCAGCAGCACCGGCGGGATCGACCTGAGCGAGCGCGCCGTCGAGCTGGCCGACCGCTACGGGCTGCCCCGACCGTCGACCATCCGGTGGGTCGACAACCAACAGCTGCGCTGGGGTTCGTGTACGCCGGTCGACGGCAGTGTCCGGATCTCCTCCAAGCTGGTGGCCGAGCCGGGCTGGGTGCTCGACTACGTGATCGTCCACGAGCTGGCCCACCTGGTGGTGCCGGGCCACGGCCGGGGCTTCTGGGACCTCGTCGACCGCTACCCGCGGGCCGAGCGGGCCCGGGGTTGGCTCATGGCCAGGGCGGCCGGCCCGCCGCCCGGTACCTAGGCCATCGTCAGACCGCCGCTCACCGACAGGGTCTGGCCGGTGATGAACGAGGCGTCGTCGGAGACCATGAAGGCCACCGCACTTGCGATGTCGTCGGGCTCGCCGAGCCGGCCCAGGGGGATCCCCCGCTTCAGGGATTCGATGAGCTTCTCGTGCTCCCCCACCATCGACTGCAGCAGGGGCGTGGCGGTGGGTCCGGGGCAGACCGTGTTGACGGTGATGTTGTGGCGGGCCACCTCCCGGGCCACGGTCTTGGTGAAGCCGATGATCCCGGCCTTGCAGGCCGAGTAGACGGCCTCGCCGGTGGAGCCGACCCGGCCGGCGTCGGACGAGATGTTCACGATGCGGCCCTGCCCCCGCTCCACCATCCCCGGGAGCACGGCCTTGGTCATCCGGATCGGCCCCCGGAGGTTGATGTCGATGATGCGGTCCCAGAGGTCCTCGTCGGTGTCGAGGAAGGGCGACAGCTTGTCCCATCCGGCGTTGTTGACGAGGGCGTCGATGGGGCCGAGGGCGGCGGTGATCTCGTCGATGCGGGCCGTCACCTCGGCGGCGTCGGTGATGTCGAGCCGGAAGCCCGCCGCCCCCTCGAGCGCCTTGGCCGCGGCGAGGGCCGAGTCGGCGTCGATGTCGGTCACGGCCACCCGGGCGCCCTCGGCGGCGAGGCGCTCGGCCATGGCCTGCCCCATGCCCCGCCCGGCCCCGGTGACGAGGACGACCTTGCCGGCGAGGCCCCTCAAGCCGTCGCCGCCCGCGCTGAGATCTGCCTGCTCTTGTTGGTCATGCAGGGAAGCTACCGCCGCCCCTCGACCCTCGCATCCTCCGAATGGGCGTAGAGATCCCGATGGGCGTGGGCGGCGGCGGCCCACGTGAAACGGTCGAGCAGCGGCCGCCCGCCGGCCGCCAGTTCCCGGCGCCGCGCCGGGTCGCCGGCCAGGCGGTCGAGGGCGGCGGCCAGGGCTCCGGCGTCGCCGGGCGGGACGAGCAGCGCGCTGCGCCCGTCCTCGAGGTATTCGGCGAAGACCGGGATGTCGCTGGCCACCACCGGCAGCCCGGCGGCCAGGGCCTCGAGGACGACGAGGCCGAAGCCCTCCTTGACCGACGGGAAGGCGAAGGCGTCGGCCGCCCGGTACCAGCCCCCGAGGTCGGCCTCACTGACCGTGCCCAGCAGCAGGATGTCGCGCCCCTCGACGAGACCGAGCTCGGGCAGGCGGGCCAGGGCGCCGTCCCGGTAGGCCCGGTAGTCGAAGAAGGTGTGGCCGCCGACGACGGCCAGCACGGGCCGGGGCCCGCGCCCGTCGGCCCGGGCGACGAGGTCGGCCATCGCCTCCAGGAGGGTGACCGACCCCTTGCGGGGCTCGATGCCGCCGACGGTGAGGACGAGGAACGTGTCGGCGTCGGCGCCGGCCCGGGCCCGGAACCGCTCCCGCTCGCCGGCGGCGCCGGAGCCGAAGCGGCCGGGATCGACGCCGTTGCGGACGACGGTTGCGTCGACGCCGTACTCGCTGTCCAGGCGGGCCCGCCAGTGGTCGCTGACCACGAGCACGCGGTCGGGGTCGAGGATGGCTCGCAGTTGGCATTCGACCAGCGCCGGGGTGGTGAAGTCGTCGACGTGGTGCACGGTGCGGACCACGACCGTGCCGGGCCGGGGCCCGGTCAGGGCATGGCCGTCGCGGATGCGGCAGGCGGCCCGGGCGGCGATGCAGTCCTGGGCGTGGAGGATCACGTCGCCGGCCGGGCAGAGGGCGCCGAGGCCGGCCTCGAGGGCGTCGACGGCGTCGAAGACCCGCTGGGTGAGCTCGTCCGCCGGGGGCGGGGCGGCGACGATCGTGTGGGGCAGCGGGGTTGGCCGGAAGAGGCCGGCGGCGGGATCGCCGAGGGTCACGAGCCGGGCGTCCACACCCTGGGCGATGAGCGCCTCGCCCAGTGACAGCGTGTGGACGAGCCCGCCCCGCGGCCGCGTCGAGTGGCAGATCAGCAGCACCGGGGCGGTCACGAGAGGGGCTCCTCCACGAGCTCGGGGCGGCGGGCGGCCAGGGCGGCCGCGGCCAGGGCGGCCCGGCCGGCGGTGGGGGGGACGATACAGCCGGCCTCGGCCAGCTTCGCCCGCTGGGAGGCGAGGCCCTGGGGATCGCCGGCGGTGCCGAGCACGTAGGCCACGACGGCCGGGCCCCGGCCGCCGTCGCGCAGCTCGCCGCACAGGCCGGCGAACACCGAGGCCGGATCGGGGTGGGAGCCGTGGCCGAGGACGACGTCGAGCAGGACCACGGCCACGTCGGGCCGCGCCCCTTCCGCCCGCAGGTGCTCGAGCCGGGCCTCGGGGTCGATCATGGGGTGGGGCCGGCCCTTCGTGAACTCCTCCTCGCCGAGGTCGAGGCAGACGTGGGCGCCGTCGGGGGCGGGCAGGCCCCAGCCCTTGCGGAGCGGAGTGTTGGAGTACACGGGGCCGAGGATGCCCGACAGGATGACCAGCGCCTCGTAGCAGAGCGTGCCGCCGGAGAAGAGGCCCCGAACCAGGCGGCGCCCGGCGGGGAGCTGGGCGACGGCGGCGGTGACGGCGGCCCGCAGCCCGCCGTCGAGATCGAGCGGGGGCAGGCCGAGCTGGGCGAGGAGGGCGGTCGCCCCGCCTTCCAGCGTCGAGGCCAGCTGCACGCCGTCGGGGGTGGGGACGGGCTCGGCCAGGCCGATGAGGGCGGCCACCGCCGGCTTGGCGCGGTCGCTCTGGGCGCAGCCCCCGGCCTCGGCCAGCACCAGCCGGGCCACCCCGTCCGACGGCGGTTTGGACACCAGCAGCACGGCGTCGGTGCCGGGGTCGGCCCGCAGCGCCCGCAACCCGCTGCGGGCCATACGGCCGCCGACGGTCTCCGACAGGTCGCGCCCGCCGACGCCGATGACGGCGGTGACCCGGGCGCCGCCCCGGTCGAGGAGGGCCATGACCTCCTGGGCGCCGGTGCCGGCCGCGGCGACGACGCCGACCCCCGGCCGGGCGTCGCCGTCGGTCTCGCCGCCGACGACGTTGGCGAAGCCGAGCCCCGTCCGCCCGAGCATGGCCGTGCCGGCGCCGGGGCCCATGACGAGCAGCCCCGCGGCCTCGGCCCGCTGCTTCAGCTCCACCTCCTGGTCGAGGGGGACGTTGTCGGAGAACAGGAGCACGTGCATCCCGGCCGACAGCGCCTTGTGGGCCTCGAGGGCGGCGTAGTCGCCGGGAACCGACACGATGGCCAGGTTGACCCCGGCGCCGAGGGCGGCGACCGCTTCACCGATGGAGCGCGGCCGCTCCGCCCCGCCGGCGGGGCCGCCGTTTCCCGCTCCCCCGCCGGCCGGACCCCCCGGCGCGCCCCCGGTGACGGCGGCCTCGCCCACGTCGAGGGCGGCGTCCCCGGCCTCGTCGGAGGTGGCCCGGACGGCCATGAAGCAGTCGTTGGCCGTGGCGTCGACGCCGTGAAGGTCGAACCCCTGCGCCGCCAGGGTCCCGAGGTTGGCCGGTGTCCCCATGGCGGCGGCGGCCCACTCGACCCCGTCCACCTCCGACATCGCCCGGCTGGCCGACATCTGGACGACCGAGTCGACGTAGCGGTCCTTCAGCACTCCGATGCGCCAGGCGGTCACGGGAACGCTCCCCGCTCGCCCGACCCCGGGGGTTCGGGGGTGTCCCCCGACGAGTCAGTGGTCACCGGGCGGACCCGCACGATTCTCGTGCCGGGGCGGCCCTCGAGCTCCGACACCGTCCCCTCCAGGGAGGCGTAGACGAGCGCCGGGGTCGTGATGACCGCCACCTCGCCGCCGTGGCGCAGGAAGCGGACCCCCGCCCGCACCTTGGGGCCCATGCTGCCCTCGGGGAACTGCCCGTCGGCCAGGTGGGCCTCGGCGTCGTCGACGGACATCTCCAGCATGGGCCGCTGTTGCGGCGTCCCGTAGTCGAGCAGCACCGCTTCCACGCTGGTGACGAGGACGAGGGCCTCGGCGCCGAGCGAGGTGGCCAGGCGCTCGGCGGCGTAGTCCTTGTCGATCACGGCGTCGACGCCGCAGTGGCCGCCGGGGCTCGGCACGACCGGGATGCCGCCGCCGCCGGCGGCGATGACGACCACCCCGGCGTCGAGCAGCTTGCGGATGGCCCCCGACTCCAAGATCCGGACGGGCTCGGGGGAGGGCACGACCCGCCGCCAGCCGCGGCCGGCGTCCTCCTTGACGGCCCACCCCCGCTCGGCGGCGAAGGCCTGCGCCTCGTCGGCGGTGAGGAAGGGGCCGATCGGCTTGGTCGGGTCGGCGAAGGCGGGATCGTCGGGGTCGACCTCGGAGTGGGTGACGAGCGGGACGATCTCCGGCGCTCTGGGACCCAGCACCTTGCGCAGGGCCAGGGCGAAGAGGCTGCCGAGCTGGCCCTGTGTCATGGCTCCGAGCGCGAACAGCGGTTGGGGGGGCACGACGTCGGAC
>DASYFF010000033.1:0-1993 GCA_036498605.1 Acidimicrobiia bacterium | reverse complement strand
CGCTCCCTCGAAGGCGTCGAACCACTCGGCGGCCAAAGCCCGATCGGTGGTGCAGGGCGTGATGTGGAGCGGCGGACGGGCGCCGCCCAGCACCGCCTCCAACCGGGCCCGACGGTCAACCTGAGGTAGAGGTCGAAGGTCCGCGTCGGCCTCGGCCAGCAGGTCGAAGGCCACGAACGAGGCCGGGGTCTCGGTGGCCAGCAGCTTGATCCGGGAGGCGGCGGGGTGGATGCGCTGGAGGAGTGCCTCGAACTCCAGCCGCCCCCCGGGGCCGGCGATCACGATCTCTCCGTCGAGGACGCAGCGGTCGGGGAGCTGCTCCCGCAGCGGGTCGAGCAGCTCGGGGAAGTAGCGGGTGAGGGGCCGCTCGTTGCGGCTGCCGAGCTCCACCTCGTCGCCGTCGCGGAAGACGATGCAGCGGAACCCGTCCCACTTCGGCTCGTAGAGCATCCCGCCCTCGGCCGGGAGCTCCCGGGCGAGCTTGGCCAGCATGGGGGAGACGGGGGGCATCACAGGCAGGTTCACGGCCGAAGTCTGCCGTACGCTGGAGCCGTGGAGAGTCCGACGGTCAGGGAGCGGGTCCTGGAGGGGGCGCTCGTGTCCATCGGCCGGTACGGCCTGGCCCGCACCACCGTCGACGACGTCGCCCAGGCGTCGGGGGTGTCCCGGGCCACGATCTACCGTCATTTCCCGGGTGGGCGGGACCAGATCGTGGCCGACACGGTCGCCTGGGAACAGGCCCGGTTCTTCCGGCGCCTCGGGGAGGCGATCGCCGGGGCCACCGATCTCTGTGTGTTGCTGGAGGACGCCCTCGTCTTCGCCCGCCGGGCCCTGGCCGACCACGCCGTCTTCCAACGGGTGGTGGAGACCGAGCCCGAGCGGCTGCTCCCGCTGCTGACCGTGGAGTCCTTCCGGATCCTCCCGATGATCGCCGGATTCCTCGTGCCCTACCTGGAGCGCGAGCGCGACGCCGGCCGGCTGCGGTCGGGCGCCGACATCGGCCGCACCGCCGACTACGTCGCCCGGATGGTGTTGTCGTGCATCGGGGCCCCCGGGGTCTACGACTTCGACGACCCGGCCGAGGTCCGGCTCCTGGTCCGGGAGCAGCTGCTGGCCGGAGTCTTGGTGCCGGGCACGATTGTGACCCGAGGGCCTTGACGATGAGACAAATATAGTCTTAGCATCTCACGCATGACCGTTGAACCCATCTCCTCGACGCCGGAGGTGGAGGCCAAGGTCGTCGACGGAGCGCTGCGGGCCATCGCCCGGTTCGGGCTGGCCAAGCTGACCGTCGACGACGTCGCCCGGGAGGCCGGCATCTCCCGGGCCACCCTGTACCGCTACTTCCCGGGGCGCGGCGCCGTCCTGGGCGCCGTGGTGCGCTCGGAGGCCGACCGGCTCCGCCACGGCCTCGACGCCGCCCTCGGCGAGGCCACGACCCTCGCCGAGGCGCTGGAGGCGGTGGCAAGCTTCGGGGCCGGGGCCTTCGCCGGCCACGAGGCCCTCCAGCACCTGCTGGCCACCGAGCCCGGCGCCGTGCTGCCCCATCTGTGCTTCCACGGCGCCGACACGCTGCTCGGCGTGTGCGCCGACCGCATCGCCCCTCACCTGTGCCGCTTCATGGGGCCGCTCGAGGCCCGGCGGACGGGGGAGTGGCTGGCCCGCATCGTCCTGTCCTACGGCCTCGCTCCGCCGCCCGACGGGGCGCTCGAAGGGGCGGTGCTGGGCGTCGTGCGGGAGTTCGTCATCACCAGAGAGCGTCCGGAGGTTGATCCTGTTGCGTGACGACAACGAGCTCATCGGCCGGGGCGACGTCAACGACGTCGAAGCCATCCTGGCCATAACCAACACCGACGGCGAGAGCCGCTTCCACGACGTCGGCGCCGAGGTCGACACCCGCTTCACGTGGGACTACGAGCGGTCCCGTCCGAAGCTGGGGAAGCTCTACGAGAAGGCCAAGGTCACGCAGTGGAACGCCAACGATCTTCCCTGG
>DASYFF010000032.1:0-3585 GCA_036498605.1 Acidimicrobiia bacterium | reverse complement strand
GGCTCGGCGGGTCTTCAATGCCATGATCGACCGGCGGCCGGCAGCCATCGTGCGCTGCACCGGGAGTGGTGATGTCCTGGCCGCGGTGAACCATGCGCGGATCTACGGCCTGCCCTTGTCGGTGCGGGGCGGAGGGCATAGCGTCGCCGGGACGGCGGTGTGTGAGGGCGGCATCATGGTCGACCTCTCGCAGATGAAGGGCATTCGTGTCGACCCGGCCGCGTCGGTGGCCGAGGCGCAGCCCGGTTTGACACTGGGGGAATTCGACGCCGCGACCCAAGCCGTCGGGCTGGCCACCACCACCGGCGTGGTGTCCATGACCGGGATCGCCGGCCTGACCCTGGGGGGCGGCATCGGATGGCTCAACGGCCGTTACGGTCTGGCCTGCGACAACTTGGTGGGCGCCGAGGTCGTCACCGCTGACGGTCGGTTGCTGACCACCGGGCCCGCAGAGCACGAGGATCTGTTCTGGGCGCTGCAGGGTGGAGGCGGGAACTTCGGCGTCGTGACGTCGTTCCGGTTCCGTTTGCATCCGGTGGCCCAGGTGCTGGCCGGGGGTGTCACGTTCCCGGCCCCGCAAGCCGCGGAGGCCCTGCGCTTCTACCGGGACTTCATCCGCCAGGCCCCCGACGAGCTGTCCACGGCCGTCTCGGTGTGGCTCGGCCCCGACGGTCGGCCGGCGGTGTCAATCGCCGTCTGCTGGTGCGGCTCCATGGAAGCGGGCGAGGAGGTCCTGCGGCCGCTGCGTTCCTTCGGGCCACCGGTCATGGACGCGGTCGGCCCGATGAGCTACACGAGCCTTCAGTCCGGCTCCGATGGTGGCTACCCACCCGGGCGCCTGCACTATTGGAAGGCGAGCTTCTTGCGGGAGCTCACCGACGAGGCGATGGCCGTGACCCTCGACTCCGTCGCCGAGATGCCGTCGGCCCTGAGCGGCGTCGGGTTGCAGGAGCTGTGCGGCGTTGCCGCCCGGGTGCCGCCGACCGCCACAGCCTTCCCTCATCGCGGTCACCACTGGGACTACCTCATCCTGTCGCAGTGGGACAACCCGGCCGACTCCAGCCGGAACATCGACTGGACCCGCCGGTTGTTCGAGCGCATGGAACCGTTCCTCGAATCGGCGGTGTATGCCAACAACCTCGGCGAGGAGGACGGGAACCGGGTGGCCTCGGCCTACGGGCCCAACTACGAGCGCCTCGCAACGATCAAGCGAACCTGGGATCCGGACAACCTCTTCCGGTTCAACCACAACATCGTTCCGGTCTCATAGCGGCTGCCCGGCCCTCAGGGGGCGGAGTCGGCGCGGCCGGCGGGTACGCTCCTCGGTTGTGGACGACAGCCCGGAGATCTACGAGAACATGGCCAAGGCCCTGGCCATCCTGACCGCCTGGAACGAGAGCGGCGACGGCGACCTGTCCCTCGTCGAGGGGACCACGATGGGCTATCTCGAGAACCTCCCCGACCCCGACGCCAAGGTCCGGGAGGCGATCAACCTGATCGCCGGGCTGGTCTCCCTCGGCGGCCGGATGCTCCTCCAACTGGCCCACGCCATGGAGGTGGAGGAGGAGGAACTGCTCCGGATCATGGGTCAGCGGATCGCCTACCGGACCTGACCCATCAGCTCGTCGTAGAGGCGGTGGAAGGCCTGGTTGCCCATCTCCGCCTGCGAGCCCAAGCGGCCTGGGCCGCCTCCCGCACATGAGGGTTCGGCCATCGGCCGGTCTGGCGGTGCTCCTGGGTGTCGTCGGGTCGACGCACTTCCTGACGCCGGCGCGGTTCGACTCGATCGTTCCCCGGGCCCTGCCCGGCCCGGCCCGGGCCTACACGCTCGGATCGGCGGTGGTCGAGTTCGCCCTGGCGGCGGGCCTCACCCGCCGGGAGACGCGCCGGCTCGCCGGATACGGCGCGGCCGCGTTCTTCGTGGCCGTGTTCCCGGCCAATGTCCAGATGGCCCTCGACGGTGGAATGCCGGGGGCCACCGGACTCCTGGCCAGCCCGACACTGGCCTGGCTGCGCCTGCCCTTTCAGGTGCCGCTCGTCTGGCTGGCCTGGCAGGTCGGCCGCGGCCGCCGCTCCTGACCGGGTCGACACCTGCCGGCCTGGCAGGGGAGCGCCCGTACACCATGTTCGCCGGTCACGTGCACAACTATCGGCGCACCGTCGTCGACGGGCTGCACATCGCCAACATCGTGCTCGACGGCGTCCTCGGCCCCGAGGGATGAGCAACGCCGCCGGGACCGGCGGCGTTGCTCTGTGCTGAAGCGGCGCGAGAGGTCGTCTCAGCGATCCCCGGAGATCTTGTCCTTCAACTTGTCGACCATCTCCTCGCCCTTGTCCTTGGCTTGCTCCAGCTTCTCCTTCATCTGCGCGCCGGCCCGGTCGGCCTTGCCCTCCTGCTTCAGGTCCCGGTCGTCCATCAGGTCACCGGCGGCTTCCTTCGCTCGACCCTTCATGTCGTCGGCCTGTGCACCCATCTCTTCGTCCCTTCATCCGGGGGGCCGTGGTCCGGCCCTGCGGGGCCCTCTGTACCCCCCGACCACCCCGGGCCAACCTCAGCCGACGGCGGGCCAGGTTCGACATCTCGGAGGAGAAACGAGCCTGATTGCGACCGAAACGGCACGGATTGCGACGAAGCATGGAGCGTTCGCGACAGAGTCGATACTGATTTCGACATTCGGGTCGCCATCGCCCCCGGAGCGACGCGATGACGGGGCCACCGCTCGGGTAGCAACCCGGTGACAGGCCGACCAGTGGGCTCACCGCGCGGGGGGTATGGCATGACACTGCACGAGATGGCGAGGCGGGTTGGCGACATCGAGGGTCTCGATCGAGCGGCGGGTCCCCTGGCCCGAGCCGCCAAGCAACTCGTTCCGCCCGGGGCCCTGAAGGACGCGCTCAGCGGGTCGCACCTCGGCCATCCGCTGCACCCGGCCCTCACCGACGTTCCCATCGGTGCGTACGTCGGGGCCACGGTGCTCGACGTGTTCGGCGGTAGCCGGTCACAGGACGCCGTTGACGCCCTGATTGCGCTCGGCATCGTCGCCACGGTGCCGACGGCCGCGGCCGGGCTTGCCGACTGGTCCGACACCTACGGATCAGAACAGCGCATCGGCCTCGTCCACGCGCTGTCCAACGTGACCGCCGTGTCGCTCTTCGCCGGATCGCTGGTTGCCCGGCGGACCGGGCGCCGCGGGCTCGGCCGGATGCTCAGCGGCGCCGGTCTGGCGGTCCTGGCCACGGGCGGGTACCTGGGCGGCCATCTGACCTACTCGCGCGGCGTCGGCGTGAACCATGCCTTCAACCAGCACGAACCCGAGGACTGGACCGCCGTCATGGACGCCGCCGACCTCCAGGCCGGCACCCCCACGAAGGTCGGGGTCGGCGACGCCACCGTCCTGCTGTACCGCGGTTCCGATCGGATCTACGGCATCGGCAGCCGCTGCAGTCATGCCGGCGGCCCGCTCCACGAAGGCAAGATCGACGACGGCGCCCTGTGCGTCCAGTGTCCCTGGCACGGGAGCGTGTTCCGCCTCGAGGACGGCTCCGTCGTCCACGGCCCGGCCAGCGTCCCGCAAGCCGCCTACG
>DASYFF010000031.1:0-8183 GCA_036498605.1 Acidimicrobiia bacterium | reverse complement strand
CGCTGGAGGAGGCCTTCCGGGAGGCGGTCCAGCAGGCCCACGACACCTCGGCCGGGGAGGGATGACGATGTTCCTCACCGTCGTGCGCCGGGAGCTGAAGGGCTTCTTCCTCCTGCCCCAGTCCTATGGCATCGCCGCCGCCTACTGCATCACGTCGGGGATCTTCTTCGTCAACATCCTCGTGTCGACGCAGACGCCCGAGCTCGACGTCTACTTCGCCAACGTGGCCAACACCATGCTGGTGCTGGCCCCCGTCGTGGGCATGCGCTCCTTCGCCGAGGAGCGCCGGACCGGCGTGCTCGACGTGTCGCTGTCCTGGCCCCTCAGCCGGACGGCCACCGTGCTCGGCAAGTTCACCGCCAACACGCTGTTCATCTGGATGGTGGCCACCGTCACCTGGCTCTACGTCCGGGTCCTGGCCGGCTTCACCAGCGTCGAGGTCGGCAAGGCCGCCTCCGGCTACATCGGGCTGCTCCTCCTGGCCGCCGCCTTCTCGGCGCTGGCCCTGGCCGTCTCGGCCTCCACGTCGTCGCCCACGGCGGCCGCCTTCCTGGGCTTCGGGCTGCTGCTGTTCCTGTGGATCCTTCAGTTCGCCCCCGGCTTCATCGGCCAGCGGCTGGCTTCCCTGGCGCCCCAGAGCCACCTCGAGCCGTTCCGGCAGGGGGTCGTCTACGCCAAGGACGTCCTGTACTTCGCCACCGTCGTGGTCATCGGGCTCGGCCTGGCCGTCCACGCCCTCAACCGCCACCGGGCCGGCCGCAAGCGGACGATGCGCCTGTGGCGGGACCTCGGCCTGGCCGGGGTGGGCGGGCTGTGGGTGCTCGGATCGCTGCTGGCCAACGCCGCCCACGCCCAGTACGACTTCACCTCGACCAAGCGGTTCACGCCGACGGGGGCCACCCGGTCGATCGTGCGGCGGGTCCACCAGCCCATCCGCCTGACCGGGTTCGTCAACCCCTTCAGCGGCGATGCGGCCCGGCTCCGCGGCATCGCCCGCCAGTACCAGAGCATCGGCGTCGACCTGCGGTTGTCGGTGGTGGACCCCGACGTGCAGCCGGCCTACACCAAGGCGGTCGGCGCCACCAGCTACGGGGACTACGCCGTCGAGATCGGTGACCGCCGGGAGGTCCTCGACCAGGTCAACCAGATCTCGCTCACCAGCGCCATCATGCGGCTGTCGCAGGACGGCCAGCCGGTGGCCTGCTTCACCATCGGCCACGGCGAGCGCGACCTCGACAGCCCGGGCAGCGGCGGCCTCTCCGCGCTGGCCCGTCACCTCGACCACATCGGCTGGAAGACCCAGCCCGTCGCCCTGGCCGCCCCGGGCGGCGCCGCCCGGCTGCAGCGCTGCACCGTCGTGGCCGTCGTCGGCCCCGAGGTCCCGTTCACGCCCGACGAGTTCCAGATGCTCCAGAACTACGCCACGGCCAACGGGCGCCTCGTCGTCATGGGCGTCGGCCCCGAGGTGCGGGGCCAGCTCAACGACCTGCTGCGGCCCTGGGGGGTGACGCTGGCCGACGGCCTGGTCCGGGACCCGAGCTCGCTGGCCGGCGACAACCGGGCGGTGGTGTCGTTCGACTACCCGTCGGCCAGCCCGATCACGGGGCGGATGCTGGTGCACCGGATCCCCTCGGTGTTCGCCAACAGTCTGGCCGTGGCCCGGGCGGTCAAGGTGGGGCCCGAAGGTTGGCTCACCCCGCTGATCCAGTCGAGCGACCGCAGCTGGAGTGCCCCCGACGCTGGCGGTGAGCGTAAGGGCCCGTTCGTGATGGCGGCCATGGTCGACTGGAGCCGGGTCGAGGGCCAGGACCTGCCCGACGCCAGGATCGCCCGGACCCGCATCGCCGTCTTCGGCTCGGCCGACGCCGGCGCCAACCGCTTCGTCGACCTGTTCGGCAATGCCGACCTCGTCACCGGCGTGATCCAGTTCGTCGGGCGGGCCGACGACGTCATCGCCGCCGGCCGTGACGATCCGGGCGGCGCCTACAAGCTGGTGCTCACCTCCACCCAGAAGGCCGACGTGGTCCGGCGGGGGGTCGTCTTCCCGTCGGTGGCCGTCCTCCTGCCCTTCCCGGTGGCGCTGTGGAGGTTGAAGCGGGGATGAAGCGTCTCGTCACCCTCGTCCTCGTCGTCGGCGTGGTCGCCCTGGGCTGGCGCCTCAGTGGCGACCGTCCGGCCGCCGGGCCAAAGGCGCGCCCTGTTGCCGACGTCCTCACGGTGGCGGCGTCCGCCGTCGCCCAGGTGGCGCTGGAGTCGCGCGACGGCCACCGGACGGTGCTGCGCCAGCCGACCGGCGGCGTGTGGGTTCCCGACGGCGAGGCCGCCGGCCAGGCGGCCAACCTGATGACCGAGTACCAGGACGGGCTGTTCCCGCTGCGGGCCTACCGGCAGGTCAGCGCCGATCCCAAGGACCCGCAGTACGGCCTGGCCGACCCCGACATCCGGATGCACGTCGAGGACAGCCGAGGGCAGCGCTACGAGGTCGCCGTCGGCCAGACCACCTTCACCGGCGCCGGCCGTTACGCCCAGCGGGCCGACGAGGCCGGCGTCCTCTACCTGGTGCCCAACGGCACCGTCGACCAGCTGCGGTCGCTGCTGGCCGGCGAGCCCGTGGCCAGCCCCCGCACCCCCCGGGAGGCGGACCTGCAGCAGGAGTTCCAGAAGGAGGCGCAGAGCTACCAGGCCCGCAAGCCCGGCGATCCCCTGCCGCCTCTGGAGGAGAACGCCTGGCTGGCCCAGGCGCTCGAGGCCGACGGGAGCGTGGCCCCATGACAGGTTCGGGGACCGCCTCCCGCCGCCGGGCGCCGCTGGCGCTGGCGCTGGTCGTGGGGCTGGCCGTGGGGCTGGTGGTCGCCGGCTGCGGCCGGGGCGGAGGGCCGAAGGTGGCGGCCGAGGTGGAGGGCCGGTCGATCTCGGCGCAGCGGACCGAGCAGCTGGCCTCCACGCTGGCCAAGGGCGACGCCATGCGGGACGAGGTCGAGCAGGGAGAGCTGAGCCGGCGGGGCGTGAACCAGGTGGTCCTGGCCTACCTGATCCGGCTGACGTTCCTCGAGCACCTGGCGGAGAAGATGGGTGTGGCCGACGCCGCCGATTCCCGGGAGCGCCAGGCGGTGACCCAGCTGCCGGCCGACGCCTTCACCGCCCGGGGCTGGACGGCCAACGACCTCCAGGCGGCGCTCAAGGCCACCCGGCTGAGCAAGGCGTTGGCCCAGAAGGTCTTCCCCTCCCCGGGGGTGTCGGAGAAGGACCTCCGGGACTACTACGAGCACCACGCCGACGAGTTCCGGAACTACTGGCACGCCGAAGCCCGGGTCGCCTTCTTCCGGGCCGAGGACCCGGCCCGCAAGCTCCGCCAGGAGGTGCAGGGCGGCCAGCCGTTCCCGGCTGCCGCCCACGCCCTCGGCGCCGAGCAGGAGGGGAGCCTCGGCGAGGTGACCCCCGATGCGCCGCTCGGCCCGCCCATCATCGCGGCGATCGCCGCGCTCCGGCCCGGGCAGGTCGGCGACCCCGTCGCCGCCGGCGGCGGCTGGTTCGTGGTGGCGGTCAACCAGCGGGTCGACACGCCCGCCCGGTCGTTCGAGGACGCCCAGCCGGAGCTGCGCAAGCTGCAGGAGGACGACCGCCGCCAGGACCTCTTCTACGAATGGCTGGGCAAGCAGCTGGCCCGGGCCAAGGTCAAGGTGAGCAGGCACTACGGCCGCTGGAACCCGCAAACGCTGGAGGTCATGTAGCCATGTTCCAGATCGGGTTGATCATCACGTCGCTCCTGCTCTCGTTCGGTTTGGCCTATCCGGCCGGCGCCCAGGAACAGGCGCCGGCGGCGGCGCCGAACCTCCGAGCGGTCATCAAGCTGGCACCGGAGGAGAAGACCGACAGCCCCTTCCGGCAGTACTACAAGGTGGAGGTCTCCAACGCCGCCACCAACCAGCTCGACCCCACCGTCTACGAGGTCTACATCAGCCCCCAGGACGACGGGGGCAAGCAGCAGGAGATCTTCACCATGCTGCCCCGCCGGGCGACGTACCACGACGAGCCGGACGGCGTCTACGGCGGCATCGTCTACTTCTCCCACGGCGGGCACTGGCGGCTGAACGCCTTCGTCAACAAGTACGTCTCCGCCATCGACAAGATCAACGACAAGAAGCTCCGCAACGCCCCGCCGGTCACGTACACGCGGGCGTCGCTCGACGTCCAGGTCGAGGGCGGCGCGCTGGAGAGCGTCGGCCACGAGGCGTTCTTCGGGAAGGACCGCCGTTCCCGGCCGTCGTGGAGCGTCATTCCCATCGCCATGCTGTGGATCCACAGCCTCGCCGCCATGGCCTGGGGGGCGGTGGTGGCCATCCTCGTGCTCCTCGCCCTCCCGTCCGGCCGGCGCCTGCTGTCGAACCGGGGGGCCAACTTCTTCGACCAGCGCCTGGGGGCGCTGCTGCGGACGTACTGGTGGATCACCGCCGGCGTGGTCCTGACCGGTGTCTACAACCTGTTCAAGAACGTCGTGTACCGGACGCCGTTCACCCCGGCGAAGGCCAGCCAGATCTTCCGGCTCCCCTACGGGAAGCCGTACTTCCTGGCCCTGTTCGTCAAGCTGTCCATGTACGCCGTCATGCTGGTCATGGTCCTCCCGCTGGTTCGGGAGGCGAAGCGCCGGGCCGATCTCATGAGCGGCACTTCCCCCGTCGCCGCCGGTGACGCCCCCGCCCTTCCGGTCACGACGGCCTCCGTCGCCGACGATGTCGACCCGTGGGCGGGAGGCGGCTTCTCCCGCCCGGCCCGCCGCTCGGCCGAAGGGGCCGTGGCCACCATGGCCGCCCCGGCGGAGGCGGCGCCGGCCGCCGCCGCCCCCCAGGGCAACGGTGTCAGCGGCGAGCGGTTCTCCGACGACGAGGAGAGCACGTTCACCATCAAGACCGCCATCGCTGTGATGGTCATCGGTGTCCCCGTGCTGTTCCTGGCGGTGACCATCCTCAAGGACCTCCACAACCTGGCGGAGACCATCCGTTACTGGACCTACTGGACCTCGGGCAGCTAGTTCTCGACAAGGAGACCACAATGAAGGGACGTCTGTTTCGGACCGCCGCCGCCACCGGCACGGTGGTGCTGCTGGCGCTGGGCGTTGGTGCCGGTCCGGCTCAGGCCGGCGGGCAGGACGCCGGGGAGAACGGGAATCCCCGGAGCGGAGCGATCAGCGGCAATTCCGGATTCGCCGTGTGCATGGACGGCGCGGCCAACGAACCCCGCTGCTACCTCGGCTTCAACGACGGCGGCAAGACCGTGGTGATAGGCCAGGGCAGCGACTACAACGGCAACTCGATCGTGGAGCAGGTGGTGCTCGACCCCGCCAAGGGAGACGGCCACATCCCGGGGACGGGTACTTACCAGGCGACGTCGGACGGCATCAAGGTGCACGTCTTTTTCGTCTACCTCGGGATCCTCGACCTCACCGTGAAGCCGGACGGGTCGGGAGCGCCGGCGGCCAGCGGAGCGGGCTGCGGCCCCAACCGCTTCGCCTACAACATCGCCTCGTCGAACGCCGGGATCCACAAGCTGTCGGGGCTCGAGGGCAACCTCCACGTCTTCGGCCAGGACTACCCGCTGACGGCGTCCAAGTCGCAGGGCGAGTGCGGCGCGGTCTGGTCCGGCCCGACCAACGGCTGGTACTTCATCTCGCCGCCGGCCACGGCCGCCAACCCGGTGTAGGGCCGGCGCCGATGCGTCGCTTGGCGGCGGTCCTCGGAGTCCTCGTCGCCGTCGTGACCGGCGGGCCGGCAGGGGCCCATCTCGGCGGCAACGTCCAGGTCGCCCTGGCCAGCATGACGACCATGCCGGTCGGGCCCGGCCAGTGGCACGTCATGCTGCTCCTCCAGGACCAGGACTCGGGAACTCCGGCCTGGGGCATGGACGTGACCCTGCGGGGCTCCGGACCGTCGGGCGCGGTCCTCGCCCCGCGGGCACTGGCGGGCGACGGCAAGGGCCGCTACGAGGGCACCTTCGCCGGCCCGGCCGGCGCCTGGACGTTCTCCGTCCACGCCGATCCCGCTCCCGGCGGGCAGCTGGCCCTGCCGTTCGACGCCACTCGTGAGGTCGGGCTCGGCGGCTCGGGGTCGGTCGCCGGCCGGCCGGCCGGGAAGGTGTCGAAGGGTGGCGGGACCGGTGCCGGAGCGCGGTGGCTGGCGCTGCCGGTGCTGGCCCTCGCCGCCGGTGGCGTCCTGCTGGTCAAGCGGCGCCGGGCGCCGGTCCCGGCCGTCCGCTGAGCGACGGTGGGGATCCTGATGGCAACCGCTGGTCGATCGAGGAAGGGTGTCCGGGGCATCGGCGTGATCGTCCTGACCCTGGCCCTGACGGGCATCGGGGCGGTCCGCCCGGCGATGGCGGGAGACGAGGCGTCGGTCTTCGGTGAGCTGCGGACGCACCGCCTCTGGTCGGGCTGGTCCGACGCCCGCCCGGTGTCGCCCTACCTCGGCGGGGAGTTCGCCGACTTCGTCTTCGGCGTGCCCTACTCCCACTCGTACCTGGAGGGGAACCCGGGGCGGTCGGGCGCGCTGTCCTCCTACGCCTACGGATCCGAGACCGGGGAGGCCCTCCTGGAGATCATGGTGCGGGGCTACGAGAACCCGACGCTGGCCATCTCCCGCTACCCCGACTTCGGCCACGACAACCGGGAGGAGGTGGCGCCGGCCGGTGAGAACGGGCCCCGGTCGACCGCCCACGCCCCGACCCGCACCGACGCCGAAGCCGAGGTCCGGCTCGGCCCGGGCAACGACACGGTCGGCCTCCAGGGCGGCTTCGCCCGGGCGGTATCGCACTTCAACCGCGACGACCTCCTGGTCGAGGAGACCGAGTCGGCAGCCAAGAACGTGGTGCTCCCCGGCGGGGTCACCATCCGGTCGGTCCGGAGCACGATCAAGATCGAGAACCGGCTGGGGCACGAGCCGCTGATCAGCTACCGGTTCAGCCTGGCCGACGTGGCCGAGGACGGGAACATCGTCGTCGGGGCCGGCCACGACGGCATCCTGCTGGCGGGCCGGCAGGTCCCGGCGGGCGACCTGGCGTCGCAGTTCGCTCAGCAGCTGATCGAGACCAGCGCCGCCGCCCGGGCCCTGGCCTCGCTGTCCCTGGCCGTGCTCGCCCCCCGGGTGGAGCGCCAGGGCGTCGGAGGGTACCTGGTGACCGGCGTCGTCCTCGACGCCCGCCGCAGCAACGAGGCGATCTACGACGACCTCCAGCTCCGGAACCGGCCCGGCGGCATCGTGGGTGTGCGCCTCGGCTACGCCCGCGCCTATTCGCAACTCGTCAGCTTCGACCACTGAAGGGGGCAGCACGATGGCAGCACTTCGGAGCACCCGGTTCCGCTGGGCGTTGGCCGTGGCCGGCCTGGCGGTGGCCGCCACCGGACCGCGGGCGATGGCCGACGGCGGCGGGGGCGGCGGCGGGCACGAGGGCGGGGCCCGGGTGGCGGTGACGAGGATCGGCGTCGCCCCCAACGGGACGGGCCGGTGGCTGCTCAACCTGCACCTGATCAACGAAGCCAGCGGCTCGAACCTGACCGGCATGGAGGTGCTGGGGGAGGGGACGGGCCCGCAGAGCTCGGTCCTGGCCCGCAACACGCTGTTCCGGGAGCTGGGCAAGGGCGACTACCAGGCCGACCTCAGCGGCCCGGCCGGGCCGTGGTCGGTGACGCTGGCCATCCGCGAGATGCCCGGGAACAACATCACCGTCCTCCCCTTCAGCCGGACCTTCGGCGTCACGGCGGTCGAGGGCGGCGGGGGCCAGATGGCAGGCTCCGCCGGCGGGATGGCCGAGATGCCCGGCATGGCGGCCAAGAGTCATGGCGGGAGCGGTGGGGGAGGGGCCGGGCCCATCCTGTTCGGCGTGCTCCTCGCCGCCGTCGTGGCCGGCGGCGCCCTGTGGGCCGTGAAGCGGGCCCGCACCCCGTCAATGCAACGGAGCGGCGTGTGACGATCGGCCTCTTCGCTGCGGGCGCGGTGGCCGGGGGTCTCCTCGGCTACGTGCTGCAGCGCGCCGATCTGTGCTTCCACTCCGCCTGGGGCGGGCTGCTCCAGGGCCGGACGGCGCGTGCCCGGGCCTGGCTTCTGGGCGTGGCTGTCGCTTCCGTGGGCCTGTGCGCTCTCTACTCCTGGGGGCGCTGGCCCGCCCTGAACCAGGGGCTGGCCTTCCGGCCGGTG
>DASYFF010000030.1:0-3265 GCA_036498605.1 Acidimicrobiia bacterium | reverse complement strand
GGTCGCCAGCCCCTCACTGTCGGGCAGGGTCAGATCGAGGAGGACGACGTGGGGAGGGCGGCGGGCCAGGACGCCAAGCCCGTCGGCCAGGGTCTCCACCACGGTGACCTCGAACCGGGCGGCGGCGCTCTGCTCGAGCAGGGAAGCGAACAGTTCGGCGTCGGTCCGGCTGTCCTCCACCACCAGGACGGATAGGGCCGGCTCGGAGTCCGTGGACCCAATTCCCACGAAGGGGCACTCTAGGCGCCCCCGGGCGCGGTGCCGGAGGCCTTTCCGTCAGCGGGGCGTGACGCGCACGGGCAGCGACGGGACGCCCCGGAGGAAGGTCGTCTTGAACCGGGGGATGGGACCGGCCGGTTCGATGCGGGCGAAGCGCTCGGCCAGGCGGGTGAAGACGATCTGGGCCTCCAGTCGGGCCAGCGGCGCCCCGAGGCAGTGGTGGACGCCCCACCCGAAGCTGAGCGGCATCTCGCCCCGGCGGGCCACGTCGAACCGCTCCGGGTCACCGAAGCGCTCGGGGTCGCGGTTGGCCCCGCCGACGAGAGGGATCACGACCTCACCGCCGTCGATCTTCTCATCGCCCAGTTCCATCGGCTCGAACACCCACCGGCCGTTGGTCTGCACCACGCTCTCGTAGCGGAGGATCTCGTCGACGGCGGTGGCGGCCAGGTTGTGGGGATCGGCCCAGAACCGGGCCATCTCGCCGTGGTGGCGGAAGAAGGTCACCATGCCATTGCCGATCAGGTTGGTGGTGGTCACGAACCCGGCCCCGAACAGCAGCCGGCCGGTGGCCACCATCTCCGCCTCCGACAGCGGGCCGCCGGAGTCCCGGATCTCGATCAGCGCGGAGAGGAGTGCGTCGTCGGGCTCGCGCCGCTTGCGGGCCACGAGGTCGGCGAAATAGGCGTCCTGGTACTCGGTGGCCCGGTCGGCGTCCTCGAGGTCGGCGGCCGTGGCCCCCACCTCCGACGCCAGGTTGACCCGCCGGACGAGGTCGCGGAACTGCTCCCGCTCCGCCTCCGGCACCCCGACCAGCTCGCCGATGACCGACACCGGGAGCCGGAAGGCCAGCACCGCCATGAAGTCGACCTCGCCGGCCTCGGCCATGTGGTCGAGCATCGGGTCGAGCAGGGCCTTGATGCGGTCCTCGAGGCCGGCCACCCGGCGGGGGGTGAAGGCCCGGCTGACCACGCCCCGGAGGCGGGTGTGCTCCGGCGGGTTCTGCATGATCATGGTCATCTTCGAGCGCCGGTTGAACCGCTCGGCCAGCGCCGGGTTCTGCCCGTAGCGCACCACCATGCCCGGCCCCCGTCCCGCCCGGGGATCGACCAGGATCGCCTTGCAGTCGTCGTAGCGGGAGGCGTACCAGTGGCCGTCGAGCTCGCTGCGGAACAGCGGAGCGATGTCGCGCAGCGCCCGGTACAGCAGGTACGGATCTTCCCGGCCCTCTTCGGTGCCGAGCAGCACGTGGAGGATCTCGTCGGCGGGGGAACGGGTTGTGGTGATCGTCACGGTTTGGAACCTTAGTCCGAAAGTGGCACTGGATGCCACCAACAATTTCTGGGTAGGCCTCCCACCATGAACGGCTACCTGTCCACCCCCGAAATGGGCGCCGGTCCCGCGGTCGTGGTGATCACCGAACCGGCCTCGGCCGGCCAGGGGCGCGAGATCTGCGACAACCTGGCCGCCGAAGGCTTCACCGCGCTGGCGCCGGATCTCCGCAACGGCCACACCGCCGACGACCTCGCCGCCGCCGTCGACCTGCTCAAGCCCCACCCGGCGGTGCGGGGCCAGGGGGTCGGTGTCATCGGCTTCGACGCCGGTGCCGCACTGGCCCGGTGGCTGGCCACCCAGCGGCCCGACGACGTCGTGGCGGTCGACACCCACGACGCCGACGGCTACGAGCGCCTCGATTGGATCCGCACGCTGGAGTTCCTCCGCAAGCACCTCGGGTAACCCCCCCGGCGGGGGACGGGTCGGCCGGGACGGGCTCGTTACGGTCGATCGGATGACATCGATGCGGGTGCCGGTCGGCGGGCCGTTCTTCGAGGACTTCAAGCACGGCCAGGTGTTCGACGACGCCCCGGCCGTCACGCTGTCCGACGGGCTGGCGACTCTCCACCAGTCACTGTCCGGCGACCGGCTCCGCCTCCCCCTCGACCACGAGCTGTCCCGGTGGGTGACCGGCCGGGCCCGGCCGCTGGCGCATCCGACGCTCGTCTGCCACGTGGCCATCGGCCAGACGACCGCCGCCTCCCAGCGGGTGAAGGGCAACCTCTTCTACCGGCGGCTGCAGCTGCTGCGGCCCGTCCATCTCGGCGACACGTTGACCACCCGCGCCGAGGTGGTGGCCCTGCGGCAGAACCGGCCGCAGCCGGGCCGGCCGGCCACCGGCCTGGTGGCGCTGCGGGTCCAGACCACCAATCAGCGCAACAAGGCGGTGCTCGACTTCTGGCGCTGCCCGATGATCCCGCTGCGGGACCCCGACGGCGAGACGGGCCACGCCGACTCCTTCGACGACATCCCGTCCGACCTCGATCTCGACCGCCTGGCCGACAAGGTGCCCTGGGGCTGGCGCCTGCCGGCCTTCAAGGACCGGGCCGGACGGGCCGGGGCCCACTTCGGCGACGTCGCCCCGGGCACGAAGTTCGTGGTCGAGGGCCGTGACACCGTGACCGGCGCCACCGAGCTGGCCCGGGCCACGCTCAACCTGGCCTCCACCCACACCGATCCCGCCGCCGGCCCCCACGGAGCGCGCCTGGTCTATGGCGGGCACACGATCTCGCTGGCCGGCGCGGCCGCCACGAAGGCTCTCCCCAACCTGGTCACGATCCTGGCCTGGCGGCGTTGCGACCACACCGGCCCGGTGTTCGAGGGCGACGTGCTGCGGAGCGAGATCACCGTGGAGGCCGTCCATCCGCTGACCCAGGGCGGGATGGTCGAGCTCAACGCCCTGGTGTGGGCCGACCGCGGCGACGGAAACCCAGAGCAGCCCGTCCTCGACTGGCGCCTGCTCGCCCTCATGGCCTGACCGGGGGGACGGGGGGTGTCCCCCCGACAACCGGCGGCGTGAGCCGCCAGGAACGGAGGCACAACGATGGACGGCATTCTCAGCGGCCTGCGGGTTGTCGAGGGATCGGCCTTCGTGGCCGCCCCGCTCGGCGGCATGACGCTGGCCCAGCTCGGCGCCGACGTCATCCGCTTCGACCCCATCGGCGGCGGCCTCGACGCCCGCCGCTGGCCCATCACCGCCGACGGGCAGAGC
>DASYFF010000029.1:0-1902 GCA_036498605.1 Acidimicrobiia bacterium | reverse complement strand
ACGCAACAAGGAATGGTCCGCCGGCCTCAGGTTGGTCGACGTCCGGCCGGGGGAGGCTGTTTGGCTCGCCGCTGACGGCGGCCCGCTCGACTCAACCCTCGAGCGGATGGGGACGGGCCGGGTCGTCGGGATCGGCCGGGCGCACACCGGCTCCGCCGGGGTGGCCCGGTCCCACACCGAGGCCCGCCGGGCGGCGGACTTCGCCGCCGTTCTCGGCCGGCCCGTCCTCCGCCACGAGGACCTCGGCCTCCTCTCGCTGCTGGCCGACGGCGGCGACCCGGCGGCCATGGGCCGCCTGGTCGAGGAGTGGCTCGGCCCGCTGCTGGCCCACGACGCCGGCCGCCGGCCCCGCCAGCAGCTCCTCCCGACCCTGGCCGCCTACCTCGACGCCGGCGGCGCCCAGCAGGCGACCGCCGACGCCCTCGGCGTCCACGTCAGCACGCTCAAGTACCGGCTGGGCCGCCTCGGGGAGATCCTGGGCCGCGACGCGGCCCGGCCCGAGATCCGTTTCCAGCTCCAGGTGGCGCTGACCGCCCACCGGACCCTCACCGTGCTCCGCACCCAAGGAGACTGATGGACATCTACGGCAAGCCCTTCGTCCCCGGCATGCGGGAGTGGGCGAAGATCGTCGACGACTACCTGGAGAACCCGGCCCAGGAGCCGATCCGCAACGTGGCGCCGAAGTCGGTCGACGACCGGCCCTACGACGTGATCTTCGTCGGCGGCGGCGCCGCCGGGCGGTTCGGGGCGGCCTTCGCCAAGGCCCGGGGCGGCCGGCCGCTGATCATCGACAAGTGGCCGTTCCTCGGCGGGTCCTGCCCCCACGAGGCCTGCGTCCCCCACCACGTCTTCTCCGACTGCGCCCGTCAGCTCGACCTGCAGCGCTGGTTCTCCGGGAAGCTCTGGTTCCCGGAGTTCGACGAGAAGAAGGTCTCGATCCTCGAGATCGTCGAGATGTTCAAGAAGGGCCGGGGCGGCGCCCACGCCATCATGAACCTCCAGACCAAGGACCAGCTCGGGGTGGAGTACATCCTCGGCACGCCGGCCACGGTCGTCGACAACCACACCGTCGAGGCGGCCGGCGAGCGCTTCACCGCCCGGACACTGGTGCTGGCCACCGGCGCCCGCACGCTGCTGCCCGACATCCCCGGCCTGGGTCTGAAGGGCGTCTACGACTTCGCCACCTTGATCAGCGACCTCGACTACGAGCCCAGCCGCTGCGTGATCATCGGCGGCTCCAAGGTGGCCATCGAGTACGGGTCGTTCTTCCAGGCGGCCGGGATCCCCACCACGATCCTCACCCGCAGCCCGCTCATGGCCACGGCCAGCCTCCACCACGTCGACGACGACCTGCGGGAGTACGTCGTCGAGGGCATGCGCATCCGGGGCATCGAGATCCTGGACGGGGTCGAGCCCCTCGAGGTGCTGGGCAACGGCCGGGCCACCGGCGTGACGTTCCGCAACGCCGAAGGCGCGACCGAGACCCGGGAGTGCGACTTCGTCTTCATCGCCACCGGCGAGCAGGCCCAGTCGCAGCCCTTCGTCGACGCCCTCGGCGTCGAGGTCGACGAGCGGCGCAACATCAAGGTCGACTGGACGATGAAGACGTCGGTGGAGGACGTCTACGCCGTGGGCGACCTCATCGGCCCGCCGCTGGAGATGTTCAAGGCCCGCAAGACCGGTTGCGTGGCGGCCCGCAACATCATGGGCGAGCACTGGGAATGGGACTACAGCGAGTACCCCGACTTCCTCCACTCCTGTTACGAGGTCACGTGGTGCGGCCTGTCGGAGCGGGAGGCCCGGGAGCGCTACAGCAACGTGGTCAAGATCCAGATGCCGCCCGAGGGCCTCGACCACAAGGACGTCGGCATGCCCGTCGGCGACTCCAGCATGCTCTTCGCC
>DASYFF010000028.1:0-11158 GCA_036498605.1 Acidimicrobiia bacterium | reverse complement strand
TCACCGACGACCTTGAAGACGCCATCCGCCTCCGGAACCTCGCCCGCCCTCACCTGGCGCTCTACATCGGCGGGATGGGCGCCCGAGGGCGGAACTTCTACAACGCCCTCGTGTGCCGCTACGGCTGGGAAGCCGAAGCGGCCACGATCCAGGATCTCTATCTCTCCGGCCGCAAGGCCGAGGCCGAGGCGGCCGTTCCCGATGCGCTGCTCGAACAGACCTCACTGATCGGCTCTGAGAGCTACATCAAGGAACGGGTCGACGCCTACCGCGACGCCGGCGTCACCGTCCTCAACGTCGTACCCGTCGGCCCGAACGGGGCCGAGGACATCAGCCGGGTCAGGCACCATGTCGCCTAGCCCCCGGGTCCTCGAGAACAGCGCTTCGAAGTTCGCTGTCGGTGACGCACTCGGCCGACCCCTGCGAGACCTGCGGATCTCGGTCACCGACCGCTGCAACTTCCGTTGCCCCTACTGCATGCCGGCGGAGCTCTACGGCGAGGCCTACCGCTTCCTGCCCCGCGGCGAGGTCCTCACGTTCGAAGAGATCGAGCGACTGACCCGGCTCTTCGTCGACCTCGGCGTCACCAAGATCCGCCTCACCGGCGGCGAACCGCTCGTCCGAGCCGACCGTCCCTCCCTGGTGGCGAGGCTGGCCGCCATCCGCCCCGATCTGGACCTCACCCTGACCACCAACGGGTCACTGCTCGCCCCGGCGGCGGGCGAACTGGCCACCGCCGGCCTCCGCCGGGTGACGGTCAGCCTCGACAGTCTCGATCCCGAGGTCTTCCAGACGATGAGCGGGCGGGACTCCGCCCACCCCGATTCGGTTCTGGCCGGCATCGCCGCCGCCGAAGCGGCCGGGCTGACGCCGATCAAGATCAACTGCGTCGTCCAGCGGGGCGTCAACGATCACACCCTGGTGGACCTCGCCCGCCACTTCCGGGGCACCGGCCACATCGTCCGGTTCATCGAGTTCATGGACGTCGGCACGCTCAACGGCTGGGACCTGCGCCAAGTCCTGACCGCCGCAGAGATCATCGAGCGCCTCAGCGCCGACATCCCGCTCGAGCGCATCCCGGCCAACTACCGGGGCGAAGTCGCGCAGCGGTGGCGCTACGCCGACGGTTCGGGCGAGATCGGCGTGATCGCGTCGGTCAGCCAGCCATTCTGCGGCGACTGCACACGGGCCCGCCTCTCGACACAGGGCAGTTTGATCACCTGCCTCTTTGCCGCCGGCGGCGTCAGCCTGCGGGATCCGATGCGAGCCGGAGCAACCGACGACGAGCTCCGCCAGATGATCGCCGGGTGCTGGACCGGCCGGCGCGACCGCTACTCCGAGGAACGGGCGGCGGTCACCACCGGTCCCCGCCGACGGGTCGAGATGTTCCAGGTGGGCGGCTGATGACGATGACCCTGCCGCCCCGCCAGTCCGACCGCCTGTTCCACGACCTGCTGCTGCCCGAAGAGACGCAGAAGGTCCGCCAGTTGGCCCGGGAGGTGGCGGAGCGCGACGTGTTCCCCCACGCCCGGGAGATCGGCGCCCGCGAGGAGGCCGTCGAGCACTTTCCCTGGGCGCCATTCCGGGCCCTGGGGACGGCGGGCCTGTTCGCCGTCCCCTTCGACGCCGGCTACGGCGCCGGGTTGACGCACCGGGCGGCCGCCACCGCCACCGTCATCGAGGAGCTGGCCTACGTGTCGTCGTCGATGGCCGCCATCTACGACGTCCACTGCATCCTGGCCGGCAACGCTCTGGCCTTCGGCTCCTCGGCCCTCAAGGACCGGTGGCTGCGGCCTCTGGTGACGGGCGATGCCGTCGGCGCCTTCGCCACCACGGAGCCGGCCGCCTCCAGCGACCTGTCGGTCGAAGCGCTGCAGACCGAAGCCGAACAGACCGCCGCCGGATGGGTGGTGACCGGCCGGAAACGGTTCATCACCAACTCGCCGGTGGCCGACTTCGTCGTCGTGCTGTGCCGCACCGGGCAGCGTATGACGCTGCTGCTGGTGCCCCTCAAGGACACCCCGGGAGTCCGGATCGGCCCACCCGACAAGAAGCTCGGCAACCGCGGTCAGCTCACCGCCGACGTCTTCTTCGACGGGGTCGAGGTTCCCGACGAGCACGTGGTTGGCGACGTCGGGCAGGGGCTGCGCATCGCGCTGTCGACCCTCACCTACGGCCGGGTCGGGATCGGCGCCGCCGGGGTGGGGCTGGCCCAGGCGGCGTTCGACATCGCCGCCGATCACGTCGCCCGCCGGCAGGTTTTCGGCAAGCGGCTCGGCGAGTTCCAGCACTGGCAGTTCAAACTGGCCGAGCGGGCCACCGAAATCGAGAACGCCCGCAACCTCTACCAGAAGGCGGCGCTGCGCCTCGACGCCGGCGTCGCCTTCCCCGAGCCGGAAGCGGCCATGGCCAAGCACTACGGCACGTCCCTGGCCGTCGACATGGCCCGGGACGCCATCCAGGCCCTGGGCGGCTACGGCTTTCTGCGGGAGCTGGGCGACGACGGCACCCAGTTCCGGACCGAGGAGATCTACCGCGACTCCAAGATCGGCGAGATCTACGAGGGCGCCAACGAGATCCAGAAGTGGGTGATCGCCCGCACCATCCTGGGCCGCGACCTCACAGGCTGAGCGCCGTGGATGTCTGCTTCAGTCGCTCTGTGTCTGGTGGACGGCGATGCTCTTCTCGACTGCGGCCACATCGGTGTGCTTCAGGTAGCCATGCTCCTCGAGCCACAGGGCGGTTTCGTGGGTCTGGCCACTGAACTTGACCCGGCCCCGCTCGAGAATCGAGACGTGGTCGGCCAGCTGGAGGAGCACGCCCACGTACTGCTCGACCAGCACGATCATGCGGCCTTCGTCGGCCAGTTGCCGGACGACCTCGGTCAGCTGACCCACGATCCGGGGCGCCAGGCCGAGGGACAGCTCGTCCAGGAGCAGGCAGCGGGCGCCGGTCATGAGCGCCCGGGCGATCGACACCATGCGCTGCTCGCCACCGGAGAGCCGGAAGGACGGCACCTGTTCCCGCTCCCGCAGCCGCGGGAAGAGGTCGAGCATCTGCTCCGTGCGGGCTTCCACCTCGTCCTTGCCGAGGCCCCAGCCGCCGGCGGCCAGGTTCTCCCGCACCGACAGCGACGGGAATACCCGGCGCCGTTCGTTGACCATGGTGATCCCGGCCTGGGCCCGCCGGTAGGCGGGCCAGCGGGAGATGTCGTGCCCGTCGAGCAGCACCGTGCCGCCGGAGGTCTTCGTCGTCCCGGCGATCCCTGACAGCAGCGAGGTCTTGCCGGCGCCGTTGGGACCGACGATGCCGAGGATCTGGCCCGGTTTGCACTCCAGGTCGACGCCGCGCACGGCGGGGACGACACCGTGGAAGACCTGCAGGCCGCGGACCTCGAGCCCGGTCGCTTGCATGGCCATCAGACCGTGACCACCTCTCCGAGGTAGACCTGGCGGACTCTCTCGTCGGCGAGCACGTCGCTGATGGCCCCGGCGGTCAGGACCTGGCCGTCGACCATCACCATCATCTGCTCGGCGATGTCGTGCACGAACCGCAGGTCGTGCTCGATGGCCAGGAGCCCCCAGCCCTCGTCCGCCTGCAACTCCAGCAGCACCTCGACGAGCTCGGAGACCTCCTCGTCCTCCAGGCCGGAGACCGGCTCGTCGATCAGCAGCACCTCCGGGCGGCGGGCCAGCGCCCGCACGATCTCGACCTTCCGGCGGGTCCCGAAGGGAACGACCTGGACCGTGATGTCGGCCAGGGCGGCGATCCCGAACCGCTCCATCAGCCATTCGGCCCGGGGAACGAGGTCGTCGAGCTGGCCCTGGCCGGCCAGGACGTTCTGCCGGACGGTGAGGATGTCGGCCAGGCGGGGCAGCTGGAACGTCCGGCCGATGCCCGAGCGGATCCGCGAGTAGGCCGGGACGCCGGTGATGTCGCTGTCGCCGAGCTGGACCGTGCCCTTGGCCAGCGGGACGAACCCCGTGAGGGCGTTGAACAACGTCGTCTTGCCGGCGCCGTTGGCCCCCACGATGGCCAGCCGCTGGCCGGGCCCGACCCGGACGTTGACGGTGTCGACCGCCTTGACCCCACCGAACGTCACACCGATGTCGGTACCGATCAGCGCCCGGGCCGGCTTCGGGGCCCGGAAGTCGACCGCCTTGACGACCGCCGGCGCGGTGGCCAGGACCGGCTTCTGGTGGAGCTCCTCCACGGCCTGGTGGCCTTCCTCGATGGCCATTTCCTCGATCACCTCCGGCACCCGGCGGAGGTTGTGGAGCCGATTGCGCATCGCCTCCTGGCTCTGGGAGACGACCAGTGCCACGAGCAGGATGCTCCCCGACAGCAGGTTCGGGTTGATGTGGTGGCGTTCGAGGACGATCGGCAGCGCGGTGAACACCGCCGCCACCGCCCACAACGCTGAGGTCGTCCGCATCCCGGAGGCGATCGGGATGGCCAGGAAGATGACCGACCAGATCATGTTGAACTGCGGCGGCGGGGGCGGCGTGCCGTTGACGAAGGCGAAGAGCACGCCGGCGATCCCGATGAGCATGCCGGAGAGACCGAAGATCACGAGCTTCTGCACCCAGCGGCGGATGCCGACGGCGTCGGCGCCCTCCGGCTGGTGGCCGGTCATCACCCAGTTGCACAGCGCCTTCGACCGCTTGAGCCGCCACACCGCCAGCGTGACGGCCAGACAGGTGAGCCCGGAGATGAGGAAGACCAGTCGGGTGGTGGTGAAGAACTCCCGGGAGAGGCCGAACTCGAAGTCGCCGAAGCGCAGCCGCAGCGAGTCGGGCTGGGCCACGCCCCGTCCCGACGCCCCACCGGTCAGCCAGCCCATCGAGAAGACGACCTTCTCGATACCGATCTGGATGACCAGTGAGGCCACCGAGAAGTACAGGCCGGTGACCACCAGCGAGGCCAGACCGCCGGCCATCGACACCAGCGTGCACAGCCCCACGCCGATGAGGATGCCGAGCAGCGTCTTGCCCCCGGAGCCGCCGCTGGCGTGGTAGGTGAAGAAGTAGGCCGAGATGCCGGCCAGGGCGGCACCGTTGAGCGGCAGTTCCCGCAAGGCCGCCAACGGCAGGTACAGACCGAGGCCGACGAGGCCGTAGCAGAGGGCGGTGGAGGCGGCGTAGGTCAGATGGTTGGCCAGCACGAACTCGCCGGCCAGGCCGAGCCCGAGCACCAGCGCCGGCAGGATCAGCCGCGTCGGCGGCGCCTGCAATCTGGTCTTCTTCGTGTTCCGCACCCCGGGGACGAGCGACGTCATGTCTGGATGTGGGCGACGTCGCGGCGCTTGATGCCGGCGTAGAACACGGCCACGGCCACCACCGCGATGGCGCCGAGGTTCTCCAGACCGGGCCCGGGACGCCCGAAGACTCCGGCCCCGATGATGCTCTGGGACAGGCCGACCAGGAGGCTGCCGGCGAAGGCGACCCCGAACGACTCCAGGCCACCGAGGATCGAGCCGGCCAGGGCCCAGATGCTGACGAAGAGGATCAGGTAGGGGTCGAGCGTGACCCGGGGGCTCACCAGGATCCCGGCCAGCGCCGCCAGGGCGCCGGCCACCGCCCACACGCCGACGACGAAGTAGCTGAGGGGGATACCGAGCGTGGCGGCCGAGTCGCCGTCGTCGTAAATCGCACGGACGTAGATGCCGATCCGGGTCTTGGAGACGAGGAACGCCATCAGCGCCGTGACGGCGATGCAGGTGAGGAAGGTGCCGACCTGGTGGTTGGAGACATAGGTCAACGCCACGTTGAACCCGCCGCTGTCACCGAACGGCGACGACGGGGAGACCTGCACCGGAGGGAGGATCTTGTCCGACCAGCCGAACAGGAACAGCGTCACGGTCAACGTGAAGATCATGACGAAGCCTCGCGGCCAGGCCGACATCTTCAGATTGCAGATCCCGAGCAGCGCTCCGATCAGCGCGCCGACGAGCACCCCGCCCAGCAGCGCCACCAGGATCGGCGCCCCCCAGACGCTCGACATCTGGAAGTAGACCGTGGCGCCGAACACCGCCAGCCCCGGGATCCCCAGGTTCACCACCCGGTTGATCCGGAACGAGGCCACGATGCCCAGGGCCATCATGGCGTAGACCGTCCCCAAGAAGATGCCGAGGATGACGGCCGATTGGAACACCGCCATCGTGACGCCGACGACCACCTCAGCAGATGGTCTTGGCTTCGGGCGGGATGTTGCCGCCGGCGCAGTTATAGACCGGGTCAGGCCGGATCCGCTTGAAGTCAAAGCCGCCGTCCTCGGCGCTGACCCACTTGTAGATGAACTCACGGTTGAACGAGTAGGGATTGGCGTTGTGGTCCCCCGGCGGCCAGTGGAGCGTGACGCCGAGACCGGAATCCCAGGCATTGCTCTCGAAGACCTTCTTGAGACCGTCCCGGGTGAGGTCAGCCCCGAGTTGCTCCGCCGCCTTGGCCAGGATCCGGGTGCAGACCCAGCCAGACTGGGTGATGTGGTGATAGCCGGCGTAGCGCCACTTGAATCCCTGGTATTCCCGGCCGTTGGTGCGGACCAGTTCCTCCGTCATCACCTTCTGTTCTGGAGTGTTGCCGTCGGCGTTCTCCGGGTCGGGACCGGTCGGCACGCCCCACGACGTGATGGAATAGACCCTGTCCTTGGTGTAGTCGCCGAAGATCGCGCCGTAACCCGGGTCACCGATGAGGTGGTTGGCGATGTAGCCCAGCTTCGGAGCCCACTTCTGGGCGCTGGCATCGTGGAAGAACTTCGCCACCGGCGCCGGCCATGAGAACGAGAGGACGAAGTCGGGGTTGGCCGCCCGCATGGCCAGCACGTGCTGCGACTCGTCGGCTGAGTCCCACTCCTGGGCCACCGTGGCAACGACATTGATGTTGTACTTGGCCAGCTGTTTGGTGGCCACGTCCTTGGCGGCGATGTCCTCGCTCACATTGAGGTACATGATCCCCACCGTCTTGGGCTTGAGGACCCTGGCCACCCAGTCGGCTGTCGCCGAGGCCTCCCGCATCCCGTTGGCGTGGCAGGGGAACATCCACGGGTCCTCGTACTCGCTCTTGAACCAGCCCCACGACAGCCACGGCAGCTTGTCCTTCCCGAGCCGGTCGTGGATGATGTCGGTAATCCACGTGATCGAGGGGACGAGGGCGAAGACGTTGTCCTTGAGCTTCTCGTAGCAGGCGCGACCCCGGGCGATGTCGCCGCCGTCGTCGCAGGTCACGAGTTGCAGCTTGCGGCCGGATACGCCGCCGGTGCGGTTGATGTACTTGACCGCGGCGTCGAGGTTCTGCTCCTGCACGCCGGCGATGGCGGGGCCCAGGCTCCGGGTGGCCGACGTCATGTTGATCGTGCCGATCCGGATCGTGTCGGCTGTGACCCCCACATCCGACGCGTAGTTCGGCTTTGCCCCGACGGGTGATGGCGCCGGAGCCGGCTTCGACGGCGTCGCACCACCAGCACCCGGCCCGGCACCGGCGTTGCCCTTGGCGTCCGGTCCCGCGGCCGGGCCAGGCGAGCCGGGCGCCGAGCCTTTGCGGGGCGACGGTGCCTTGGCGGCCGGGGCGCCGGGGCTGCCTGCCGTCGGCGTCGAGGGAGACGACGGCGGGGACGCCGCCGCGCCGTTCTCCGTTGAGGCCGGCGACCCGGCTCCGGTGCCGTTCACGTCGGCCGGAGCGGCGCCGGCGCTCCCCGGCGCCGGGGCCTTGGCGTTCGCCGGCTGGGCGCTGGTAGCTGTCTTGTCGCTGGTCCCACCGGAGCAGGCGGTTCCCAGAAGGGCAAGGATTCCCACCAGCCTCGCGACTCGCCGCCCGCTCGATCGCTTCTGCATCGACCCCCCATTTCTGGTCACGGCCTTCACCGCGTCATTGTTACAATGGTGATTGGCTCGATGTCAACCGTCTCAGCATGTTGACTTTCTGTATTGACTGGTTTAGGTTCCGAACCATGACCGATCGCTCGTACGGGCACTACTGCCCGGTGGCGAAGACGCTGGAGCTCGTCGGCGGGCGCTGGACGCTGCTCATCGTCCGGGAACTCCTCGTGGGCCCGCAGCGCTTCACCGACCTGCACCTTGCCCTTGAGGGCATCCCCCGCAACCTGCTGGCCGACCGCCTCCGCCACCTCGAGGCCCACGGCATCGTGACCCGGCAGGAGCTCCCCCCACCGGCGGCCCGCACGGTCTACGAGCTGACCGGCCCCGGCCGGGAGCTCCTGCCGGTCATCGGAGCGCTGGCCCAGTGGGGTCTCACACACCTGCCTCCGCCCGGGCCGGATGAACCGGTCAGTCCAGCCCTCGGTGTCCTGGCGGAACGGCACGGCCTCCCCCTCCCGGCGGCCGCTCGGCGCCCGTCGAGCCCGGCCCGGAAGGGCGGCAGGCCGTGACCGAACCGGGCGGGACCATCGGACCGAGCGGTTCCGTCGGCGGTGGGCCGGCGGTGCCGGCCATGGCCGGAGCGGCGACGGGCGAGCGGGCGAGCCGGATCGACGGCCACCCCACGGTTCTCGCGTTCCGGGCCCGCCAGGCGGCCGGGCCGGCTTCTCCCTCCCCGGCTCCGGCTCCGGCCGTCCTGGCCTTCGACGAGCTCCGCGAGCTCTGCCTGGCCGCCGGGGCCGACGACGTCGGCTTCGTGGAGATCACCCGTCCGGACATGGCCGACGAGAAGGCCGCCGTCGAGGCGGTCTTCCCCCGCCCCCGCACGCTCATCAGCTTCGTCTGCAGCATGAACCGGGAGAACATCCGCACGCCGGCCCGGTCGGTGGCCAACGTCGAGTTCCACCACACCACCGACCACACCAACGAGGTGGCCCGGCGGATCGTGGCAGCGCTGGGCGAGCAAGGGGTGCGGGCCATGAACGGCGGCGCAGCCGGCTTCCCGATGGAGATGGAGCGCTTTCCGGAGAGGATCTGGGTCGTCTCCCACAAGCCGGTGGCGGTGGCCGCCGGGCTCGGCCGGATGGGGATCCACCGCAACGTCATCCACCCCCGGTTCGGCAACTTCGTGATCCTCGGCACCGTCGTCATCGACGCCGCCGTCGACCGGTACTCGCAGCCTCTCGACTTCAACCCCTGCCTGGAGTGCAAGCTGTGCGTGGCCGCCTGCCCGACCGGCGCCATCGGCGCCGACGGCCACTTCGACTTCGCCGCCTGCTACACCCACAACTACCGGGAGTTCATGAGCGGCTTCGGCAACTGGGTGGAACAGATCGCCGACAGTGGCAGCGCCCGCCAATACCGCCAGCGGGTGACCGACCGCGAAACCGCCTCGATGTGGCAGAGCCTGTCGCACGGGGCCAACTACAAGGCCGCCTACTGCATGTCGGTCTGCCCCGCCGGCGATGACGTCATCGGCCCCTGGCTGACGAACCGCAAGCAGCACATGGACGACGTGGTGCGGCCGTTGCAGCACAAGGAGGAGACCGTCTATGTGGTACCGGGCTCCGACGCCGAGCAGTACGTCCCCAAGAAGTTCCCCCACAAGCGGCTGAAGGGCGTCGGCAACGGGCTCCGGCCCCAGTCGATCACCGGCTTCGTGACCGGCATGCCGCTGACGTTCCAGCGGGGCCGTTCGGAAGGCCTCGACGCCACCTACCATTTCACGTTCACCGGCCAGGAGGAACGGGAGGTCACGGTGGTGATCCGGGACCGCACCATCCAAGTCGACGACGGCCATGTCGGACAGGCCGACCTGCGGATCACCGCCGACAGCCGCACCTGGCTGGCCATGCTGGCCGGCAACGTTCATCCGGTCCGGGCGCTGCTGCGGCGGCGGATCCGCCTGCGCGGCCCCCTTCGGCTGCTGCGGGCGTTCGACCGATGCTTCCCGTCCTGACGTCTCCGCCTGGCGCGCTGCGGCGCCAAGACACTCGCTGTTGGTTCAATTTCGATCGAGACCATGGATGCTGCACCCAGGGTCGACCGGCGCCTATCCTGAGGCCATGGTCGGTGAGGATCTCTGGACGATCGACGAGCTGGCGCGGAAGGCGGGCACGACGGTCCGCAAAGTGCGCGTCTACCACGACCGGGGCGTGCTCCGGCCGCCACATCGGAAGGGACGCGTCGGGCTCTACGGCCCCGAGCACCTGCACCGGTTGCAGCTCGTGCTGCGGATGCTCCGCCGCGGCTATCCCCTGGCCGTCATCCGGGAACTGGTCGAGGCGGCGGAAGCCCAGCGCGATATCGGCTCCGTGCTCGGTCTGGAGGAGGCGCTCACCGCCCCCTACCTGTCCGAAGGGCCCCGGCGCTATGCCCCCGCCGCGTTCCGGGAACTCCTCGGCGGGGAGGACGTGGCCGTGGCCCGGGCCGTCGAGACCGGCCTCGCCGCCGTGGACGGCGGGGAGATCGTCGTGGCCAACCCCCGACTCCTCGACATCGGTTTGGAGTTGCTCGGCGAGGGGTTTTCCCCCCGGGCCATGGTGGACATCACCGCCGAGATCAAAGACACCATGGGCCACCTGGCCCGCCGCTGCGTGGCCTTCGTCAACGACAATCTCATCGCCGACTTCGTCGAGGCCGGCATGCCCGCCGCCGACGCCGAACGCGTCGCCGCCGTCATCCAGCGCATGCGCCCCCGAGCCCAGGCCGCAGCCGACGCCGCGCTCGCCGAAGCCATGGAGGAACAGTCCGCCGAACTCTTCGCCCAGACGCTCGAACACGTGGCATCGAAGCAGTCGGGGCGCCACCGGAAACCGTCCGCCTCCTAGGCCGGGGAAACACGATCGGCGCCTCTCACCGGTCATCGCGCATTCTCGGTGAGGGACACGCAGGTGTCCCAGTAGAAGGCTTCGAGAAAGGCGACCGCGAACGCGGCGAATGCGGCGGGCGGGGGCTCGGCCGGTCCGGGGATGGCGGTGCGGGTGTGCGGGAGGTCGCCGCCGTCGGCTGACCAGGCAACCCGGACGCGGACGACGGGCAGCTGCTGGGCGCGAAAGCATCAGCGAGGCGGATGCTCCGAGCCAGGATCTGCTCGGGGTGCGGTCAGAACCGGCAGATCGAGGATGCCTTGTTGCAGGTCGATGAGAACCAGTGCGGCGTGGTCGTCGACCGTGGTCATCGTGTGCCCTTCCATTTCCGCCGTTGAGGGCTCGGCCGCGTCAGTCTGTGGCCGGCCGGACGGTCGGGGTGAGCAGAGCGGTGAGCTCAGTGATGTCCGGCAGG
>DASYFF010000027.1:0-21296 GCA_036498605.1 Acidimicrobiia bacterium | reverse complement strand
TACGCCAACGGCTCCGACGTCTTCGCCCCTCCCGAACAGGTCGTCGAGATCTGGGAGGTCGCGCCCTGACTCAGCGGGGCGACCACTCCGACGGGGACGTCACAACCCGCGAACCGCAGCGGGGGCAGTAGGCGGCGTCGGGCGGGAGGGGTGCGCCGCAGTCGGTGCAGAACGGGGAGGCCGTGGGGAGCGTCACCCGGAGGGCCTTGGAGCGCTGGTAGAGGTACAGCGGCAGGAACAGGATCAGGACGAGGAACGTCGCCGCCGCCCAGCCGATCGGCTTCCAGCTCGTGCCCCCGACCCGGACGCCCCGGACGGCCAAGGCGCGGGAATCGGTGTAGACCCAGGCGGCGGCGAGCAGCGCCGCCAGCAGCCCGATGATCATCGCCGTGCCTCCTCGTTGGTGGGACGCTCCCACCCTAGAGGGTCGGCCCCGAACCTGGGAGTCGTCTGCGAAGGGGCTGGGAACTCAGAGGTCGAGGACCAGCACGTCGGAGGTCGCCCGGGCGCAGCAGATCGTCACGAAGCTCTTGCGCTCCTCGTCGTTCAGGATGAAGTCCTGGTGCTCGGGTGTGCCGTCCAGGTAGCGCGTCTTGCACGTGGCGCACAGGCCGGCCTCGCACGACGTGGCGACGTCGATGCCGGCCTCCCGGAGCACCTCGACGATCGAGCGGTCCGGGGGGACGGGAAGCAGCAGGCCGGACCGGGCCAGGCGGACCGAGAAGTCGACCGCGGCAACCGTCTCAGTCTTCGAAGGGGCCGAGTCCACCGTCGATCTCGTCCAGCCGGTACAGCACGTGCTTGCGCCGCTCGAGGCTCGGGACGTGCTCGGCCTCCTTCATGACGGCCAGCACCTGGTCGGCCCGCTCCTGGATCAGGGCCCGGTCGGCGTCGCGGTCGGCGAGCTTCGGCACCTCCACCACGGTGTCGGACGTGCATCGGGCCAGCGTGTCACCGCCCGCTTCCGAGAGGATCCGGGTCGGGTCGGGCCCGGTCTTGCCCCGCAGCGCGTCGCGCAGCAGCGACCGGCACATGTAGACGCCGACGTCGGAGCGCCCGGGGTGCTCGAGCCGGTGGATGGCCACCCCGCCGGCGCCCTGGCTGGTGATCGCCTCGTAGTCGCCCGGGATCCGCTGCTGCTCGTCGTAGGAGCGGTGGCGCGTCTGGCCGATGAGGAAGTCGATCTTGTCGACGCCGCAGTCCTCCTCCCGGCCGATGTGGTCGGGGTCGACCTCGTCGTTGAAGTGGCGCCAGCCGAAGGCGATCGAGTTGGTGTCGTCGACCGGGACCTGCCAGCGGGTCATGGCCACGTTGGAGTGCCGCTGGCGGGCCGCCGACGGCGCCAGGGCGGCGTTGGTGCAGAAGTTCGGGAAGCCCATCTCCGAGATCCGGATCCACACCTTGGTGTCGGAGACCCGCCGGCCGGCGGTGAAGATCATGCCGTGGCCGTTGTGGACGGGCTGCCAGTTGATGACGGGCAGTTCGCCCCAGCCGCCGCCGAAGCTGGCCCCGGCGGCCAGCGCCGCATCGACCCCTTCCACCGTCATGTTGTTGTGCAGGATGGCCGTGTGGTAGTGGTCGATGAGGTTCTCGTAGACCTGCAGCCAGTTGCAGGCGAACTCGTTGGAGAACGCCCTCAGCCTGGTGCCCTCGGGCAACACGTAGTCGTCGAGGAGGTCGAAGGGCGGGACGGCCTCGGGCGGGCCCATGTAGGCGAACACGAGGCCATCGCGCTCGAAGGCCGGGTAGGCGGGCTGGCAGATGGTCTGCTGCAGCCGGTTGCCGGCCGCCTCGCAGGGCGTCTCGAGGATCGTCCCGTCGACGTCGTAGAGCCAGCCGTGGTAGCAGCAGCGGATGCCGTGCTCGGCGACGATGCCGAACTCGAGGGAGCTCCCCCGGTGCGAGCAGCGCCGCTGGAGCACGCCGACGTCGCCGCTGCGGTCGCGGAAGGCCACCAGGTCCTCGTGGAGGATGCGGATGGCCTTCGGAACGTCGGTCAGCTGCTCCGAGAGGCACACCGGCTGCCAGTAGCGGCGCATGTACTCGTTCATCGGGCTTCCCGGCCCGGTCAGCAGGAGCTCCAGCGCCTCGGACCGGTTCTCCGTCGTCCCCAGCCGCTGGTCGTAGCCCCGGTAGGCGCCGTCCGTTCGGATGCCCTTCCGGAAATCGAGTTCGCTCACCATCTTCGAGCCCTCCCGACTTGGCACGTTGGTCTGACCAAGATACCCACAGACCGACGCCAACCGCCTTGTCCCTTTGGGACTAAGCCGGACGGGCCTTTTTGGCCGGACGGGAGGAGGCGGCCCGCCTGGCCGGCTTCGCGCCCTCCTCGCCCGACAGGACCCGGGTGTAGAAGGCGTGCACGTGGTGGCTGAAGGCCCGGGCGGCGGCCTCGGGATCGTGGGCGGCGATCGTCTGCACCAGCTGGGCGTGCTCCTTGACCAGGAAGGCCCGTTCGGCGTTCCACCGCCCCGCCTCGTCCAGCGCCTGGAAGGCCTCGAGCATCTGGCGGGCGATGGCGTCGCGCACCGCCCCGAGGATCAGCGGCACCACCGAGTTGCCCGACGCCCGGGCCAGGGTGAGGTGGAACTCGGTGTCGACAGCCAGGAACTCCTCGGGCGACTTCGCCCGCCGCATGGCCCCGATGATCTCGCCGAGGCGCTCGACGTCGTCCGCCCCGGCCCGCTCCGCCGCCTGGCGGGCGGTCAGCATCTCCAGCGCCTCCCGCACGTCGAGGAGGTCGGTGATCGGCAGCTGCAGCAGCGACGTGTAGAGCCGCAGCAGCCCCGACAGTGGGCTCTCGTTCTGGGCCGACACGATCGAGCCGGACTCGGCGCCCGTCCCCCGCCGGGCCGAGAGGACCCCGAAGGCCTCCAGCACCCGCAGTGCCTCCCGGACCGACGCCCGGCTCACGTTGAAGATCTCGGCCAGCTCCCGCTCCGGCGGGAGCCGGTCCCCGACCTTGAGTCGCCCTTCGAGGATGGCGTTCTCGACCTGGACGATGATGTCCTCGAAGGCCCGCCGCTGCTTCACGGGGGCGAAGGCCGATGCCCGGGGTTCCACGAACAAAGCTTACGACCGGGCCGTGGTCAACTCTTCGAACCCGGCCTTGGCCGACAGCTCGCCGGCCACGGCGTCGAGGGCCGCCAGCGTCGCCCGGGCCACCGGCAGGCCCGAGCTACGCCGTTCCTCTGCCAGCTCCCACTCCCGCTCCCCCGGCAGCCACACCCGCTCGACTCCCTCGGCCCGCTCGGCCCCCCGCAGCCGGGCCACGAGCTCGTCGGCCCGGCGCCGGAAGTCCTCCGGAGCGCCGAAGGCCGCCGGGTCGAGCGCCAGCAGGAAGTGCCCGCAGGACCAGCGGTCGTGGTGGTCGGCCCCCATCACCAGCGCCGGTGAGATCTCACAGGAGAACAGCGCCCCGGCCAGCGCCCCCGACAGCAGCTCGTTGGCCACGATCAGCGCCGAGCCCTTCGGGCCCCCGATGGGCAGCAGCGAACCCTCGAGAGCCACGGCCGGGTCGGTGGTCGGCCGGCCGTCGGGCCCCACCGCCCAGTCGGGCGGGATCGTCTCGCCCCGGGCGGCGGCCAGGCGGATCTTCTCCTTCACGCCGGTGAGCGCCGTGTCGACCAGCACCGGCGGCGGCGTGGCCGTCGGGAAGGCCCAGGCGATCGGGTTGTTGCACACCACCGGCCGGCGGGTCCCCCAGGCCACGGTGTGGGGCGGCCCGTCGGTGGTGGCGTGGCCGATCATGCCGGCCTCGACCGCCTGCAGGGCGTAGAAGCCGGCCATCCCGAAGTGGTTCGAGTTCCGCACCGTCACCGCCCCGACGGCGTGGTCGCCGGCCAGCTCCACGGCCAGCTCCATGGCCGTCCGGGCGGCCACGAACCCGAGGCCGTTGTCGGCGTCGAGGACGGCGGCCGCGCCCCGGCCCCCGACCACCTCCAGCTTCGGTGCGGGGTTGAGCTCGCCCCGGACGATCCCCCGCAGGTAGCGGGGGGCGAAGTTGGCGCCGTGGCTCTCGATGCCCCGCAGGTCGGCCAGGACGAGGATCTCGGCGATGCCGGCCGCCTGCGCTCCGGGCACGCCGACATGGGTGAAGAGGTCGGCCAGGCGGGCTTCGAACTCGGCGTGGTCGACGATGCCGACGGCAGGCTCGGTGCCAGTGGTGGTCATCGGATCATCCGCTCCCCTCGGGGTCGACGCCGTTGAACAGCACGAGCGCGCCCCGGCCGTCGGCGTCGATGTCGATGACGGTCGGGGCGGCGTACGGGAGCTCCAGCCGGAAGTACTGGCTGACCGGCGCGCCGATCACATGGCACAGCAACGGCTGCAGCACCCAGCCGTGGGCGATGGCGGCGAAGGTGGAGCCGGCGTGGCGCCGGACGAGGTCGAGGAACGGATCCTGCACCCGGTCCCAGACCGCCTCCACGCTCTCGCCGCCGGGGAAGACCAGGTCGGCGGGATGGTGGAAGTCCTCGCTCGGGAACCGGCCGTTGAACGACACCTCCAGCCAGGGAACGAACGGCGGATGCTCGGCGTGGACCCGGGCCAGCGTCTGGCCCTCGAGTTCGCCGAGGAAGATCTCCCTCAGCTCGGGCATCACCACCGGGGAGAGCCCGGCGGCGGCCGCCACCGTCCCGGCCGTCTCGACGGCCCGGTTGAGATCCGAGGTGTAGACGGCGTCGAGGGCCACGGGCGCCAGCGCCGCCGCCAGCCGCTGCGCCTGTCGCCGCCCGAGCGCGGTGAGGCCGATCGGGTGGTGGCTGTAGACCGGCTCGCCGTCCTCCACCGCCATGGCCTGGCCGTGGCGGGCGACGACCACCCGGGTCCGGCCGGCCGGGACCGGCTCCTCGGCCAGCTTGGCCGGAACCAGGTCGCCGTTGAGGGACCGGATCACGCCCCGCCCGTCGGGCCCGACGTCGACCACGCTCGTCGTCCCGGCCCGCACCGCCAGCCCGGGGCGGGACCGGGCCTCGAACCCGACGACCCCGGCCAGGAACGCGTCGGCCACCGCCGGCGCCACGCCGACCGTCACGGTCGACCCCGCCCGGGCGGCGGCCAGGGCGGCCAGCTCCGCCGCCGAGGCGGCCGTCGTCGTCGAGTCCTCCGGGCCGGTGAGGACCATCCGGCACGGCTTGGGAGGTTCACCTGCCTCCCCAGAGTCGTACTTGGGAGCTTCACCTGCCTCCCCGGAGTCGAACAGCCCGGCCGTCAACCGCCCTCCTGGAGGTTGGCGAGTTCGTCCCGCAGCGGCCGGCGGTCGGTGATCCGCCGGGACTTGAACTCGGTGCGGGGCAACGATCCGGGCGCCACGGCCGTCACGCCGGCCCGCAGGCCGAGCTTCTTCTTCAGCTCGTTGCCGACCGCGAACTCGAGGTCGGCCGGCCCCTCCACCTCGACGAGCAGCTCGTCGAGCGAGCCCGTCCGCACCACCTCGACCCGGAACTCCCCGTCGCAGCCGCCGGCCCGTACCGCCTCCTCGATGGCCGCCGGGTACACGTTCTCGCCCCGGATCACCAGCATGTCGTCGGCCCGGCCGAACAGGCCGTCGGGCAGGCGGCGGTAGGTGCGCCCGCAGGGGCAGGGCTCGTCGGTGAAGCGGGACAGGTCGCCCGACCACAGCCGGATCATGGGCTGGGAGTCCCGGTCGAGGTGGGTGTAGACGGGGACGCCGACCTCGCCCGGCCCGACCGGCTCCCCGGTCTCGGGGTGGAGCAGCTCGGTGTAGACGATGTCGTCCCAGAGGTGCATGCCCCGCCGTTCGCCGCATTCGGCGTTGGTCATCCAGGGCGTCATCTCGGCCATGGAGCCCATGTCGATGCAGGCGCCGCCGAAGGCCGCCTCGATCTGGGCCTTGGTGGAGGGAATGCCCGCCCCCGGCTCGCCGGAGAAGAACAGCACCCGGATCCCGAAGTCGGCCGGGTCGTGGCCCGCCTGGCGGGCCACCTCGGCCACCCGCAGGGCGTAGGACGGCGTGGCGTAGAAGGCGTCGGGCCGCATCTCGGCCAGCCACTCGACCGCCTGGGCCGTCTGGCCCGGTACCCCGGCACCGAACGGGAAGCAGGTCGCCCCCAGCCGCTCCGCCCCGATGAGCGCCCCCCACCCGCCGAGGTACAGCCCGAAGAACGATCCGAGGAACACGGTGTCGCCGGGGCGGACCCCGGCCGCGGTCAGGATGCGGGCGTGGGCGTCGGCCACCCGGTCCCAGTCGGCCCGGCTGATGGCGAAGGCCGTCGGCCGCCCGGTGGTGCCCGACGTGCCGTGGATGCGGGCCACCTCCGACCGTTCCACGCACAGGTAGCGGCCGAAGGGCGGGTGGGCCGCCTGCTCGGCCCGCAGATCCGCCTTGCGCAGCAAGGGGATCCGCCGGATGTCGTCGAGGGTCCGCAGCGTTGCGGGGTCGAAGCCGGCCGCCTCCCACCGCTCCCGGTAGAAGGCCGACGTCCGGTGGCAGTAGGCCACCTGCCGCTGCAGCCGGGCCAGGACGATCCGGTCCCGGTCGGACGGGTCCATCGTCTCCAGGTTCATCAGTTGATCTTGGTGGCGGCGGCGTGCTCGTAGAGCTTGACGACGGAGGTGAAGTGCTCGTCGCCGCGGCCGGCGTCGAGCGACTCGGCGTAGAGGCTCTCCACCACCGCCGCCAGCCGGGCCGGGTAGTCCTCGCTGGCGGCGAGGTCGAGGATGAGGCGCATGTCCTTGAGCGCCAGGCTGGTCTTGAAGCCGGGGGCGAACTCGCCGGCCAGCACCCCGGGGAAGTCGTGGTTGAAGTGGGCCGACCGGCCGCCGGAGACCGACAGGATCTCGAACAGCCGCTCCGGGTCCATGCCGCACTTCACCCCGAGCACGAAGGCCTCGCTGGCCACGGCGATGTTGCCGATCGACATCAGGTTGTTGACCAGCTTCACGATCTTGGCCGTGCCGACGCCGCCGGTGCGGTTGATCTTCTTCGACATGGCCTCCAGCAGGGCGGTGTGCTCGGCGAAGACCGCCTCGTCGCCGCCGACCTGGAAGACGAGCTCGCCGGCCGCCGCCTGGGGCGGCTCGCCCGACAGCGCCACGTCGAGGACCCGGGCGCCGTGTTCGGCGACCCGTTCGGCCAGCGCCACGATGGCGGCCGGCTCGATGGTCGACGTCTCGATGACCGTGTCGCCCGGCGACGCCCCCTCCAGCCAGCCGCCGGGGCCGGTCACGGCGGCGGCGACGATGGCCGAGTTGGGCAGCGACGTGACGGTCACCGCCACCTCCGCCGCCACCTCGGCGGCGGAGCTCACCACCCGGGCCCCCGCCTTCACCGCCGCTTCCCGGGCCGGCCCGGCCACGTCGAAGCCGACCACGTCGTAGCCCCGGTCCACCAGACGGCGGCACATCCCGCCGCCGATATTCCCCAGACCGATGAGTCCCACCGAGCCGGTTGCGGCCATGACGCCCCCTCGCGGTCATAAGGTCAGACCAAGCTACCAAGGTCCCCGATGCCCTACAAGCGGCGGCGCTCCGCCTCGTCCCAGACCGACAGCGCCTGGCGGTCGGGCACTCCGGCCAGCCCGCTGGTGAAGTCGGGCGACACCGCGTCGCGGGTCACGGCCACGTCCACCACCGCCGGGGCGGCCTCGAAGGCCCGCTTGAGGGCGTCGGGCAGCTCGGCCGCCGTCTCCACCCGCTCGCCGTGGGCGCCGAAGGCCCGGGCCATCAGGTCGTAGCGGCAGCCGGGCAGCTCCACGCCGACGAGCCGGCCGCCGTAGTTGGCCAGCTGGTCGTGGCGCTCGATGTTCCAGCCTTCGTTGTTGGCCACCACGATCACCGCCCGGGCACCGGTGCGCACCGCGGTGTCGATCTCGAGGGCGGTGAAGCCGAAGGAGCCGTCGCCGACCAGGGCCACCACCGGCCGGTCGCCGCCGGCCAGGGCGGCGGCCACGGCGAAGGGGGTCCCCACGCCGAGGCAGCCCAGCGGGCCGGGGTCGAGCCACGTCGGCGCCCGTAGCGCCACCCGGGCGAAGGACAGGATGTCGCCGCCGTCGGCGATGACCACCGCGTCGGGGGTGATCACCTCGTTGAGAGCGGCGATCAGCGTGTAGGGATGGAGACGGCCGTCGGAGCCGGGCCCGGAACGGCGCAGCCGCTCGGCCAGGCGGCCGGCCCGGCTGGCGTTGTCGGCCACGACCTCGGCCCGCCAGGCGCCGTCCGGATCGGCCGGCCCGCAACCGGCGGCCAGCAGGGCGTCGAGGGCGGCGGCGCTGCCGCAGCGCAGCTCGGCGTCGGCCCGGCGGTTGTCGGCCCGCTCCTCCCGGGGCAGGCCGATGCGCACGAACCGGGCGTCGTCGGCGAAGACGGCCCGCGACCCGTAGGCCAGCTGGAAGTCGAGGCGGCGCTCGAGGGTGACGACCGTGTCGGCCTCGGCCATGACCCGCCCCCGCACGGCGGGCACCGAGGCCGGGTGCCCGTCGGCCAGCGCCCCCCGGCTCTCGGCGGTGTCGAGGTGCAGGGCGCCGGTGACGTCCAGGAACCGCTCCAGCGCCGGCCCGGCCCGCCGGGCTCCCCGCCCGGAGATCACCACCGGCCGGCGGGCGGCCCGCAGCACCGCCGCCGCCGCCTCCACCGCCCCGGGATCGGGCCGGACCGGCTGCGGCGCCCGGGCCGGAAGCCACGACCGGTCGTACTCCGGCCCGGTCAGGGGCTCGCGCAACAGGTCGGTGGGGAAGTCGATATAGGCCGGCCCGGCCGGCCCGTCACCGTCGCCGCCCCCCGCCGCCCCGAGGGCCGCCGCCCACACGGCGTCGAGCCGGGGCAGGACGTGGTTCCGGTCCCCCACCGCCTCGGCCCGCCGGCACAGCGGCGCCACCACCGCCGCCTGGGGGATGTCCTGCAGGCCGCCCATCCCCGTCTGGGGCCGGGGCACCCGCCCCGAGATCACCACCACCGGCACCCGGGAGGCGGCGGCGTTGGCGATGGCCGTGACGGCGTTGGTGAGCCCCGGGCCGGCCGTCACCAGCGCCACCCCGGGGCGGCCGGTCAGCTCCGCCTCGGCGTGGGCCATGTGCACGGCCGCCCCCTCGTGGCGCACGTCGACGACGCGGATGCCCCGCCCGGCCGCCTCGTCCCAGATGGGCAGGACGTGGCCGCCGCACAGGCCGTAGACCCGCTCCACGCCTCGGGCGGCCAGCCAGTCGGCCACCGCCGCCGCCACCGTCGGGTTGTCACCGACCGACAAGTTCACCCCTGCACCTTGTCAGCCGCCCCGATTGGCGCGCCAGGCGAAAGGGCCAGGATGGACGCGGGATATCCCCCCAAGCGATCGGAGGAGTCATGGACCTCGTCGTGCGCTGTCCGTGCGGATGGGAGACCGATGGCCCGGAGGAGAAGGTGGTGGCCGCGGCCCAGGCCCACGGCAAGGAGGTTCACGGCAAGGAGCCGACCCGCACCGAGATCATGACGCTGGCCCGCCCAGCCGCCGGCTGGTCCCTGTAGAAGCGGGGAGCGGCACCGGCTCCTCGAAGCGCCGGTGCCCGGCCGAGTGGGGGTGGGCCATCCGCCACGCCCCGTTGGCCGGCCCCGTGAAGTAGGCGAAGCAGCTGACCGGCCGCGGTGCCTCGTAGAGGGCGACGTCCTCCGACGAGGAGTAGCGGGACAGCGTCCCGTCCACGGCTGACACCGGGTAGACGGTGCTCCCCGACCCGCCGGCCAGGGCGTAGGCCAGCACCGCCCTGGGGCAGGCCGAGCTGGCCCACCCGGGGCCGGAGGCGCCGGCGGTGAGGCGGGCCCGGAGCCGGCCGAGCTCGGGGAACGTGACGTCGACCTCCGCCGAGCCGCCGCCCACCGTGAAGGCGCCGGGCTCGGCCGACACCTCCTCCAGCACGGTGAAGTTCGAGCTCCGCTGGAAGCCGCCCGCCACCGCCCGGAGGCGGCCCTGGCCGACCTGGCCGTCCGGCACGACGTAGCCGAGGAAGCAGTCGGGCGTGTCGACCGGCGACGTGACGGTGGTCGTGCAGATGAAGAAGCCGGCCGCCGAGCCGGCGAACGTGCCGGAGAGGGCGTTGGGCACGATCGGCTCGTCATTCCCCGGGGGTCCGGGGGTGTCCCCCGGAAAGGCAGTGGGAGGGTCGGAGCTGCGTCGGGGGAGGGAGTCGGCCGGCCCGACGACGGCCATGGCCAGCACCAGCCCGACGACCACGGAGCGCAAAAGAGGCGCGACGGAGCGCCACAGGACAGAATGTGCCCGCCAGCCGAGCTTCAGGGGGAGCATGGGAGGCCCGACGATGGCGGTTGCCCGGTGACCGTCAAACCGGCGGCCCGCGCCGCCTTGGTAGGAGATGTCCAGCCGCTGTTCGACCTGGCGGTGGTCATGGCCGAGAGCGACGACGTCGAGGCCATCGTGGACCTGGCCACGGCCGCCGTCCCGACGCTGGCCGCCTGCCGGTGCCTCGGTGTGCGGGGCCCCTCCGACAGCGCGCCGGACGGGGACGGCGTCGTCGCCTACCCGCTGCGCACGACCTCCTTCGACCACGGCGTGCTCGTCGTGGCCGCCGACCGGCCCCTGCTCCCCGACGAGGACGGGCGCCTCCGGCTCCTGGCCCAGCAGACGGCGGTGGCGCTGTCCGGCGCCCGGCGGATGGCCAAGCACCGCAAGGACGCCTACGAGCTGGCCCGGGCCAACGCCGCCCTGTCCCGGGTCGTCGACGAGCTGCGCCGCACCGTCGAGATCCACGCCCGGCTCGACGAGGTGGCCACCTCCGGCGCCGGCCTCGACGGCCTGGCCGCCACCCTCTGTGCCGTGACCGGCTTCCCGGTCGTCATCGAGGACCGCTACGGCAGCGTCTTCGCCTCGGCCCCGGGGAACCTCCCCTCCGCCGGCGACGGCGACAGCGACGAGTGCGAGCAGATCGTGAAGGCGCTCTTCCGGAAGCGCAAGCCGGCCCGCGTCGGGCCCCGCCTCGTCGCCCTGGCCGCCCCCCGCTACGACGTGGTGGGGCTCCTGTCGCTGCTCGACCCGGCCGGCACGGCGGGCAAGTTCGAGCTCCTCGCGCTGGAGCACGGCGCCACGGTACTGGCCGTGGAGCTGGCCCGCCTGGCCAGCGTGGCCGAGGCCGAGCACCGGGTCGGGCGGGATCTGCTGGAGGACCTCGTCCGCGGCCACGACCGCCGCCGGGCCCTGCAGCGGGCACGGGCCTTCGGTTTCGACCTGGCCCGGCCCTACCGGATCGCCCTGGTCCATCCGGCCGGTGCCCCCGACCCCGGGGCCGGCGCCGACGACGTGCTGCCGGCCGTCCGGCGCCTGGGCCGGGAGCTCGGCATCGGCCTGATCGCCGCCGCCCGGCCCGAGGGTGTCCTGCTCCTGGCCGCCGGCGACCCGCCGTGGGCGAAGGTCCACCAGGCCCTGGAACGGGACCACGGCCCCGGGGGTCCGGGGGCGTCCCCCGGAGTGACAGTCCGCTGGCGCATCGCCGTCGGCGGGCCCTGCCGGGAGCCGGCCGACGCCCCCCGCTCCTACCGGGAATCGCTCCTCATCCGCCCGCTGCAGCAGGCTCCGGCCTCGGCCCCGGTGCTGGCCTGGGAGTCGCTCGGCGTCTACCGGATCCTGTCGTCCCTCGACGACGTCAGCGCTCTCGAGCGCCTCGTCGCCGAGCAGCTCGGCCCCCTCCTCGACCACGACGCCGAACGGGGCTCGCAGCTGGTCGAGACCCTCCACCACTATCTGGAGAGCGGCGGGAGCCCGACGTCGACGGCCAAGGCGCTGTTCGTCCACGCCAGCACCGTCAAATACCGGCTGAGCCGCATCCGCGACGTCGGCGGCTACGACCTCGCCGCCCCGTCGACCCGGTTCGCCCTGCAGCTGGCCACCGAGGCGTGGCTGGTGCTGTCGGCCCTGCGGGAGACGGCGCCGGCCGACGGGTCACCGTAGGCCCCGCACCATCTGGTCGATCCGGAGCGCGACCTGCAGGTTGAAGAAGGTCTCGGGATCCTGGTAGTCGCCGTCGAGCAGCTCGTTGATGCGCTTGATCCGGTACTTGAGCGTCGACTTGTGCACGAAGAGGGTCTCGGCCGTGGCCCGGAGGCTCTTGGTCTCGAGCAGCACCCGCAGCGTCTCGGTGAGGTGCGTGCCGTGGCCGGTGTCGTAGGCCACGAGCGGGCCGATCCAGCGCTGCACGAACAGCTCGAGGTCCGTGTGGTCGTCGACCTGGAACAGCAGGGCGGCCACCCCGAGGTCGTCGAAGGAGGAGACGAGATCGGTGTTGCCGGTGACGAGGCGCACCCGGGCCGCCCACTTGGCCTTCTCCGCCGACCGCCGGAAGTGGGACAGGTCGTGGCAGACCGGCCCGGTGCCGGCGGCGGCCACGAGGCCGGCCGAGCGGGCCTGGTCCAGGATGCTCCGGGCCAGGGCGAAGGCGAACGCCGAGTCGATGGTGGGCAGGAAGGCCAGCACGGCGTCGTCGGCCCGACCGACGATGGCGAAGGGCGGCGTGCCGTCGGCCCGTTCGCGGGTGACGGCCCGGACGATGGCCTCCAGGCGGTCACCACCCGACTCCACCGCTACGGCCAATGGCGTGTGCTCGAGGCGGACGTCGTACCCGAGCTTGAAGCCCCGCCGGACCAGCCGCTGCGGGGCCCGACCCTCGAGCAGGTCGTTGAAGAAGTCGTCCTCGTCGTGGCCGAGGATCGCCTGCACCCGCAGCTCCACGGCCATCTCCAGCGCGATCTCCAGCGCTGCAGTCTCCACCAGCTTCTGCACTCCCTCGTCGTCGGGGTCGATGTGCTCGACGGTGACGAACCCGAGGTGGTCGCTGCCGACGACGACGGGCACGACGAGGCGGGGCGGCCGGTAGCCGACGTCGAGCCGGGCCGGCCCCCGCAGGGAGGCGGCCCGCTTCGCCACCTGGCGGGTGACGTGGCAGTGGGCGGGGTCGAGGGCAGCCCGCTCCCCGCCCCGGGCGGCGGCCAGGATGCGGAACTGGTCGTCCTGGAGAACCGCCGGGGCGCCCACGTCCTCGGCCAGCTGGGACAGGACCAGCGCCAGCGCCTCGCCCTCGACCGGACGGTCCGGACGGCCGCCAATCGGCGCGGCCGCCTCTAGGTCCATTACCGCACGAACTTGCGCTTGAGGACGGAGGCGACGTCGTCGTGGGGGCGGGGGATCACGTGGGAGGAGACGACCTTGCCGACCTGGGAGGCCGAGGCCACACCGGCGTCGACGGCCGCCTTCACGGCGCCGACGTCGCCCTCGATGAGGATGGCCACCAGGCCGCCGCCGACCTGCTGGCGGGCGACGATCTTGACGTTGGCCGCCTTCACCATGGCGTCGGCGGCCTCCACCCCGGCGGCCAGGCCCAGGGTCTCCACCAGCCCGAGGGCGCCGTGCAGCACGACCCCCTGGGCAGACCCGTTCCCGGCGGCCGTCTCCGTCTTCACCGCGGTGCGCTCCATGGCCCTCATCCCCTCCCGTTCCGGCCCGCCGGGCTGTGCTGCTCGGCCAGGGCCGCCTTGCCGAGGGCGAGATCCGCCACCCGGATCTCGTCGGCGTCAATGGCGAAGATGCGGAAGCCGGCCCGGTAGAAGGCGGCGGCCAGCGGCTCCGAGACCGGCCCGCCGAGCCGGAGCCCCAGGCGGCACTCGGGGGTGGCGACCCGGGTGACGCTGAGCGAGGCGAGGAGCTGGGCCATCGGCCCGTCGGCCTGCTGGCGGGGATCCACGGCCAGCATCCCCCGTTTGACGTAGTCATCGAGCGGCTCGCCGGTCAGGAAGATCGACGAGGGAAGGCCGAACGACGCCGCCTGCAACCGGCGCACGTCGAGCCACAGGAAGTCCGACAGCCGCCCGAGCTCGGGGGCCATCTGCACCCCCCGGGGGCTCGTCAGCGTGGCCCCGACGAGGACCTCGCCCCGCCCCGGTCCGCCTGTCTCCTCGGCGGCCAGCCGGTGCAGCTCGTGGACCTCGCCGGGATCGGACACGTGGCGGACGGTCAGCTCGACCGGCCGGCGCAGCCCGACCCGGTGGGCGGCGATGGCCAGCCCGGCGACCTGCACCCGCACCAGCTCCGGGACCCCGAGCGGCACGCCGGCCCGGGGCAGGGCGGTCAGCAGCCGGGGCGTGTCGAGGATCTCGACATGGTCCTCCGACACGAGGTCGACGGACCGCACCGCGATCTCGGCGTCGCCGGCGGCGGCGAAGACCGGGGTCATCACGTCGGCGATGACGTCCTCGATCCCTTCCAGGTTGGGCGGCGAGCCCGGCCGGGCGTTGACCAGGCGGTCGAGCAGCTCCTCGAACCGCCCGGTGGTGGCCAGCACCTCGCTCACCCGGGTGGCGATGCCCGCCGCCCCCCGGGCCAGGACGGATTCCACCTGGGCCGGGGTGGTGGCGATGCCGTAGATCAGGCACCGGGCGCTCTGGCGGGCCACGGCGAGGACGGTTTCGATGTCGGCCGTCTCCGCCCGCCCCTCCGAGGTCGGGATCGTGCCGAGGAAGATCTCCCCCGTGGCGCCGTCGACCGACACGTCGGCGCCCTCGGGGTATTCGGCCCCGCCCACCCGGAGCGTGCCGGCCGCCGGGTCGATCTCCAGCTCGGCGCAGCCGACGACGCAGGGCTTGCCCAGCGCCCGGGCAACGACGGCGGCGTGGCTGGTGGCCCCGCCCATGGCGGTGAGGATGCCGACCGAGGCCAGCATGCCGTGGAGGTCGAGCGGGCTCGTCGTCGGCCGGGCCAGGAGGACCTGCTCCCCGGTCTCGGCCCGCTCCACGGCCCGGTCGGCGTCGAAGACGATCCGGCCGCTGACGTGGCCCGGGGAGGCGCCGATGCCGGTGGCCAGCAACGACCCGTCGGTGCGGGCCGTCTCGAGGGCCGCCTCGTCGAAGCGGGGCCGCTCCGACTGGCGGATGTGGTCGGCGCTGACCTGGGCCAGGGCCTCGGCCGGCTCCAGCCAGCCCTTGCGCAACAGGTCGGCGGCGATGCGCACCGCCGCCTGGGCGGTGCGCTTGGCGCTGCGGACCTGGAGCAGGTAGAGGGTGCCGCGCTCGACCGTGTACTCGATGTCGAGCACGTCGCGGTAGAGCTCCTCGAGGTGCTGGCACAACTGGGACAGTTGAGCGAACACCTCGGGGTGGCGCTCGGCGGCGGCGGCGATGGGCTGGGGTGTGACCGTGCCGGCCACGACGTCCTCGCCCTGGCCGCCCTCCAGGAACTCGCCGTAGAGCTCCGGTTCGCCGGTGGACGGGTTGCGGGTGAAGGCCACACCGCTGCCCGATGTCGCGCCGAGGTTGCCGAACACCATGGTCTGGACGACGACCGCCGTGCCCAGCGTGTCGGAGATGCCGTGCACGTTGCGGTAGGTGACGGCCCGCCGGGAGTTCCAGGATTCGAAGACGGCCTGGATCGCCCGCTCCAGCTGGGCCCGGGGATCGTCGGGCACCGCCGTGCCGACCTCGTCCTCCTCGGCGGCGGTGAGGACGCCGTGGAGGCGTTTGTAGGCCTCGGCCGGCTCCGTCCGGTCGTCGATCTCGGCCAGGACGGGGGCGGCGGCCGAGGCCAGGAGGTCGCCGTCGGCGCCGAGGACGATGTCGGCGTACATGCGATGGAACCGGGTGTAGACCTCGGCCATGAACCGGGTGCTCCCGGTCGCCTCGGCCAGCGCCACCGCCGCCGCCTCGTTCAGACCGAGGTTGAGAACGGTGTCCATCATCCCCGGCATCGACACGGGGGCCCCCGACCGCACCGAGACCAGGAGGGGCAGCGACCCGCCCCCGAACGTCCGGCCCGTCGCCGCCTCCAGTTCCGTGAGGTGGTCGAGGGCCTCGGCCAGCAGCCGGTCGGGCAGGCGGCCCGCCTCCTTGTAGCGGCCGCAGGCCTCGGTGGTAATGATGAAGCCCGGCGGCACCGGCAGCCCGCCGGTGGTCATCCGGGCCAGCCCCGCTCCCTTCCCCCCGAAGAGGATCGCGTTGGAGGGATCCGCCTCGTCGAAGCGGAAGACCAGGCGTTCGGCGGTCACGGCGACGATCGTCCTGTCCTTTCCCGAACCTCAGCCGCCGACAGTCTCGCGGGGCCGGCCGAGGAGGGCCAGGATGTCCTCGTGGAACTCGAACCAGATGTTGTGGAGCGAGTCCACGGTCGGGCTGGTGACGTACTCGACCTGGCCGGAGTCGACCCGGTCGAGGCTCTTGCGGAACCGGTCGGCGTAGTGGCGGTAGCGGGGCAGGCGGTCGGCCACCTGCTCCAGCGCCGCCACGTGGCGCTCGACCGTCTTGGCCAGCCGGTCGTAGACCCTGTCCCCTCCGTCGCCGGAGTCGCCCCGGGTCTGCCAGGCGCTGACCAGCTGCAGGAAACGATCGTTCACGGTCTCGAACCGGTTGTACCAGTCCTGGATCTCCGGGTCGGACCGGATGTCCTCGTAGGTCAGGGTGTAGTAGTCGAGGACCGCCTGGCGGCCCTCGTCGGTCAGCACGTACTGGCTACCGAGCCCGAGGACGAGCCCGGTAGCCGCTGACGTGTCGAGGATGGTGTCGACGTCGCTGGCCGAGCACCCACTGCACTCGGCCAGGACGTCACGGTCGGCGATCTTTCGCAGATACAGCGCGTTCAAGATCAGAAAGCTCGCCTCGTCGATCTGCTCCATGATCTTCCGACCCTCTTCTTGTCAGCCCCAGAAGTTCTTCGAGGCCCGCAGGTCGGCCTCTTCCGAGAAGGGCAGGTAGCCCGCGCCGGAGAAGATCTTCATGGGGACGGTCACCTGGACGAAGTTCCGCTTGGTGATCTCGTAGTAGTAGTTCATGACCCTCTGGTCGATTTCCCAGAAGTCGAACCTGCTACAGACCTCGTCGTAGAGCCCGGCCCGCCGCAGGTGCGGCAGGATCATCTCGATGTAGTAGCTGTAGATCCCGTTGAGGCACAGGGTGTGCCGCGACATGGCCGCCGTCTTCTTGTACATCTTGAAGGTGGCTTCGCGGATCTTGTCGAGGTGCGGCTCGAGGTCGTGGAGCTTCAGCGGGTAGACCTCGCTCATCGGCGTGTCCCACTTCTCCCGCACGAGCACGGCCCCGCCGGTGATGGCCGGGACGTAGTTCTTGGGGAGGGTGAACGTGGTCGAGATGTCGTTGACGCGGATCTCCTCCAGGCCCACGACGGCGGGGTCGACCACGACGAGCAGCGTGTAGCAGTGCGGCAGCTCCTCGCACACGTCGCTCCAGTGGAACACCTCCTCGTTGACGAAGAGGTCCCGCACGATGAGGAGCCGGCCGTCCGGCAGCGGGTAGGGGCCGGTGTCGCCGAGGCCGAGCCGGCAGTCGTAGTGGTCGAAGAAGGCCAGCAGCTCGGCAGTGGCGTTGAACTGCTCGAAGATGTGCTGGTCCTCCGAACCGGGCTCGAAGTCGACGATCTGCGTCTTCAGGTCGGCCAGGAAGTCTTCCTCGTGGATCTGGCAGCGGTAACGGTCCTGGGAGTTGAGGATCAGCCCGTCCTGGCGCTTGCCCCACAGCACCCGCTGCATGAACTTGAGGATGATGTTCGATTCCTCGACGTAGTCGTCGGGCTTGATCCACTCACCGGCCAGCAGGCCGCAGCGGCCCATGCCGAAGGCCACCGCGCCCAGGCACCAGTCGTGGACGCAGTTGATCTTGGTGCCGATCTCCCGCCGGGCGCTGGTACCGATGTCGATGACGCCCTGGGCCCCGATCTTGTCGGTGACATACCGCATGATCTCGGGGTAGCGGTAGAACTCGTTCATGAACGAGAGGATCTCGTACTCCTGGCGGGGGATCATGCCCGAGACACCCTCGGTGGCCCGCATGACCAGCACGTCCCAGATGTTCCAGGCCAGGTAGTTGTTGAGGTCGTTCAGCTCGTCGAGGGTGAACTGGTCGTTCAGGACCTCCTGGTGCGTCACCTTCTCGATGACTCCCGACTTCATCCGGGCGCGGATCATCTTGTCGCCCAGGATGCCGTCGGGGATGGGGTCCATCCCGTGGTAGTTGCCCTGGTACAGCAGCGGCTGGAACCGCAGGCCGTCGTCGTCGGGCTGGTAGCGCTTCAGGTACTCCGCTTGGCTGCGGTCGGTCACCGTCATCGTTCGTCCTCTCTCGTCAGTCGGTCAGCAGGACGCGGCCCTTGTCGTGGTCTGAGCAGTCCAGCGTCACCTTCTTGCCGTCGAGGGCGGCCACGATCTCGTCGAAGTGCGAGTCAGGCGTCTCGCCGGGGACGTAGCGGGACCCGCTGCCCTCGACGAGGTGGACGGTCATGACGCAGGGGGTCTGGAACTCGCGGGACAGGATGCCGAGGTGCGACTCCGGCGCCCCCGACATCGTGACGACGCCGATGGCGCCCATGGACAGGGCGGGAGCGAGGAAGGTGGTCGTCCCGCCGCGGACGAGAAGGATGTGCTCCTTGAGCTTCCCGCTCTGGATCAGCGCGATCACGTCCTTCGGTGCGCCCAGGTACTTGATCGTGCCGCTCGGCTGCTTCTTGGTGTCGAAGACGTTGTAACCCTCGGCGAGTACGGTCACCGCTCCTCCTTATGCTCCTTATGCGGCGAGACGCGGCCGCCATTCGGAGCCGCCGTCGAGGCCAATTGTGGGTTGGGGTCGTGCACCGATACTTCAGTGCGGGTGGATAAAGGTTTTGCAGAGACTTGGCTCCCGAGGACAGTCAGAACCTGTCGGAGCAGGGGATCGCTGCTGCAACATTCCCCGCTGCAGTCGCAGGGCGCCTCCGGGTGGATCGTGGCGGCCAGTCCGGCGGCCGCCTGTTGCCGCCGGAGGCGCCGGACGGCCCCCGGGGCGGGGGGCATGCGGCCGACCTCGGGCGCCGGCCCGGGGACGGCCGACGGCAGCGAGCAGACACCCAGGCTGCAGACCTCCCCCGGCTTCAGGTAGGCGATGAGCTCCTCGGGCCAGATGCAGACGAACTCCGCCCCGGCCGCCTCGAGGTCCTCGGCCCGGTGCATGCCCCAGGACACCGCCCCGACCCGGATGCCGGCCGACAGCGCCTCCTCCACGTCGCCGACGGTGTCGGTGATGAGCATGGCCTCCTGGGGGTCGTGGAACCGTTGGGGCGTGCTCTCCTCGTAGTGGGGCGAGCAGCGCCGGCCGCAGGAGTAGCTGGGGTCGGCCAGGAACTTCCGGATGGCGTCGACCTTGCTCGGGGTCACGTCGCCGGAGAAGACGTGGGCGAAGCAGTGGGCGACGTCGCTCTGGAGGAGGATCCGCCGGACGGCCTCCATCGTGTTCGACGACAGCACGATGAGCGTGTAGGACCCGGCCAGGCCGTGCACCACGTTGCCCATGCCCGGCACGAGGTCGGGGCAGTAGTCCTGGCGGAGGAGCTCCTGGAAGTGGCGTTTCACGGCCTCGGCCTCGGCGCCGGCGCCGTTGCCGTTGCCCGACTTCTCGTCGAGGGCCTCGTAGAAGTTCTGGTTGAAGAGGCGGAAGAAGGCCGAGGGCGTGTCGACGCCGAGGCCGAACTTCTCGTTGGTCTGGCGGAAGAGCTCCCACGACGCCTCGCGGGTCCGCACCAGCGTCCCGTCGAGGTCGAAGAGGAGGGTCTTCAGCTCTGCCATGGGGCTACCGGGCGTGGCCCGTGAGCGTCTCGAGGCCCAGGAAGTCCTGCGTCTCCCCCATCCCCGTCTGGCCGTCCTGGTTCTCCCAGCGCATGAGGGCGTTGAACCCGACGACGTTGGGCCACGCCTGCCAGGGGAAGGCGGTCATCGCCTGGCCCCGCAGCGACCAGGTCCGGTCCCGCTTGTCGGTGACCTCCAGGACCTTCTCCTCCGGGTACCAGCCGTTACGGACCGTCTTGCCCGTCCCCGCCTTGAGGCCGTGCACCTCGCCGTCCTGGAGGCAGTAGCCGTGGGTGAGCCGTAGCGTCTCCCCGCCGGCGTCGGCGTCGAAGTCGAAGATGGCGTGGATGGCCAGGTCCTCGGAGAAGTGGGCGTGGAGCCAGCTCATCGTGTGGGCGTGGCGCTCGCTGCGGGGGCCCCAGCTGTGGTCCCAGGTGGACACGCACCGGAACGGGTGGCGGCTCCCCCGGAGGACGACCTCGCCCTCGAAGACCCCGGTCTGGTCGAAGTGGCCGTTGTAGGCGGTGCCCCAGGCGAAGTCGCTGCCGTCGGCCTTCGCCGCCACCATCGGGTCCTGGGTCGGGTCGTGGATGTCGAAGGCCGGCATCAGCGACCGGTAGTGGAAGTGGACCTCGGTCCCCTCCCCGTCGGAGAAGTCGACCTCGTACTCCATGTTGGGCTCGATGGCCCGCACGGACAGTCCGTTGGACAGGCGGTAGTCGCAGAGGTCGAAGTCCGGCCCCATCGGGAGGTGCATCTGCATGTCGCAGTAGTCGGCCTCCCACGGCGCCCGGACGCGCCGGGAGTTCAGGCAGATGGTGGACAGGCCGACCCCGAGGTTGGCCCGGAACAGCGTGTAGACGCCGCAGTTGAGGGCGAGGTCGGGCACGTAGAACCCGAAGAAGTTGGTCTCCGCCCAGGTCGGGTCGTCGGACGTCGGGGCATGGAGGGACGCGTCGGCGGCGGTGATCATGGCCGTCATCCTTGGCGGCGGCGCCTCAGCCGGGCCACGGCTACGGAAGACAGACGCCCTCGGTGATCTTGTCTCCGGAAGACAAAGTCGCCACCCGGACGCCGCCGTACCGTGACTCGGGTCGGGCATCGAACGAGGAGGTGGGGACGGTGCGGCTCGCCAAGGTTGTCGGCCAGGTCGTCTCCACCGTCAAGGAACCCGGCCTGGACGGCTTCAAGATCCTGCTGGTGGAGGACCTCGATGCGAACGACCCCGACCGGGAGCCGTTCGACGGGGAGGCCTACCCCGCCATCGACGTGGTGGGGGCCGGGGAAGGCGAGGTGGTCCTGGTGGCAATCGGCAGCGCCGCCCGCATCCCGAGTGCGGCGGGGCGGACGCCGACCGACGCCTCCGTGGTGGCCATCGTCGACAGCGTGATCGTCGGCGGTGAGGTCACCTTCAAGAAGTGAAGCAGGGAGAGTGACCAACGTGACCCAGGTGAAGGAACCGGCAGCCCGCAGTCGGACCCCGGTCGTCAGCCACGAGAGGAAGGAAGCAACCGCCATGCCCACTGACGGGAACGGGAACGGACGGGTTCCCTCCGGAGCCCTCGGCCTCATCGAGACCCGCGGGCTCGTCGGGGCCATCGAGGCCGCCGACGCCATGATCAAGGCCGCCAACGTCCGCCTCGTCGGGCGGGAGCAGATCGGCGGCGGGCTCGTCACCGTCATGGTCCGGGGCGACGTGGGCGCCGTCAAGGCCGCCACCGACGCCGGGGCCGTGGCCGCCGGGAAGGTCGGCGAGGTCATCTCGGT
>DASYFF010000026.1:0-7610 GCA_036498605.1 Acidimicrobiia bacterium | reverse complement strand
GTGGCCGAGGCGGTCCGCCTCGGGCTGGCCGGCCTGGCCGTCACCGACCACGACGGGCTCTACGGCGCCGTCCGGTTCTCCGGCATCGCCCGGGAGTTCGGCCTGCCCACGGTGTTCGGGGCCGAGTTCACCCTCGATGCCACCCGGCCGTCGTCAGGGCTGCCCGACCCCGAAGGGGAGCACCTCGTCGTCCTCGCCGAAGGGCACATCGGGTACGCCCGGCTGGGCCGGGCCATCAGCGAAGCGCAGATGCGGGGGGGCAAGGGGGCGCCCCGGCTCGGTCTCGAGGAGCTGGCCGAGGCGGCCCGGGCGCCCGTCCACCTCTGCCCGGAACCGAGGGCCCACAACGATTCCTGGTTCGTCCTCACCGGCTGCCGCAAGGGCACGGTGCCCAGGGCGCTGGTCGACCACGGCCCGACCGCCGCCGCCCGGGAGCTCGACCGCCTCGTCGAGGCCTTCGGCCGCCACCAGGTTCTGGTCGAGCTGTGGGACCACGGCGACCCGCTCGACCGGCCCCGCAACGACGCCCTGGCTGCCCTGGCCGCCTTTGCCGGGGTCGACGTCGTGGCCACCAACAACGTCCACTACGCCACGCCGAGGGAGCGGCCGCTGGCCACCGCCCTGGCCGCCATCCGGGCCCGCCGTTCGCTCGACGCCCTCGACGGCTGGCTGCCCGCCGCCGGCGGCGCCCACCTCCGCAGCGCCGCCGAGCAGCACCGCCGCTTCGCCCGCTGGCCCGGCGCCATCGAGCGGACGGTGGAGATCGCCACGGGCTGCGCCTTCGACCTGGCCATGGCCGCCCCCCACCTGCCCGACTTCCCCGTCCCTCCCGGCCACGACGAGATGAGCTGGCTGCGGGAGCTGGCCTGGGCCGGCGCCGCCCACCGCTACCCGCCGAGCCACCCGAAGCACACCGAGGCCACCCGCCGCATCGCCGGCGAGCTCGACCTCATCGAAGAGCTGGGCTTCGCCGGCTACTTCCTCCTCGTCCACGACATCGTCGAGTTCTGCCGCCGGGAGAACCTGTACTGCCAGGGCCGGGGCAGCGCGGCCAACTCCGCCGTCTGCTACGCCCTCGGCATCACCAAGGCCGACGCCGTCGGGCTCGGGCTGCTCTTCGAGCGGTTCCTGTCCCCGGAGCGCGACGGGCCGCCCGACATCGACCTCGACATCGAGCACGAGCGCCGGGAGGAGGCCATCCAGTACGTCTACCGCCGCTACGGGCGGGACCGGGCGGCCCAGGTGGCCAACGTCATCACCTACCGGCCCCGCTCGGCGCTGCGGGAGATGGCCAAGGCCGCCGGGCTCTCACCGGGCCAGGCCGACGCCGTGGCCAAGTCGGTCGAAGGCTGGACTCTGCGGGAGGCGGAAGCCGACGCCGGCGGCGACCTCACCAAGCCGAAAACCCAAGGGGGAGCAGGGATCCCGCCGCTGGTGCTCGACCTGGCCCGCCAGGTGCAGGGTTTCCCCCGCCACCTCGGGATCCACTCCGGCGGCATGGTCATCGCCGACCGGCCCCTGGTCGAGTACTGCCCGACGGAGTGGGCGGCGATGGAGAACCGCTCCGTCCTCCAGTGGGACAAGGACGACTGCGCCGCCGCCGGCCTGGTCAAGTTCGACCTCCTCGGGCTGGGGATGCTGACCATGCTCCACCTCGCCGTCGACCTCATCGCCGAGCACCGGGAGACGGAGATCGACCTGGCCACCATCCCCCAGGAGGACGCCGTCTACGACCTGATGTGCGCCGCCGACACCGTCGGCGTGTTCCAGATCGAGAGCCGGGCCCAGATGGCCACGCTGCCCCGGCTCCGGCCGAGAACGTTCTACGACATCGTCATCGAGGTGGCCCTCATCCGCCCCGGGCCGATCCAGGGCGGCTCCGTCCACCCCTACATCCGACGTCGCCGGGGCGAGGAGCCGGTCACCTACCTCCACCCGCTCCTCGAGGGCTGCCTGGCCAAGACGCTGGGCGTGCCGCTGTTCCAGGAGCAGCTCATGCAGATGGCCATCGACGTGGCCAACTTCACCCCCGGCGAGGCCGACCAGCTCCGCCAGGCCATGGGCTCGAAGCGCTCCCACGAGCGGATGGCCGTCATGCGGGCCCGGCTCATGGACGGCATGGCGGCGAACGGCATCACCGGGGCGGTGGCGGAGGAGATCGCCCACAAGCTCGAGGCCTTCGCCGACTTCGGCTTCCCCGAGAGCCACTCGGTGAGCTTCGCCTACCTCGTCTACGCCAGCTCCTGGATGAAGCTCCACTACCCGGCGGAGTTCACGGCCGCCCTCCTCAACGCCCAGCCGATGGGGTTCTACTCGCCCCACACGATCGTGCGCGACGCCCGCCGTCACGGCGTCGAGGTCGTCGGCCCCGACCTGGCGCGCTCCCGGACGCAGTGCACGCTCGAGCCGGGGGCGGTCGACGGGAACCTGACGGTGCGGATCGGGCTCCGTTACGTACGTAACGTCGGCAACGCGTTGCTGGAGCGCATCGAGGAGGAGCGCAGCGCCCACGGCCCGTTCGCCGACCTGGAGGACTTCGCCCGCCGCACCGCCGCCCCCACCGACGCCATCGAGGGCCTGGCCACCGCCGGGGCCTTCGGCTGCTTCGGCCTGTCCCGGCGCGACGCCCTGTGGGCCGCCGCCGCCCTCCGGGAGGCCCGCCCCGACAAGCTGCCCGGCCTGGTCACCGGCGTTGCTGCCCCGGCACTGCCCGGCATGACCGCTCCCGAGGAGGCGGCCGCCGACCTGTGGTCGATGGGGCTGTCCCCGTCGGCCCACCCGACGCAGTTCACCCGCCCGGCCCTCGACGAGCGGGGCGTCGTCCCCATCGCCGCCCTGGCCGGGGTGCCGCCCCGTGAGGTGGTCGAGGTGGCCGGCGTCGTCACCCACCGCCAACGGCCGGGGACGGCCCAGGGGGTGATTTTCATCAACCTGGAGGACGAGACCGGCCTCCTCAACGTGATCTGCTCCCCGGGCCTGTGGCGCCGCTACCGCAGGGTGGCCCGCACCTCGACCGCGCTGCTGATCCGGGGAGTGCTGGAACGCCACCAGGGCGTCACGAACCTGGTCGCGCAGCGCCTGACGCCGCTGGCGACGGGATCGGCGCCCCGGTCCCGGGACTTCCGCTGAACCGATCAGGGACCCGGCTTCTTCCCCTGATCGGCATCCCGGAGCCGCTGCTCGTTCCGCAGCGTTCGCTGCGGACGACGCCGCCTCGCCACCGGTGAGGGGGTGGGGCGCGCCTCCGTGGCGGTAGCGGGCGGCGAGCTCAGCGTCCGGGGACTGGGCCGAGGCGGAGGTGGCGGCGGAGGCCAGCGGGGTGCCCTGTCGGTTCCTTCAGGTCAGCTGGCGGCGGCCTTGATCGCCACTGAGACGATCGGCTGGCCGCCCGAGCCGACCAGGGAGCCGGAGAAGGGCAGGTCGGAGAAGTCGAAGGCGCCGCCGTCGGTGGCCACCATCAGGTAGCCGTTCCCGAAGGGGACCATGCTGCTCACCGGGGCGTTGAGCGGCTTGCCGCCCATCGAACCCCGGAACGGGGCGTCGAAGGCGAACACGCCGCCGTCGGAGGCCACCAGCCAGTAGCCGGCGCCGTCGGGGTCGGGCACCAGCGACTGGACCGGGGCGTTGAGGGGCTTGCCGCCCATCGACCCGTCGAAGTGGGCGTCGCCGAAGGCGAAGATGCCGCCGTCGGAGCCGACCATGTAGTAGCCGAGGCCCGACGGGGTGGGCACCGAGTCGAGGATCGGCCCGTTGAGACGGAGCCCGGCGAGGTCGCCGAGGCGGGGGGCGTTGCCGTAGTTGAAGACGCGGCCGAGCGAGGAGAACAGCCAGTAGCCGCCGCCGCTCGGGGTGGCCGAGATGCTGGTCACGGACTCGCCGGCCAGGAGGGCGGGCGCCCCGCCGAAGTAGCCGGCGTCGCCGAAGCCGAAGACGTGTCCGCTGCTGTCGACCACCCAGTAGCCGAGGCTCGAGGGCGTCGGCGCGATGTCGGTGGCGCTGGCGCCGCCCGACAGGAGGTGGGTGGCGTCGCCCATGTACCCGGCGCCGCCGAAGCGGTACACCGCTCCCTGCTGGCCGAGCATCCAGTAGCCCGACCCGTTGGTCGAGGCGATGGAGAAGGTGTTCTGGCTGGCGTTCACCGCGGCGGCGGCGTCGACCATGCCGGCGCCGTAGACCGAGTCGAAGCCCGGGGTGCCGAGGTCGTCGGTGGTGGCCATGAGGCGCTGGGCGATGGTGGCCCCGCTGGCGTTGGGATCGACCGAGCGCATGAGGAAGATGGTGGCGGCCACCAGCGGCGAGGAGAACGACGTACCGTCGCCTGAGCCGTAGCTGCTGAAATGGTTGGAACTGGTCGACCAGGTGGTGGACACGATGCCCACGCCGGGGGCGACGACGTCGATCCAGGTGCCGTAGCTGGAGAAGCCGGCGTGGTTCCCCGACGAGTCGGTGGCGCCGACGGCGATCACGCCGGCGCAGGCGGCGGGGTAGTGGGGGGTGGTGGCGGTGGCAAAGCCCTTGTCGCCGTCGTTGCCGGCCGCCGCCACCACGACCACGTTGTGGCTCGTGGCGTAGTCGACGGCCGTCTGAAGGGTGGAGCTGGCGCCGGGCCCCCCGAGCGAGAGGTTGATGACGCTGGCGCCGTGGTCGACGGCGAAGGTGATGCCGGCCGCGATGTCCTCGTCGGTGGCCGAGCCGGTGCTGTCGAGCACCTTGACCGGCATGATCTTGCCCCGCCAGGCGGCCCCGGCCACGCCCTGGCTGTTGTTGGTGGCGGCGGCGGCGATGCCGGCCACCATCGTGCCGTGGCCGTAGTCGTCGTCGGGGGAGGAGTCGTTGTTGACGAAGTCATACCCGGGGACGAGCCGACCGGCGAGGTCGGGGTGGTTGAGCTGCACCCCGCTGTCGACGATGGCCAGGATCATGGCGTCGTTGCCGGTGGTGGTGTTCCAGGCGTCGGGCAGGTGCATCTCCTGCAGGTAGGCGGCCTGGTTGGCGTAGCGAGGGTCGTTGGGGACCGAGTCGGCGTGGCGGACCCGGTTCGGCTCGACGGTGTCGACCACCGACGACCTGCCCAGGGCGTTCTCGACGTCGTCGGGCGACTTCGACCCCGTCGAGACCCGGACGAAGCCCGTGGCACCGGCCACGTCCTCGACCGTGCCCCCGGCGTCGGTGACGGCCTTCTTGACCGAGGAGGCCGAGGTCTTGTCCTTGAAGCGGACCAGCAGGCCGTTGCTCGGCCCGTCCACCGGGGTGACCTTGGCGGCCTTTCGGGCCGGCTTGGAGGACGTCGACGGTGGGGCGGCCTGGGCCGGCCCGACCAGCGTCACAGCCGCCACGACGGCCAGGGCGAGCCCTGAGCCGAGGAGACGCCGTGCGGTTCGTCCCGACTCTGACGGTTGGATGCGGTTCCCCACTCGCATGACCGTTAGATCGGGCTGTCACACCGGTCCGCTGAACCGGGAAATCCCTAAGGTTTTCTGTGAATTGACAGGTCTGGGCGGTTTGGGCGGTCGGGTCAGGTCGAGCCGGTGGCCAGGGCGAGGATCACGATGCCGGCGATGACGAGGTTGTAGGCCAGGTGCGAGCGGGTCGACTCCGCCAGGGCCGCCTCCTCGGAGCCCGTCCGCCGCCACACCCGCAGGTAGGCCCAGGTGAAGTAGAAGCCGCCGACCGACAGGGCCAGGGCGACGCCGATGGGGATGCCGACCAGGGAGTGGACCAGCCCGAAGAGGACCGACCGGCGGGCGTTGGCCGCCCGGCCCCGATGCTGCGCGCCCCGCCGGAAGACCCACTCCTCGCCTTCCACCAGCAGCGGCAGCCCGACGATCAGGAGGCTGACGAAGACGACGGGGATGATGGTCTCCAGGGCGCCGGGGGTGGCGCTCTTCGGGCCGACGCCGACCACCGGGTTGCCCTGGCCGCCCAGCGCCGTCCACCATCCGAAGTCGAGCCCCGGGACGGCCAGCAGCGGCACGGCCACCGCCAGCACCGCGAACAGGACGGGGACGGCCCGCAGGAAGTGCCGGAGCCGCAGCCCGGCCACGAGCTGCCACACGTGGCCCCGGGAGGAGAGCGTCGCCCGGGCGGCGTCGGCGAGGCGGAACCCCACGAAGGCCAAGACGGCGACGGTCAGCAGATCGGTGGGGCTCATGGCCTCCTGAAGGGTAGGGGCGGCGCCGCCGGCCGGGAATGACCGCTCCGGCGGGTACGTTGCGAAGACAATGAACGACGAACGGCTCTGCCTCCTCCAGGTCCACGCCCACCCCGACGACGAGGCCTCCAAGGGCGCCGGCACCACCGCCCGCTACGCCGCCGAGGGCGTTCACGCCGTGCTCGTGACCTGCACCGACGGTGCCGAGGGCGACATTCTCAATCCGGCCGCCGACACCCCCGAGGTCCGGGCCGACATCCGGGCCGCCCGCCTCGCCGAGCTGGCGGAGTCGGTGCGGATCCTGGGCTACGGGTCGACCCACCTGCTCGGTTACCGCGACTCGGGGATGAAGGGCACCGAGGCCAACGAGCATCCCGGCTCGTTCGCCCAGGCGCCGCTCGAGGAGGCAGTGGAGAAGCTGGTCCGGATCGTCCGGGCCGAGCGGCCGCAGGTGATCATCACCTACGGCGACGACCACCGCGGCTACCCCCACCCCGACCACGTCCGCACCCACGACATCTCGGTGGCGGCCTTCGAGGCGGCCGGCGACCCCGAGCGGTTCCCCGCCGCCGGGGAGCCCTTCCAGCCGTCGAAGCTGTACTACACCGGGTGGACCAGGCTCCGGCTCCAGGCCCTCCACGACGCCTTCGTGGCCCGGGGGGAGGAGAGCCCCTACGCCGACTGGCTGGCCAAGTGGGATCCGGAGACCCCCGACCGGCCCATGACCACCCGCATCGACGTCGGCGACCACCTCGACCAGCGCCGGGCCGCTCTGCTGGCCCACCGGACGCAGGTGGACCCCGCCGGGTTCTGGATGCGACTCCCGGAGGACGTCGTCCGCGAGGTGTTCCCCTGGGAGGAGTACTACCTGGCCCGCTCGCTGGTCGACGCCGCCGTCCCCGAGGGCGGCTACGAGGAGGACCTCTTCTCGGGCCTGCGGACCGGAGCGTCGGCCCGCCGCGCCGCTGGGTAGACTGCGCCGCCGTTCTCCGAGTCAGCGAGAGACCGAGGTGAGGCGCATGTCGAAGTACCTGTCCCAGGAATGGTTGGACGAGGGCCGCAAGCTGGCCGAGGACCAGCCCGTCCGCCCCGGGGCGACAGCCAAGATGCAGTACGTCGTGACCGGCGGTCCCGACGGCGACGTGAAGTACTACTGGGTGCTGGAGGACGGGAAGCTCCTCGATTCGCAGCTCGGCGAGGCGGCCGACAACGACTTCACCCTCACGATGACCTACGAGGACGCCAAGAAGGTCCAGACCGGCGAGCTCGACCCCAACGCGGCCTTCATGCAGGGCCGGATGAAGGTCACCGGGAACATGGCCAAGCTCATGTCCCTGCTGCCCCTGACCAACTCGCCGGAGTACCGGGCCCTCCAGGAGCAGATCCGGGAGATCACGGAGTACTAGGGCACTCGGGGGGCTCCGCTCCCCGAGATCCCCCCGAACTGCTTGGTGCCCCT
>DASYFF010000025.1:0-5388 GCA_036498605.1 Acidimicrobiia bacterium | reverse complement strand
CGCTCACCTGGTCGACGTAACCGATCACCGCCCGGGAGATCTCCCCCGCCGGGGAGTAGATGACCTCCAGGGGGACGTCGCCGCCGTAGCGGGCCCAGTCCTCCTCCAGCGTGGACAGCTGGTTCAGCTCGGAGACCACGGCCACCGCCACCAGCTTGTCGGGAGCGAGGCTGCGGGCGTAGGCCAGGGCGTGGAGGGCGCCCTGGTGGATCTCCTCGACGTAGAGGACGACGGTGTTGCGGTGCCGGGGCGGCCGCCAGCCCGGCGTGACCTGGAGGTCTTCGCCGACCCCGCGGTAATGCTTCTTGATGCCCCGCAGCAGCAGCACCAGCAGGGGGATCACCACCGCCGGGATCCAGGCCCCGATGGTGAACTTCGACACCAGCACGACCAGCAGGACGACGCCCGTGGCCACGGCGCCGATGCAGTTGACCACGGCCCCGAACCGCCAGCCCGGTTCCCGCAATCGCCGGTGACGCTGCACCATTCCCCACTGGGACAGCGTGAACGACGTGAAGACGCCGACGGCGTAGAGCGGGATGAGGGCCGTGGTCACGCCCCCGAAGGCGATGAGGAGGACGGAGGCGGCGGCGGCCAGCCCAACGATCCCGTTGGAGAAGGCGAGGCGGTCGCCCCGGGTGGCGAGCTGGCGGGGCAGGTACCCGTCCTGGGCGATGATCGAGGCCAGCAGGGGGAAGCCGGAGAAGGCCGTGTTGGCCGCCAGGGTGAGGATGGCCGCCGTCGAGGCCTGCAGCACGATGTAGAGCGCGCCCCGGCCGAACACCGCCGTCCCCAGGACCGACAGGACCGTCTCGTTCTCCGACAGCGTCGGGCCGAGCCGGTGGGCCAGCAGCGAGATCCCGAAGAAGAAGACGCCGAGGATCACGGCCATCCAGGCCAGGGTGGTGGCGGCGTTGCGCGACTCCGGACGCTTGAAGGCCGGGACGGCGTTGGAAATGGCCTCGATGCCGGTGAGGGCCACCGCCCCCGACGAGAAGGCCCGCATGAGGGCGAAGAGCGTGACGCCGGTCATGACCGCCCCGCCCTTCGTGAAGTGGTCGAGCTGCGCCTGGTCGACCGGCAGCCGGTGCAGCCCGCCGGTGAACGACTGCCACAGCCCCCAGACGATGAGCAGCCCCAGGATCCCCATGTAGATGTAGGTGGGGACGGCGAAGATCTGCCCCGCCTCCTTGATGCCCCGCAGGTTCCCCAGCGTGACGAGGATGATCAGCGCCAGGCCGAGCTCGACGCGGTGCTCGGCCAGCGGCTTGACCGCCGAGGTGATGGCGGCCACGCCGGCCGACACCGACACCGCCACGGTCAGCGTGTAGTCGACGAGCAGCGAGGCGCCGGCCACCAGCGCCGGGGTCTCACCGAGGTTCTCCCGGCTCACGATGTAGGAGCCGCCGCCGTTGGGATAGGCGAAGATCGTCTGGCGGTAGCTGAACACGACGATGGCCAGCAGCGTGACGACCACCATCGAGATCGGGATCAGGTCGTCGAGGGCGGCCATCCCGGCCAGCGGGACGAGCACATGGAGGATCTCCTCGGTGGCGTAGGCCGTCGAGGAGATGGCGTCCGACGAGAAGATCGCCAGGGCGATGACCTTGATGAGGCGCTGGTGCTCCTGGTCCGCGCTGCGCAGCGGACGGCCGACCAGGAGCCGCTTGAGGACGGCGTACATGTGCCTCCCCCGAGGCGGAAAGTGTTGTGGCGATTGGGCTGTGCCCGTTGGGTTGGCGAGGTCAGGCGGGGGAGGGTGGGGCCCGGAGCCGGGCGGCGGCGATGCCGGACGGGAGGCCGGAGCCGCGGTCGGCGTCGCCGCCCCGGCGGGCCCCACCGCCGAAGGCGGCCTGACGGCCGGTCCGGGCGGCCTGGAACCGGGCCTGCTTGGCCCGGGCCGAAGTGGTGCCGGCGGCGAGGATCTGGAGCTCGGGCTGGGAACGGAGCACGGCGTCCTCGCGCCGGGACTGCGGGATCAGCTCGAAGCTGGGCGCTCGCCGGCTGATCTTGTCGCTCCGCTCGACGATGGCCCGCAACGGCACGGCCGGGTTCGCGGGACGGTGCGCGGCGGCCAGCCCGGAGGCGCACCCCAGCACCGCCAGGACCACCAGCGCCAGGGTGGACGGGCGGCGGAGGTAGGGCGCGGGCGGCGGCATGGTACGGCGACTGTACGCCCCTCCCGGTGGCTACGGCGAGGAGCGGACGCTCCCGTCGGCGGCGAATTCCCGGACACAGGCCCGCCCGGCCCGCTTGGCGTCGTAGAGAGCGAGGTCGGCCCGGGCCAGCAGGGGCAGGAGCCCCTCGTCGTCGTCGGCGCCGGCGACGCCGATGCTGAGCGTGACGTTGATCACCCCGTCCTCGGTCACGACCGGTGTGGCGGCCACGACCCGGCGGATCCGGTCGGCCACCGAGAAGGCCGCCGCCCCGTCGCAGTCGGCGAGGGCGATGACGAGCTCGTCGCCGCCGTAGCGGCCCACGAGGTCGGCGCTGCGCAGCTGGGACTTCACCGCCGACGCCACCACCGACAGGGCCCGGTCGCCGGCCCGGTGGCCGAAGGTGTCGTTGACGTCCTTGAAGTAGTCGACGTCGATCATCAGGATGCTGTGCCGGCGGGGATGCCCCGAGCCCTCGAAGAGGAACTCCGCCTCCTCGAAGAAGGCCCGGCGGTTGGGGATGCCGGTCAGCGGGTCGACGTTGGCCAGGTTCTGCAGCCGGGACATCAGCCGCCCGTTCTCGGAGATCATGTTGACCTGGCGGACGAGCACGACCGCCGTCACCGCCGCCGCCCCGAGAATCAGCCCGTCGAGCGGGTAGACGGCCGCCTGGTGGCCGACCACCAGCAGGAGGGCGTAGGCCAGGCCCACGGCCAGGTAGGGCAGACGGGCCACCGGCTGGGTGGCGGCCCGGGGCCGGTTGCGGCCGAGACCGGCCATCGCCGGGTGGCCCTCGCTCTCCGGCAGGGGCTCGTCGGTCGTGCGGGGCACGGTCCGGGCGGCGAGGAAGAACAGGCACCAGGCGACGAGCCAGAAGGCGTCGGGCCAGCCGCCGTCGTAGCTGTCCGACAGGGAGAGGTGGGCGAAGGCCACGTCGGCGATGACCAGGCCGCCGACGCCGCCCACCAGCAGCCGCAGCGACAGGTCGGAGACGGTGGTGCGGCGCAGCAGGCTCACCACCACGCCGAAGAGGATCAGCAGATCGCCCACCGGGTAGGCCAGGTTGAGGGCCGTCTCCAGGCCGCCGGCCGGGTTGCCGTGGATGGTCGGGCCGATCACGAGGTACCAGATGCCCATGGCGGCGCAGAGGAGCACGGTGAGGGCGTCGAGCCCGAGCTTGGTCCAGTCGCTGCGGCGCCGGCTGGCGGACGGGAACGACATGAGCGCCCAGGCCGCGGCAGGGTAGAAGGCGAGGTAGGCGGCGTCGGCCGGGGACGGGAACGGGTGGCGCCCGAGCAGTGCCTCGTAGACGAACCAGATGGCGTCACCGGCGCACCAGCAGCCGAAGGCGACGGCCAGTCGGCGCCAGGCCCGCTGCAGGGCGGGGTCGACGTCGGGGCACCGGCCCACCCGCCAGGCGACCGTCACGGTCGCGAGGCCGAGCAGCACCGGGCCGAGGTCATTGACGAAGTCGAGGACGCGTCCGCTCAGCACGCCGCTGTAGGGCGCGGCGATCAGCAGCCCGGTCAGGAGCAGCATGAGCAGGTTGAAGGGCGAGAGGTGGCGCCTCACATTCGGCTCAACGGCACCTTTTGCGCCGGACTTGAGTAGCCCTTGGCTAGCGTGTAGTCGCACGCTGACTACGAGGAAGGAGGGGCTGCGATGTTCCGTCGATCCGCCCTGGCCCTGGCGCTGACCACGACATTGCTTCTCGGAGCCGCCTGTGCGAGTGAGAAGCCCAGGTCCTCGACGGGCAGCGTGGCGCCGTCGTCGTCGACCACGGCCGCTCCGGCCCTGTCGGGGGACCTCACGGTCCTGGCCGCGGCGTCGCTGACCGACTCCTTCAACGAGCTGGGCAAGGCGTTCGAGACCGGCCATCCCGGCACCAAGGTCACCTTCAGCTACGACGCCTCCTCCACGCTGGCCACGCAGGCCAACAACGGCGCTCCCGCCGACCTGTTCGCCTCGGCCGACCAGACCAACATGAAGAAGGTCACCGACCCCGGCAACGCCACCAACCCCAGGGTCTTCGCCCACAACAAGCTGGCCATCCTGGTGAAGAAGGGCAACCCCAAGAAGATCCAGGCGCTGGCCGACCTGGCCAAGCCGGGGGTCACCTTCGTGCTCTGCGCCGTCGAGGTTCCGTGCGGGAAGTACGGCGCCCAGGCGCTGGCCGCGGCCGGGGTGAAGGCCCAGCCGAAGTCGCTGGAGGCCAACGTCAAGGCGGTGGTGACCAAGGTGACGAGCGGCCAGGTCGACGCCGGCATCGGCTACGTCACCGACGCCAAGGCGGCCGCCGCCACCGCCGACGGTGTCACCATCGACGACAAGGACAACGTCGTGGCCGAGTACCCGATCGCCGTCCTCAAGCAGTCGAAGAGCCAGAACCTGGCCTACGCCTTCCTCGACTACATCCTCGGCCCCGACGCCCAGGCCATTCTGGCCAAATACGGCTTCACCGGCCCGTAAAGGCGTGGCCGGAAAGGGCTATGGCCTGGCTGGCCGCGCACTAGTGCGACGCCCGGCCGGGAGTAGCCCGTCCGGTGTGACCCATTGCTGCTGAAGCCTCGCTGACCGGGCCCGCCGGGGCGTTCGGCGCAGTTCGCGGCGGGGAGTCCCCTGGGAATTGGGTCTGAGCTGGTCACGACACGCCAGTCATCCTGAACTAGTCATCGGGCTCATTGGGTGGCCATCGAGGCCAAGTTTGTGAAGGCCGTCTCAAGAGCCGTCCGGCGCCACCCGTTACCTGCTTCGACATCACCGCCGGCCTGGCGGATTCGAGATTTCGAAGTAAAGGAGCATCATGCGCAAGAACCAGAAGCGGGCCGTCCTGATCGCCGCTCCCGTCGTCGGCCTCCTCGCCGGAGCGGCGGCGGTCGTGCCCGCCATGGCGTCGTCGTCGCCGGCGCCGAAGCCGAAGTCCTCCGGCCTGCTCGGCGGGGTCCTCGGCGGGTCCTCCGGCGGCCTGCTCGGCGGAGTGACCGGCACCCTCGGGGGCGTGACCGGTTCGGGTTCGGGCGGCCTGCTGGGCGGGCTGACCGGCGGCGGTTCCGGCGGGATCCTCGGCACCGTGACCAAGACCCTCGGCGGAGTCACCGGCGGGGCGTCGGGTTCCGGCGGGCTGCTCGGGGGAGTGACCGGAACCCTCGGTGGTGTGACGGGCGGGAGTGGCGGCGGGCTGCTTGCTCCGGTGACGGGCGTGCTCGGTGGTGTGACCGGGGGGAGTGGCGGC
>DASYFF010000024.1:0-2739 GCA_036498605.1 Acidimicrobiia bacterium | reverse complement strand
GTGCCGGCGGCCGGATCGAGCGCGTTGGCCTTCGAGTCGAGGGCCACGAACCGGCCGTCCATCGATAGCGCCGGGCTGAAGCTGCTGCCGTCACCCTGCACGCCGTTCGTCGAGGTCACGCGGGTCGTCGTACCGGCGACGCGGTCTCGCACGAACACGTCGGCACAGCCTACGGAGGCGTTCTGACAGTTCGAGCCGTTGGTGTCGCCCGGCACCAGCGTCGAAGCGTCGGACCAGAAGGCCACGAACCGTCCGTCGGCGCTGATCGTCGAGTCACCACCGACCGTGCTGCTGCCGTTGGTGCCGGTGGCCTGGCCGCCGCCCGTCTGGACGCTCGCCTGGTCGAGGGCACCGTTGCTGAGATCCTTCACGTAGATGTCGGTATCTCCACCGGCATCGGCCGGGTTGAAGCTGGTGGCCTTGGAGTCGAAGGAGACCCACCGGCCGTCGGCGCTCATCGACGGGCTGTCGCTGTTCTTGTCGCCCTGCACGCCGTTGGCGTCGGAGCTGACCAGAGTGGTGGCGCCGGTGGTCAGGTCCTTCAGGAAGACCTGCTGCTGGCCGTTGGTGGCCGGGCTGACCAGGTTGGTGGCCTTGGAGCTGAACACGATCTTCGTGCCGTCGCCGTTCAGGCTCGGGCGGTCGGAGGCGCCGTTGCCCTGCGTGCCGTCGGCGGCGGTGCTGACCATGGTCACCGTCTGGGCGTTCATGTCGTAGACGAAGACATCGTCGGCCTTGTTGTTGTCGCCGCCCTTGCAGCCGAGGCCCAGGAGGCCACAGGTCTGGGGGGCGATCAGGTTGGAGGCGGCCGACTCGAACACGACGGAACGGCCGTCGCGGCTGACCACGGGCCGGCGGCTCTCGCCGTTGGGCGTGGCGCCGCTGAAGCCCTTGCTGACGAGGATCGTCTGGCCGGTCTGCCGGTCATGGACGTAGGCGTTGGCCGTGCCGTCGGCGGCGCTGGGGTCGAAGTTGGTGGCGTTCGACCAGAACGCCACGTAGCGACCGTCGGCCGAGATCGTCGGGCGCTGGCTGCCGCAGGGCTGGGTGCCCGCGCAGCCCGAGGGGATCTGGGCCCGCGACCCGTCGCTGGCCACGCTGATCCGCTCCATCCCGCCGGTGACCCGGTCGTAGAGGTAGACGTCGCGTTGAGCTGTGGTGTCAGGCGTGCCGCCCATGATCCGCTTGGCGTCGGAGTCGAAGACCAGGTACCGGCCGTCGGCGCTCATCCAGGGCCGGAAGGCCCCGCCCGAGGCGCCCGGGAAGGACCGGGCCACAACCGAGGTCGTGCCGGCGGTGCCCCAATCCACGCCGTTGGCCGGCGGGAGGGTCGTGGGGGTCGTGCCAGGAGCGGTGGTGCCGGGCGTGCCGGGAGCGGTGGTCCCCGGCGTGCCGCCCGGGTTCGGGCTGCCGGGGCCGCTGGGCGGCTGGAGGGGCAGCGGGGTGGTCTTCTGCGGGGCGGCGGCCATGCCGACGATGGCCCGGTTGAGCCGCAGGTTGCCGGCCGAGCCGTAGAAGGCGGCGTCACCGAAGGAGAAGATCCCGCCGTCGGCCGCCACCAGCCAGTAGCCGGCGCCGGTCGAGGTCAGGGCGAGGCCGGTGATGGGCGACGACAGGACCTTGCCGCCCATGGAGCCGCGGAAGACGGCGTCGCCGAAGGAGTGGACGGCGCCGTCGGCCGCCACCAGGTAGTAGCCCCGGCCGGTCGGGCTGGCGACCATGCCGACGATGGGCGACCGCAGGTTGGCGGCGGCCGCCGAGCCGTAGAAGGCGGCGTCGCCGAAGTTGAAGATGCCCCCGTCGGAGGCGACGAACCAGTAGCCATGGCCGGACGGGGTGGCGGCCATGCCGACGATCGGCTTGGCCAGGTGGATGGCGCCGGTGGAGCCGTAGAAGGCGGCGTCGCCGAAGGAGAAGATGCCGCCGTCGGCGGCCACGAACCAGTAGCCGAACCCCGTCGGCGTGGGGGTCATGCCGACGATCGGCTGGTTCAGCCGCAGGTTCCCGGTGGAACCGGCGAACTTGGCGTCGCCGTAGGAGAAGATGCCGCCGTCGGCGGCCACGAACCAGTAACCCCTGGTCGGGCCGGTAGCGGCCTGGGCTCCGATCCCGATGGAGGGAAGGGCGGGCGCGAGGGCGAGGGCTACGGCGGCGAGCACACCCAGCAGGCGGGGCCTGCGGTGAAGATGCATCATCGGAAGTACACCTCGGGGGGAGAGGCGGTCTGGTCCGAAGTCTCTGTTCTTCGGGGGGTGTCCCTTTTCCTCCCTCACCCATCCCGGCGGGCCGGCTGCCCCGGCCCGCCGGAAAGATCTGCCCGAATCGCGCCGCCGCTAGGACCCCTGGCCGCCCAGGGCCTTGAGGAGGTTGGTCGGCGTGTCCTTGGGCGAAATCTTCACCCACGCCTGCTCGACCTTCCCGGCCTCGTCGATCAGGAAGGCCGACCGGACGATCCCCATGTACTTCTTGCCGTACATCGAGCGCTCGCCCCAGGCGCCGAAGGCGTCGGCCACGGCGTGGTCCGTCTCGGACAGGAGCGGGAACCGATCTCGGCATCATGGGAGTTCAAGCCGGACGCCGGCTCGCTCAGCATCTGTGGAGTCGACCAGGGCGTTGGTGGCCACCAGGTAGCCGTCGACGATGGCTCGGTCGTACCAGGGCATGCCGGCTGTCCAGCGCCACGCGTGGGCGAGTGTGCGCACGAACAGGTCACCACGGCCCTCACGGGACAGGCTGCGG
>DASYFF010000023.1:0-4026 GCA_036498605.1 Acidimicrobiia bacterium | reverse complement strand
CCCGACACGTTGACCGGGGTCGTGCCGTCACGCCAGGTGGCGCCGGACTCGAAGAAGTCGACCGCCCCGCCCTCCTTGCACAGCATGAGGTTGTCGTAGTGGACGAGCTCGGCGGTGGCGAAGCAGTCGTGCAGCTCGACGAGGTCGAGGTCCTCGGGGCCGACACCGGCGGCCTCGTAGGCCTGGGTGGCGGCGTTGCGGGTCAGGGTGTTGACGTTGGGGAGGATCTGGCACGCCTCCTCCCAGGGATCGGTGGTCAGCACCGAAGCCGAGATCTTCACCGCCCGCCGCTGCTGCTCCGCTGACAGGGTGCGGAGCTTCTCGCCGCTCACCACCACCGCCGCCGCCGCCCCGTCGCAGTTGGCCGAGCACATGGAGCGGGTGTTGGGGTAGGCGATCATGACGTCGTTCATGATCTCGCCCACCGTGAAGCGCTTCTGGTACGCAGCCAGCGGGTTCAGCGTCGAATGGGCATGGTTCTTCTCCGCGATGCGAGCGAAGAGCTCGAAGCTCGTCCCGCCGTAGCGGTGGCCGTACTCCATGCCGATCTGGGCGAACACCCCGGGCATGGTCTCGGTGCCGATCCGCCCGTCCACCGCCGCCACCGCCCCGTAGCGGCCGGAGGGCTGCCACGTCTCGGCGTCGGCCTTGCGGTCCTTCCCGGCCAGGAGGCCAGCACCGGCCAGCTTCTCCACGCCGACAGCCAGGCCCATGTCGCACTCCCCGGCCTTGACGGCCATCACCGCCGTCCGCAGCGCCGTGGCCCCGGTGGCGCAGGCGTTGGCCACGTTGTAGACGGGGATCCCCGTCTGGCCGACCTGCTTCTGGATCTGCTGGCCGATTCCCAGGCCCCCGCCACTGCCCACCAGGTTGCCGGCCGCCATGACCCCCATGTCGCGCATCCGGGCGCCGGCGTCGGCCAGCGCCCCGAGGACGGCCTCGGCGCCGAGGTCGACGATGTCCTTGTCGGGGTGCTTGCCGAACTTCGTCATGTGGATGCCGAGGATCCAGACACCGTCGCTGCTGGGCACGGGGTCGCTCCCTTTCCCTAGGAGATCGGTTCGAAGCCGAAGCCGACGGCCTCGGTGCCGGCGCTGTCGGGGCCGAGCGGGTAGGTGGCCAGGCGGACCTTCATGCCCAGCGCCACCCGGGCCGGGTCGGGGTCGACGTTGATGACGTTGGCCCGGACGCTGGTGCCGTCGCAGTCGACGACGGCGGCCACGAAGGGCACCGGGATGCCCGGCGCGGCGTGGGACACGATCGTGAAGGCCCGCACCTCACCGGTGGTCGACAGCGCCACCCGGCGGAACTCACCCCCACTGGAGCCAGAGTTGGCGCAGGCCGGATTGGCGCAGGCGTTGCGGCGGTCGAAGTACCGGGCGCCGCAGCCCCCGCACTCGTTGGCCTCGAGATGCGGGGCATCGTCGAGCACCAGGTAATCGACGATGGGGACGGGGCTCGCCATGCAGGCCTCCTGGGCCGTTCGCGGATCGGGGCGAGCGTAGCGGCCATCATTGGGGCATGACCGACCCAGGCGGCGACGAGGAACAGAAGATCAGCGTCCAGATCGAGGAGTGGCTCCACAGCGACCGGAAGAAGACGATGGGTGACCTCGTCGACACCTTCGGGCCCCGCAGCTTCGCCATCCTCTTCGTGATCCTCATGGCCCTGCCGGCCCTGCCGTTGCCGACCGGCGCCATCAGCCACGTCCTCGAGATCGTCACGATGCTGCTGGCCCTCGAGCTCCTTGTGGGGCGGACGGAGGTCTGGCTCCCGGAGCGGCTCAAACACAAGGAGCTGAAGGGCCTCACCGGCCCGAAGTTCTCCAACGCCCTCCTGAAGCGGATCCGCTGGTTCGAGAAGTTCTCCCGGCCCCGGATGGCCGGTCTGCTGCGGAACCGGCTGACCGGCATGGCCTTCGGGGCGATCGTGTTCGGCCTCGCCCTCACCGCCTTCCTCTCCCCGCCGTTCTCGGGGCTCGACACGCTTCCGTCACTGGGCGTGGTCATCCTCAGCCTCGGCGTCCTCCTCGGCGACATCGTCGTCGCCGGGGCCGGGGCCGGGATCGGCGGCCTCGGCGTGGTGGTCGTCGTCGGCCTCGGGAAGGCCATCACCAATCTCGTCTGACAGACTCTGGGGCGCCAGAACCGTCGCGCTGGCGGTTTGCGCCAGGGAAGGTTTGGAGAACAGTCGATCGTGCGGGCGAGTGTGATCGGGACGGTGGCGGCCAGCGTCGCGCTCGCCACGGTCGTCGGCGTCATCGCCGACCGTCATCCCTCCGCCTCCGAGGTCACCGAAGGTGTCGTCGGCGGGCCGCTGGCGCTGTCCCCGGCCAAGGCGGTGCCGGGGTCACCGACCGCCCCCGTCGAGGCCCTGGCCGCCCCGGCTCCGACGACCACGGCCACGGCCACGACCGCCACCACCGCCGCCCCGACCCCGACCACCGTCCACCGCCCGGCGGCCGTCGCCCCGGTGGCGAAGCCGAAGCGGCCCGGGCCGGGGACCGTGCAGTCCTTCACCATGCCGTCGGGCGACAGCGACGGCCACCGGCGGGCGTTCTGGGTCTACCGGCCCGGCCTGCCGGATTCCGCCGACCTGCCGGTCGTCTACTTCCTCCACGGCTACCCCGGCAACGAGCGGGCGGTGGCCCAGACCGATCTGGCCTGGACGCTGGAGCAGCTCTTCGCCTCCGGCGTCCCGCCGTTCGTGCTGGTGGCCCCCAACGGCCAGAGCGCCAGCCGGCCCGACACGGAGTGGGCCGACTCGGTCGACGGGAAGGTCCGGCTCGAGAGCTTCGTCGTCGACAACCTCGTCCCCGCCGTCGAGGGGGCCAACCGCCGCGACCGGGCCCACCGGGCGTTGTTCGGATTCTCCATGGGTGGCTTCGGGGCCATGAACCTCGGCCTGCACCACCCGGACCTGTTCGGCCAGATCGTGTCGGTCGCCGGCTACTTCCGGATCGACGACCCCAGTGGCATGGGACGCCGCGACCAGCAGTGGGAGGCGGCCAACAGCCCCGACAAGCACGTGGCCGCCGGGGCGGGGAGCCGCATCCTGCTGGTCAGCGCCGCCGAGGAGCAGGACGACCTGATCGTCGGGGAGGCCCAGCGCTTCCGCCGGCTGGCCGAAGCGGCCGGCCAGCACCCCCAGTTCGTGGTCGCCCCCGGGCCCCACCTCTTCAGCATGGTGATCGACCAGCTCCCCACCGTGGCGAGGTTCCTCGGCGCCGGCTGGTAGCTGTGAGTCTGGTGTGATTCAGCGAATGCTTCGGGGCTGAATTTCTCCCTGTGGCTGCTGCTTGTCACTGATTCGTCACGCCCGGTACATTTCCCGCTCCTAGCTTCCGCTTGTCCCCGCAACCGGACGAAGCCGCAAGGAGAGCCCGTGCGATCACGCAGGGTGGGTCGGCTCGCGCTCGGCATGGTGGTCACTGCCCTGGTGGCGGCGGTTCCGATCGCCCCCGCCGAGGCCGGCGACCGCCCGCCGTGCGGCTGGCGATCCGCACCTCCCGACCACTGGGACCACGTCGTGTGGATCTGGATGGAGAACAAGAATTACGGCCAGGTCATCGACCAGCGCTCGGCGCCGTTCACCACGTGGCTGGCCCACCAGTGCGGGCACACGAAGCGCTACTCGTCGGTCGGCGGGCCGTCGCTGCCCAACTATCTCGGGGCGACGTCAGGCGACACCCATGGCATCCATGACGACAAGGACCCGGCCGAGCACCGCCTCGGCGCCGACAACATCTTCCGCCAGGTGCGCCGTTCCGGCCACAGCTCCCGCACCTACGCCGAAAGCATGCCCTCGCACTGCGCGCTGTGGAACGCCGGCCACTACGCCGTGCGCCACAACCCGGCCACCTACTACGTCGGCGAGAACGACCGCTCGGCGTGCTGGAAGGACAACGTCCCCCTCGACCACTCGGCCAGCCAGCTGCGGTGGGACGTCGACCAGTGGCAGCTGCCGGCCTTCACCGTCGTCATCCCCGACGTGTGCCACGACACCCACGACTGCGACGTGGGGACC
>DASYFF010000022.1:0-4384 GCA_036498605.1 Acidimicrobiia bacterium | reverse complement strand
TGGCGGGCGGCGGCCCGGTCACCCTCCGCCCGGGCGAAGCGATCGAACCGGGCCCGCAGCTCGTCGACCCGCCGTCGGCCTTCCTGGAACACCGCCGTCGTCTGCGGCGACGGGGCGAGCAACCCGGATTCGATTGGGAGGGCGGTCAGGTCCCGGCGGACGGCGTCGATCGTGGGTGAGACGTATTCCCGGATGTAGGCGTTGCCGGCCTGTTCGATCTGGCTCGCCGGGGTGCCACCGGCGAGCCGCTCCAGTGCCCGGGCCTGTTCCGGAAAGGCCCGCCGCGCCTCGGTCAACGGGGCCAGGAACCGCTCGTCGCCGGTGAGGGCGAACCCCCGCAGACCGGTCTCGAGGTCGATCACGAGCCGCTCGAGCTGGTTGGCGGCCGCGATCACCTGCTCCGAATGCCGGGCCAGCCCTTCGGCGTGGTGCATCTGGCTGATCTGGAGCAGCACCACGGCGAAGGCGACACTGACGACCGCCGCCAGCCCTCCGCTGGCCACGACCGTACGGCGATTGATGCCTCCCGTCACAGCTCCTCCGGGCGGCGGGACCAGATCGGGACTCCACAACTCTACCGGTGCAGGCGATCGACTGCTCTCTTGAACGAGTGTTGCCGGAGGAAGCGGGCGATGTCGCGATCGGCCCGGGGTTCGTCGATGATGTACATGTGCCCGGCCCCGGGCCACAGCCGCAGCTGAGCGTCGGGAATTCTCTCGGCCAACACGATGGCGTTGGCGGGCGGCACCACGACGTCCTGCTCGCCGTGGACGACGAGCGTCGGGGCGACGACCTGGTAGAGCCGGTCGTAGGCGTCGTGTCCCGCCACGGCGAGCGCCTGGTGGAGGTAGCCGAGGGCTTCGGGGGGCGAGCTGGACCGATGGGCGATATCGGCCACGATCCGCTCCGGGTGGAACCGCCGGGTCCTCTCGGCATAGGTGTAGGCCACGGCGGCCCATTCCGCCTCCTCCGGGCCCATGGCGCCGGCGCGGGCGAAGAACGACCTCGGAAGCGATGAAGGCATCGTGGTGGCCAGCCCGCCGGCGGTGCTGGCCCCGAGGACGAGGGCCTCGACGCGATCGGGATGGCGAAGGGCCATCTCCTGCGCCACCAGGCTGCCGAACGAGATGCCGTACATGTGGGCCCGCTGCTCGCCGGCGGCGTCGAGAACCGCGGCGGCATCGTCGGCCAGCTGCGCCACCGAGTACGGCCACAGCATCCGACTGCTGCGCCCGGTGTCGCGGTGGTCGAAGGCGATCACCCGGAAGGACCGGGCCAGAACCGGGATGGTGGCCCACCATCCGTCGACCGTCATCCCCTGTCCGGCGACGAGCAGGACGGCCGGTCCCTCACCGACGCTCTCCCAATAGAGCTTGACCATGCCGTTCTTGGCCAAAGGCATTGAACGCATCCTCCTCGTTGATCCTGGGTCCCGGTCCAGTCAACGGCGTCGAGGGCTCCGTCCCGGCTGGCCTCTCGTACGGTCGGTTCCGTCTGTTCGGTCGGTCGTGTTCGCGCTCGGGACTCCGTAGCGTGAACCCATGAGCGTCATCGTCACCGGAGCGGCGGGCCACGTGGGCCGCCTGGTCGCCCACGAACTGCTGGAATGCCTCGCCCCCGAGGAACTCATCCTCGTCACCCGCCGTCCCGAGGCCCTGCGCGAGCTGCGGGACTGCGGTGCCGACGTCCGCCACGGCGACTTCGACGACCCTGCGACGCTCGGCGACGCCTTCGCCGGCGCCAGCCGGATGCTGCTGATCAGTACCGATGCGGTCGGTCGCCGCGTCCGCCAGCATCGCGCCGCCATCGATGCCGCGGTGGCGGCCGGTGTCGGCCACATCGTGTTCACGTCCTACGTCAACCCGGTGGCCGGGAACCCCCTCGGCCCCTTCGCCCTGGAGCAGGGCGAGACGGAGGCGTTACTCCAGCGCCGCGGGCTGGACTGGACGGTGCTGCGGTTCGGAAACTTCGCCGAGCTGACCCTTCCGCCCGCCGCGGTGGCGGCCCAGAATCGCCGGCTGATCACGAACATGGGCGACGGGCGCATAGTCTTCGTCTCGCGGCGGGACTGCGCCGCCGCGGCCGCCATCACGCTCACCACCGACGGCCACTCGGGGAAGACCTACGACATCACCGGTCCCGAGGCGCTGTCGGCCCCCGAACTGGCCGAGACCTATTCCGCCGTGACCGGACAGCCGGTGAAGGTCGTGCAGCTCGCCGACACGATGCTCACGTGGTTCCTCGTCGGCTACGGCACGCTCTGGCCGGTCGCCCGGGACGTCGCGGCGTTCGGCCGGGCGGCCCGCGGCGGGTACTTCGATGTCGTCGACCCGGTCTTCGAGCGCCTCACCGGACATCCGCCGGTGGCGCTACGGGACGTGCTCATCGCACACCGCGCCGATCTCCTGGCCGCGGCGTGACGGCGATGGAGCGATCGGGAACTACTCGTTTGCGGGATGCCGCCGCCGCCCTGCGTGTGTTCGTATAGGGCGATGACACTGAATCCAGACGAAGACGCCCTGTCCGAATGGGAATGTGACATCCTCCGGGGTCTCGAGAAGGATCTCGCTTGGAGCGACCCTGAGTTCGTCGCCGCCTTCCACTGGCCGGACGATCTGGTTCCCCGGCCGCTGGCCGGCGCCCTGCCGGCCGCGGTCGGAGTGGCCGTCGCCCTCGCCGCGTTGAGCGTCTCCCTGGCTGTGACCGTGGCGGGACTCACCACGATCCTGCTGGGAATCGGGCTGGCGGTCGCCACGCGTTGATCCAACCATGAAGCGGTACCTGGTGCTCGTTCCCCCGGACGGCGGCGACGAGTCGCTCTTCGAGCAGCTGGGGCGGCTCGCAACTCGCGAACCCAGCCGGTTCCACGTGGTCGTCCCCCGCCGGCCGGGAGACGGCACCGCCGGAGCGACGACGGCCGAGGAGCGCCTCCGCGGTGTCATCGGCGCCTTCGTGGCCCGCCGCCTCGCCGCCGATGGTGAGGTCGGGCAGGCATCGGTCGTCGGGTCGGTGGCCAGAGCGGCAGAACGGACCCACTACGACGCCCTGGTGGTATCCGTGCCCGGCACCAGGGGCCTGGACGCGCTCGACCTCGACGTCGCCCGTCGTCTCCACCAGATCGACATCCCGGAGCTCCTGCTGCTGACGTCATGCGGCCCGCGGGCCGGAGACGACGCCTGACCCGTCAGCTGACCGGCGCGCGGTGGTGGAGGGGCAGCGAGATCACCAGGGTCGTGCCGCCGCCCTGGGGGGTGCGCAGCGAGATGCGGCCGCCGAGGGTCTCGACGCGGTCCACGAGGTCGAGGAGGCGGGAGCCAACGATCAGGTCCTCGCCGCCTCGTCCGTCGTCACGGACGATGACGCTCAGCGCGCCGGCGTCGGCGTCGGCGTCGGCGATGACCCTCACGTCGATGAGGGTGACGTGAGCGTGTGTGACAACGTTGGCGAGGGTCTCGGCCACGACGTAGTAGACGGCCAGCTCCATCGGTTCGGGCAGACGCCCCTCCAGCCGGACATCGAGGCGGACGGGCACGGCGGAGCGGCGGGCCATCGCCGCCAGGGCGGCGCGGAGTCCGCCCTTGGCCAGGGCCGCCGGATGAATGCCGCCGGCGAGGTCGCGCAACTGGTCCAACACGCCGGTCAGCCCGTCGACCACGCCGTCCAGTTCGGCGGCCAGCCCGCCGGCCGCGGGCGGTACCGCCGCCTGTGCGGCGCGCAGCTGTAGCGCCAGGGAGACCAGCTGTTGCTGGGCCCCGTCGTGCAGGTCGCGCTCGATACGGCGGCGGGCGTCGTCGGCGGCGGTCACGATCCGGGCCCGTGAGGCGGTCAGCGCCGCCTGGGCCTCGGCGTTGGCCAGGGCGGTACCGACCAGCTCGGTGAAGCCGGCCAGCCGGCCCTCGGTGCCGGCCGGCAGTGACTCCTCCGTGGCCGAGACCACGCTGATGACGCCCCACAGCCGGCCCTCGACGCTGATCGGCGCGCCCACGGCCGAGCGGAACGCCCAATCGCGGGCGACGTCGCCGGCCGGGCCCGAGGCGTCGGCGTAATCGTCGATCCGCGCCGGCCGGCCGGTGTCGAACACCAGCGTGTGAAGGTTCCGGCCCCCCGTCTCCATCCGGAGGCCGACCGCCAGCGGCCGGCCGGGGTCGGTCCGGGCCCAACCGCCGACGACCGTCACGGTGCCGTCGGCGTCGTACCGGCTCAGCACCGTGAAGTCGACCTCCAGCAGCTGCCCGGCCTCGGCCGAGACGGCGCCGAACACCTCCTCGGGCGGGGCCGCCCGGGCGACCAGCGTCGCCACCCTCCGCAGGGCGGCCTGTTCCTCGGCGAAGTCGCGCAGCTCCATGCGGGCCTGGGTGTTGGCGATGGCGGTGGCCAGCAGTTC
>DASYFF010000021.1:0-1577 GCA_036498605.1 Acidimicrobiia bacterium | reverse complement strand
GTCGCTCACGGTGGTCGTGAGCTACCACGGTGTCGTGATCCGACGAGCGGCGTGCTCACGTCGCCGGCTCGCCCTGTTGGTGGGCGATCAGGCGGTGATGCCTCGGAGCTCTTCGGTGATACGCGCCGCGATCTGGCACCGTCGCCGGCGTTTTGGGTTCAGTGTCGTCCCGTCCCGTCCCTTCGCGGCGTCCCGTTCCCGGGCTGTCAGGCGCCGTTCACGCTCGATTGGTTGACTCCGGGCGTCGACGGCGCGGCGGGAGGCGGGACGATGTTCACAGCCGGTGGGGCCGTCGGGTCGATCAAGCCGTATCGGTGGAGTCAGGCCCCGACCAGTACGCGACCTACATCGGTGAGTTGCTCAAGGACTACCCCGACCGGGGCTGAACCGGCGTCGACCATACCGGAGGATCGCGGCCCGGCAAGGAAGCCCTGCGGGCTTCCCCGACCCATGATGGGCGGCGATGAGGCCGGTTGGTCAAGGCGCCTCCTCCGGGCGGCCTCCGGCCGGCCCTGACCAACCTCGCACGGACCATTCGAGCCGATGAGATATGGCCGTGGCCTTCGACCAGTTCTGCGGCCAATGCTGCAACCAACCCGCCACAGCCGAACCGGGCCGGCGCGTCACCCGATCGACAGGCTCTTGACCGGGTGGATCTCCCTCCAGCCGTGCAACGTGTCAACGACGTACGGGCCCGACGCGGTGACCTGCGCCCCAACTTTTGGCGTCGCCAGGTGCCGGCCGCTGCACACGCCGAACTTGACCTTGTGGCCGGCGACGCAGCCCGGCTGGTCGGCGGGAACGATTTCGAGCATGAGGTTGCCGTGGAGCTTGCTGCGGTTGGCGGCGTTCAGCAACGACGCCTGGCCGGGGTCGAGGCGGACCTCGATGTGGGAGTCTCCGTCCGGCTCCCGTTGGACCTTCGTCACCCGTCCACGCACAGTCTTGCACGCGGCCAACACGTGCAGACGCGACGGTTGCCACACGTTGGCCAGCGGCGGCCCGCTGCACGTCGCGGCGCTCGCAGGAGCCGTCGGCAACAGGACCAGCGTGAGGGTGATCGCGGCAAGGCCGCCCACCAGACGTCGGGGCATCGGTTCGTCCTTCCGGTCGGGGGCCGGGAGCAGCGCCTGCTCCCCTCGGAACACAGGAGAATTCGACCGACTTGTCCCAATCGCCTGCCGATGTGAGCAAATGTTCAGTTCCGGTTCATTGGCCGCGACCGGAAAGCGCCAGACCGTCGTCGGCTGAGGCGTGACACGAGCCGTTCACCGGGCCGCCTGGCTGGCTCAGCAGGCGGGCCGCTCCGACTGGCGCACGACCCGACGGGTGACCCGGGTCGACTTGGCAGAGGTTCCACCGGGGGGCGGCGTCTGGCCGGTCACGGTCCAGTTGCGATGGATGATCTGGTGGCGGCCCCGGCCGGTGGCGTCGTCGGACACCACGTCGGTGAACCCGGCCGAACCGAGGGTCGCCTCCGCCTCCCACAGGTTGAAGCAGACCAGTTTCGGGACCCGCCCGGGCCGGGACCGGTCGGGGACGGACGGCGCGCCGCGATCCCCGTAGGCCAGGACCCG
>DASYFF010000020.1:0-10663 GCA_036498605.1 Acidimicrobiia bacterium | reverse complement strand
TCCTGGGCGGCCGACGCCGGGGTGGCGATGATCCCGATGGCCACGTGGCGCTCGGCCACGATGCGGGGCAGGTCGCGCAGCGGCTCGACGGCGAGGCCGCCGACCTCCTTGCCGCACTTGGCCGGGTCGGCGTCGACGAGGGCCACGATGCGAAAGCCGCGGGCCGAGAAGCCCCGGTAGTTGGCCAGCGCCGCTCCCAGGTTCCCGATGCCGACGATGACGACGGGCCAGTCCTGGGTGAGCCCGAGCTCCCGGGAGATCTGGAAGAGCAGGTACTCGACGTCGTAGCCGACGCCCCGGGTGCCGTAGGAGCCGAGGTAGGAGAAGTCCTTGCGGACCTTGGCCGCGTTGACGCCGGCCATCTCGGCCAGGCGTTCCGACGACACCGTCGGGATGCGCTGTTCGGCCATCTCCACCAGCGCCCGGTAGTAGAGCGGGAGCCGGGCGACGGTCGCCTCCGGAATCCGCCGCGGTGGTCGGTCAGGCAAGGAACACGCCCCTCAGCAGTCAGAACAGGGAGCTCTGCGCGCCCAGCGTACCGACCTTGTGAGGAAATTCTCAAACTCCTCAGCTGACGACGATTGTGCCATGCATCTGCAGGTGGACCTCGCAGTGGTAGGCGATCGTCCCCGCCTTGGTGAAGGTCTGCGACCACGAACCGGACGACTTGCGCCCCGAGTCGAACGACTTGTCGTCGGCCGTGACCGTGTGCTCGAGGCCGTTGTCGTCCCAGTTCCAGACCAGGGCCTCGCCCGTCTTCACGTGGACCTCTTTGGGATTGAAGGCGATGCCCTTGATCGTCACCGGCCCGTTCCCGACGGCGGGCAGCGTGGTCTGGGACACGCCGACGTCGCCGCCGGTCTCCTTGTTGCACCCGGCGCCGAGGAACACGGGGACGGCCAGCACGAACGCGAGAGGAAGAGCGAGGGGGCGCACGACCACGAAGTGTAGAGGTGCCATCGATATCGTGGCTGGCGCCATGGTCGCCGGGCTCGCCTTCCTCGCCACCGCCGTCGCCACGCTCTTCGCCGAGGCGACCTTCAAGCGGTGGCGGCACGGCCGCCGCCCCCACGAAGGGGCCTGGACGGTGGCGCTGGCCCTGTTCGCCCTGGCCTCGGCCGCCCTGGCCACCGGCGCCTCGACCGGCTGGGACCGCGGGGTCTTCCGCGTCTTCTACCTGCTGGGAGCGGTGCTCAATGTCCCCTGGCTGGCGCTGGGCACCGTCTACCTGCTCTTCGGGGAACGGGCCGGGCGTCGGGTGCGGGCCGTCCTCGTCTTCGTCTCCGGGCTGGCGGCCGGCGTCCTGCTGACCGCCCCCATCTCCGGGAAGGTGGCGGGGACGGCGACGATTCCGGTGGGCAAGGAGGTCTTCGGCGTCTTCCCCCGGGTCCTGGCCGGGGTGGGCAGCGGACTGGGCGCCCTCGTCGTCTTCGGCGGGGCGGTGTGGTCGGCGGTGCGCTTCGCCCGGGCCGCCCGGGGCCGGGCCGCCTCGCCCCGCCCGGGTGGGCCGCCCCCGGGCCGCATGGCCGCCGCCAACGCCCTCATCGCCCTCGGCACATTGGTCCTCTCCGGGGGCGGCACCCTCCAGGGGGTGCTGGGCCACGACGAGGCCTTCACCGCTTCACTGGCCGGAGGGATCGCCGTCATCTATGCCGGATTCCTGGTAGCGGCTCGGCCGGCTTCCGTCAGCGACCAGCGCGGAGTGACCGATATGACCGCACTGCGTGCTCAAGCGGGCTAGTCCCGCCCCCGATACCCAGGTCAGACAACCAAACCCACGAAACGGCAAACCCGGGGAAACCCGGGGACGCAAAGCTACGGGCCTAACCCTGTTGGGGGGTACGGCCGCCGGGCTACCGAATGGGGGCGCACAGCCCTCTCGTGGACCACACGCGAGCAAAAGGGGCTGTGTTTCCCATGCGCAAGCTTGCCCTCGGGCTGATCCTGGCCATCGGCGTGGCCTTCTTCCCCGCCAGCGCCCAGGCCGACACCGTGAGCGACGAGGCGGCCTTCGTGGCCAAGATCAACGGCCTCCGGGCGGGCCTGGGTCTGCCCGCCCTCCAGGTCAACGACAATCTGGTGGCCAAGGCCCGGGGCTGGGCGGCCGGCATGGCCGCCGCCGGGAAGATCTGGCACTCGACGCTGTCGGACGGGATCACCGCCGACTGGCAGAAGCTCGGCGAGAACGTCGGGATGGGCGGGTCGGTGGACGGGCTGCACAACGCCTTCGTCGCCTCCCCCCATCACTACGAGAACCTGGTCGACCCCGCCTTCACCCAGGTCGGCATCGGCATCGCCATGAACGGCAGCACGATCTACGTGGCCGAGGAGTTCATGCAGCTCATGCCGGCCAGGAGCCCGGTGGCGCCGATCGTGGCCCCGGTCACGAGCGCGGTGAACGGCCTTCTCACTCCCGCCCGGCCGACCACGACGACCACCCGGCCGCCGGCCCCGAAGCCGGCCGTCGTCGCCGTGGCCAAGCCGCCGGTCGTCCCGACGACCACGACGACCACCACCGCCCCGGCGCCGCTGACCCCGCCCGCGGCCGCCACGCCGGCGCCGGACGCGACGCCCGCCCCGGCCGTCACCGCCGCCCCGCCCGACCCGCCCCGGGCGCCTTCGGACCTGCTGGTCTCGGTGCTGGAGCGCCTCCGGGACTTCGACTCGTAAACCGGGGGGGCCGAGGGCGGAGGCCGCAGGGGTGTAACTTCCCCCCATGTCCGTCCGGGTGTTCGTGGTCGACGACACAGCCCATGTCCGCAAGATGCTGGTCCAGATGCTGGAGCTGTCGGGGTTCGACATCGTGGGTCAGGCGGCCAGCGGGACGGAGGCGGTCGAGAACATCGCCGAGGCCGACCCCCAGGTCGTGGTCGTCGACTACAAGATGCCCGGTCTCGACGGGGTCGAGACGGCCCGGGAGATCCGCGCCCACCGGCCCGACCAGGCGATCATCCTCTACACGGCCTACCTCGACGACATGCTCCAGAAGGAGGCGGCCGCCGCCGGTGTGTCGCTCTGCGTGGGGAAGATCGAGGGGCTGACGACGCTGGAGCGCGACATCCGCCGCCTGGCCGGCGAGCTCTTCTAGCCCCTACCCCCGGCCCATCAGGACGAACTGGATCAGGGCCGCACCCAGGATCAGGAACAGCAGGGCGCCGAGCACGATGGCGGTCCCCGACCTCACGCCCCCGCCTCCACAGCCATCGGGCCCAACGTGACGGCCGAGCCGGCCTTCAGGCCGAGCTCCTCGGCCACCGGGCGGCGGTCGGCCGTGAGCGAGACCAGCCCGTAGGAGTCGACCACCACGGCCAGCTCCAGGGGCCCGGCCTCGGCATAGGAGGCCACCCAGCGGCCGGTGCGGCGGTCGTGCCCGAACCGGATCTCGAGCGGCCCGCCCGGCTCGACCCCGAGGGCGGCGAGGTCGCCGGGATCGATGTTGAGCTGGGCGTTGCCGTAACGGTCGATCCACAGGACCTCACCCGTCGCCCGCCCGCCCTCGTCGGTCGGCAGCGGCACCATCCCCGGGACGAGCGACATCGGCTCGACCACCTCACCGAGCTCCCCGAGGGGGATACCGGCGGCCAGGTAGCCGGCGGCGGGGGCGAAGATGTCGCGACCGGCGAAGGTCGCCCCCGGCGCTTCCAGCTGGTACTCGGGGTTGGTGAGCGAGACGGCGCGGACGGCGCCGCCCAGCATGGCCACCGCCGGGGCCAGCAGGCCGTTGTCGGGCCCGACCAGGAACCCGCCCTCCACCTCGACCGCCACCGCCCGCCGGTCGGTGCCGACCCCGGGGTCGACGACCGCCAGCACCACCCCGGGTGGGAGGTACTGGACCGACCGGGCCAGCGCCAGCGCCCCGGCCCGCACGTCGAAGGGCGGGATGCCGTGGGTGATGTCGACGATCCGGGCCGACGGCGCGGCCCTCAGGACCACGGCCTTGCAGACACCGACGAATTCGTCGGTCAGGCCGTAGTCACTGAGGAACGAGACGAACGGGGAAGTGGGCTCCGGTTGTTCGGGCACGGCGATGCTCCCGCGGGGTGTATGACCCGCCCGACGCTAGCGGTCGGACGGGCCCGGAAGCGGACGCCGTGGCGGGTGTTAGCCGGCCTGGGTGTACCGCGACTGGAGATAACCGTCGACGTCGACGTCCCGCACCCGGAAGGAGCGCCCGACCCGCACCGCGGGAAGGTCGCCGGCCCGGATAAGCCGGTAGACGGTCATCGACGAAACTCTCATGAGCTGCGCGACTTCCTGAACTGTCAGAAAGCGCGCCTTCTCAAACGACTGCGCCACGCGTTCACCCCTATCTCCACCCGCCACAGTCGAGGGTACGCCCTGTTAGGGCAGTTGTCTAGGGCGGGGACTGGGCCACATGTGGGTTTTTACGCCGCAGAGACTCGGTGCGACCACAGTGCGTGAAAAGACCACCGTACGCTTCACGACGCCCCGTGATCACGCGCTGTCAACGCAGGGCTCAACTCTGGCCCAACTCTTTCGAACGTGCGGTGGCCGCCGCCACGGCCTCCAGAAAGGCGGCCCGCACGGCCCGGGCCTCGAGGGCGGCCAGCCCGGCGGCGGTCGTGCCCCCGGGGGAGGTGACGGCGGCCCGCAAGGCCTCGGGGCCGTCGGGCCCCTCGGCCAGGAGGACGGCCGACCCGAGGAGGGTCTGGGTCACGAGGGCCTGGCTGACGGAGCGGGGCAGTCCGGCGTGGACGCCGGCCTCGATCAGGGCCTCGGCCACCAGGAAGACGTAAGCCGGACCGGAGCCCGACAGGCCGGTGACGGCGTCGAGGAGCTTCTCCGGGACCCGGGCCACCGTCCCGACCACGGCGAGGATGCCCTCGGCCCGGGCCAGGTGCTCCTCCCCGGCGTGCTGCCCGGCCGCGATGGCCGCCGCCCCCCGGCCGACCACGGCCGGCGTGTTGGGCATGGCCCGCACCACCGGCCGGCCGGGGACGAGGGACTCGAGGGTGGCGATGGTGACCCCGGCGGCGATCGACAGGACCAGCGCCCCCGGTTCGAGGACGGGTTCGGCGGCCTCGAGCGCGGCGGGCACGTCGCCCGGCTTCACCGCCACCACCACGACCTCGGCCTCGGCCACCGCCCAGGCGGGGTTGGGCACGACCCGGACCTTGGCGAAGCGCCCCTCGATGGCGTGGCGCCGCTCGGCGACGACCTCGGCCACGACCAGGCCCTCGGGATCCCACCCGCCCTCGATGAGCCCCCCGAGGAGGGCCTCCCCCATCTTCCCGCCGCCCAGCAGCGCCAGTGTCGTCACGCCTGAAGGCTAACGCCCACCACCGAGCCGAGCCCCCGGGACGTAGGCAAGGTTTCGAGCCCACCCGGCGGCGTGGCCAACATCAGCAACCGGCCGAGCATGCCCCGAGGAATCGACAACCGCCGTGGGGCAGGGCCCCACGGCCCGCGGCGGGATGCCCGGGAGGGAGCGAGCGAAGCGAGCGACCGGAGGGCAGGGGCCCGCCGCCAGAAAGAAGAAAGCGTCAGGCCGAAGGCCTGACGCGAGTGGGCCCGAGGAACCATTGGAAACCGATCCGCACTTCCCCGAACGGATCGGCCCCGCCTGCACCTCGGGCCTCACTCAATTGACCGCCACCCGTCGGTTGCGGCGTTGCGCACCCTAACCCGGGAACCCCTTTGTGGGCAATGGATTTATCGCGTGGTGGTTCAACGGAAACCCAGAGTGATGGCAGTCTGAAACCACGTTTCGACGGTCTCGTAACAGACGCCGATGAGACGGTCGAGCTCCTCCTCGTCGAGGTGCTGGTAGAGCACCCGACCGGTCAGGTAGAGGTCGCCGTCGGGGCCGATCGAGAAGCGGGCGTTGTAGGGCTCGTGGTGGTTGCGGCGCAGGAGCCACCGGTACAGCTCGAGCCGTCTTGCGTCATGGGCGGCAGGTGAATCTCCCGAGTTCTTGGGCGGGTCGGGCATGAAGTAGACCTCGTAGCGCAGCGACCGGGGCCGGAGGTCGAAGTAGATCGTGGTGGCGTCGCGCCCCTCACAACCGAAGCGCAGGTACCAGCGGTCGATCTCGGGGTCGAACTCGACGTGCTGCACCCACTCCTCGGCCGCCACCGGGCCGGTCAGGTGCTCCCGGACGAGGTCGGCGGCCTCCTTCCGGTCCACTAGCTGCAGGTGACCGGGGTGCGCTCCACCAGGTCGGTGCAGAGGCGACGGAGGCGGGCGGCGGTCATGCACCACGACCAGCGGCCGGAGCGGGCCGAGGCCCTGGCGCCCATGGCGGCGGCCAGCTCGCGGTCGTCGAGCAGGAGCCCCACCGCCGTGGCCCACTCCAGCGGATCGCGGCCGTCGACCAGCAGCCCGGTCTCGCCGTCGCTCACGATCGACCGCAGCCCCCCGACGGACGCCGCCACCACCGGCGTGGCGCAGGCCGCCGCCTCGAGGGCGACGAGGCCGAACGACTCCGTCCGGGAGGGGACGAGGCACACGTCGGCCGCCCGGTAGTAGTCGGCCAGCTCGTGGTGGGGCCGGGGCGGCAGGATCAGCAGCCGGTCGGCCACGCCGAGGTCGGCGGCCAGCTTCTGGACCCGATCGAGCTCGCCGGGGCCGTCGGCGCCGCTCGGGCCGCCGACGGCCCACAGGACGGCGTCGTCGAGCTCGGCCAGGGCCTGCACCGCCAGGTCGAGGCCTTTGAGCGGCTGGATCCGGCCCACGAACAGCAGCACCCGCCGGCCGGGGTGGCCGAGGCGGCCCCGGGCGGCGGCCCGGTCACCGGGCGAGAAGACCCGGTGGTCGACGCCGGGGGGCAGCACCTCGATGCGGCCGGGGTCGGCGCCGTAGAGGCCCTCCAGCAGGCCGGCCTCCTCGCCGGTGGAGGCCAGGATGAGGTCGGCGCAGCGGATGATGTCGGTCTCGCCCTGCACGCGGCCGGGCACCTCGACGGCGGTGACCCCGGCCCGCTTCACCAGCGCCAGCGTGTGGAACGTGGCCACCATCGGGAGCGACAGCTCGTGCTTGAGCCGGTGGGCGACCTGGCCCGACAGCCAGTAGTTGGCGTGGAGGACCTCGTAGTCCCGCCCGCAGCCCCGGATCCGCTCCAGCATCCCTTCCGTGAACTCGTCGACGAGCCCCGGGAGGCTCTCCTTGGGGACGGGCGCCGCCGGACCGGCCGGCACGTTGATGACCCGGAAGTTGGGCTCGACCGTGACCACCGGCGGCTGCCCGGGGTGCTCGGCCCGGGTGTAGACGTCGCAGGCGACGCCGGCCCGGGCCAGAGCCGAGGACAGCGACCGGACGTAGATGTTCATCCCCCCGCCGTCGCCGATGCCCGGCTGGGCCACGGGCGACGTGTGCAGGGAGAGGACCGCCACGCTCCGCACAGGCATGACCGGATCCTACCGGTGGGGGTCGGGGCATCCGGCACGGCCACTCGTGGACAGGTTCCTGGAGGGTACGGAAGCGCACGCACCGGACACGGCCGGCGTGGGGCGAAGCCTCACGCTCCGGAGGAGCCCGGCGGAGGCCGGGCGGGGGCGCCGGAGGCGCCCAGAAACATCAACCGGTCGTTTCAGCGGAACGCTGAAATGACCGGTAGATCTCGACCAGGACCTGCTTCTGGCGTTCGGTGATCGTGGTGTCGCGCAGGATCTCGGTCACGAGGTCGGAGTCACCGTCGCGGGCCTCGAGGATGCCGGCCCGGACGTAGAGGGTCTCGGCCGAGATGCGCAGCGCTCTGGCGATGGCCTGGAGGATCTCGGCGCTCGGCTTGCGCAGCCCCCGCTCGATCTGGCTCAGGTAGGGGTTGGAGATGCCGGCCAGCTCCGAGAGCTTGCGCAGCGACAGGCGGGCCATGCGGCGCTGGTCGCGTATGAACCCGCCCAGTTCGGCGAGCGCAGGGTTCTCGCTCAAGCCGCGGTGCGGGGGATCAGGCGTTCGCTCAAGGGGGCGAAGACCCGGACGACCTCGGGGTCGAACTGGGTGCCGGCCATCTTCTGCAGCTCGTCGACCGCCGCCTCGAGCGGCAGCGCCGCCCGGTAGGGCCGGTCGGCGGTCATGGCGTCGAAGGCGTCGACGACCGAGAAGGCCCGGGCGGCCAGGGGGATCTCCTCCCGCTTCAGGCCGGCCGGGTAGCCCGTCCCGTCGAACATCTCGTGGTGGCAGCGCACGACCAGCGCCGCCGTCCGCAGGAAGGGGATGTCGGCCACCAGCTGGTAGCCGATGATCGGGTGCGTGCGCATGACCCGCCACTCGGCGGCCGTCAGCGGACCGGGCTTGTTGAGGACGCTCTCCGGGATCCCGACCTTGCCGCAGTCGTGGAGGAGGAACCCGAACTCCGCCTCCCGGTTCTCGTCGGCCATGCCCATCTCGGCCAGCAGGGCCATGCCGTAGCGCCGGCAGCGCTCGATGTGCTGGCCGGTGGTGGCGTCCTTGGCCTCCACGACCAGGGCCAGGGACCGGACCGTCTGGAGGTAGGCGTGGCGGAGGTCGCCGAGGGCCCGCTCGAGGTGCTGGGCCCGCTCCCGCTCCCGCTGGTAGCCCTCGCCGAGCTCCTTGGCGAACACCAGGAGCTGGGCCTCGAGCGCGGCGGTGGGGTCGGGGACCCTGGCCGGATCCCAGCGGGGCGCGGCACCCTCGGTCATTGCCGGAGCAGCTCCTCGACCCGGTCGAGCAGCTCCATGGAGCTGAACGGCTTCGTCAGGTAGCCCCGGGCTCCCGCCTCCAGGGAGGCGACCTCGGTCGTGACGTCACCGATGGCGGTGAGCATGAGGACCTTGGTGGACCTGTGGTCGAGGCGGCGGCAGACCTCCACGCCGTCGAGCCCGGGCATCATCACGTCGAGGATGACCACCGGGGGGCGTTCGGCGGCCGCGATTTCCAGGCCCTGCTGGCCGTCGTGGGCCTCGAGGACCCGGAACCCGTCGGCCTCGAGCACGGCCCGCACCACCCGGCGGAGGACGGCGTCGTCGTCGACGACCAGAACGAAGCGGTCATCAACCGCCTCGGTCACGGGCGAGCCGCCTGGATCCGTTCCGCCAGCTCCATCTCCAGCACGTGCAGGACCTCGTGGAGCGCCCGCCGCTTGCCCGACACCTCCCGCTCGAGGGCGGCGAGCTGCTCCCGGGCGTCGGCCAGTTCGGCGTCGCTCAGGTCGGGGAGGCGGACCAGGGTCGAGTCGCCGACCAGCGGCTCGAGCCCCCGGGTCCATTCGATCTCGGGCGCCGGCGCCATGCGCTGGGGCAGGTGGGCCTGGGACGGCGTCGGCCGGGGCCCCTCGTCGGCCAGGATCTTGGACAGGCTGCTGATGAGGTCCTCCAGGGACCCGCCGCTGGCCCGCCGGTCGCGCTCGGCGTCGAGGATGTCGATGCGGCCCTGGGCCAGCCGCCGCACGAACGAGACCTCGGTCTCGAGCTCGGTGCACTCGGCCTTCATGGCCGACACCTCGTCGACCGGGCGGTCGGCGAGGCCCTCGAGGTAGCCCGGATCGAGGACGCGGTCCAGGCGGCGTTGCTCCGGCATGTCACTCCATTGCGCTGGGACGAGCGGGCTTGCGACCCCCCAGGCTACCTCCGGATCCGGCCCGATCAGCAGTGATCCCGGACCAGAGGGTACGAGTCGATCGCCGGGCCGCCGCCGGGGTGGAACTCGAAGTGGGTGTGGGGCGTGGTGGCGTCGCCGGTGCTGCCCGTCAGCCCGATCACCTCGCCCTGGGCGACCCGGCGGTCGGGACCGACGATCTGCGACAGATGGGCGTAGTAGTAGGTGTTCCCGTCGTCGCCGTGGAGGTAGATCGACAGCCCGCCGAGGGTCGAGATGTGGGCCACGAAGTCCCCCGGGACCACGGCCACGTTCGGGGTGCCGGCGGTGTTCATGAGGTCGGTGCCCTCGTGGGCCCGGCCACCGGGGCGCGGCGCCCCCCAGGAGTCGACGAAGGACAGGGGCCCTCTGATCGGGCAGACGAAGTCGGTCACGACCGGGATCGGCCCGGAGCTGCGGCTGGCCCGGGGGATGAGGAGGCGGGACTGGAGGGCCTGTTCCGTCTGCTCCTGCTCCCGGCGGGCCATGAACGACAGCGCCAGCTCGACGTTGCGCCGCTCGGTCTGCAGGTCGTCGGCCAGCTGCTGCTGGTCGGCCCGCCGGGCGGCCAGGTCGTCGCGGCGGCCGGCCAGGTCGCGGGCGACGTCGCTCGTGGCCCGGATGTCGGCGAACTCCCGGGCGCTGATGCCCGAGGCCAGCTTGGCGCCCCGGCCGGCCTCGACCCAGTCGACGCCTTCGAGGAACCCGGCGAAGGCGTTCATCCCCAGATCGGTGGTGTAGACGGCCACCGCCCGGCGGGTGACCGCCGCCCGGAGCGGCGCCAGCCTGGCCTCGGCGGCGCCGATCCGGCGTTCGAGGCGCGCCACCTCGTCGGAGGTCCGGGCCAGGTCGGCCTGCGCCTTCTCGTATCGGGCGGCGGCGCTGTCGGCCCGGCGCTGCAGGTCACGGCTGGTGGGCGGATCACCGCGCCCCGTTGCCCCGGCCGGGGTGGCCAGGGCGAGGCAGGCGGCCGAGAGGGCCAGGATCCGGGGGAGGGCTCGCATGGCGGAAGGGGGACCCGGGGGGCCCGGGGGTGTCCCCCGGCGGGGAAACCTAGCAACGGTCGCCCGGCCGGTGTCGGCCGAGGCGGCCCCGCCGATGCTCAGGG
>DASYFF010000019.1:0-12062 GCA_036498605.1 Acidimicrobiia bacterium | reverse complement strand
CACCGCCGCAGCAATCCGCCCATTGCCCGCCGCCAGGTGGGACCGTGGTCGCTTGAGTTCGCACCGGTTTCGGCCGATCGAGGAGATGATGCGCACCGCCCCGACCCGCTGGAGGACCACGGCCGCCGCCGCGGCGTTCATGGTGGCCGTGACCGGCGCCTGTTCGGCGCAGTCCGGACACGCGGCGCAGGGCGGAAAGACCAAGGCCACCGTGGCTCCGGCGTCGACGACGGCTACGACCTCCACGTCCTCCTCCACGGCGACGAGCCCGCCGAAGGCGACGACCACGACGACGAAGCCGGCGCCGGCGGGGGATCCGACGGCAGTGCTGGCCGGTTTACGGGTGGCGCCCGAAGGGGCCCGGACGGGGTACAGCCGGGACCTGTTCCCGCTGTGGATCGACGCCGACCACAACGGTTGCGACACCCGGGAAGAGGTGCTGATCGCCGAGTCGAGGACCAAGGCCCAGGTCGACCGGTACGGGTGCAAGGTCGTGGCGGGGGACTGGTACAGCCTCTACGACGGGCTGACGTTCACCGATCCGGCCGAGCTCGACATCGACCACATGGTGCCGCTGGCCGAGGCCTGGGACTCCGGCGCCTCGGCGTGGACCACGGCCCGGCGCCAGGCCTACGCCAACGACCTCGACCACCCGCAGACGCTGCGGGCGGTCAGCGCCTCGGCCAACCGCTCCAAAGGCGACCTCGACCCCGGGCAGTGGAAGCCCACCAACGAGGCGGCGTGGTGCGAGTACGCCAACGACTGGGTGTCGGTGAAGAAGACCTGGGACCTGACCGCCGACGAGAACGAGGTCGACGACCTGAAGGTCATGCTGCGGACCTGCACCGGCGCGCCGGGTTCACCGACGACGGCGACCACCGTCCCCCCGCCGTCGCCGACGACCACCACCCGTCCGCCGGCGTCTGGCGGAGCCGTGGCCATCAGCGCCCTCGACTGCCAGGGCGAGGCGGTCACCGTGGCCAACGGCGGCGGCGTCCCGGCCGACCTCACCGGCTGGTCGATCCACGACGACGGCGCCAACCACACCTACCGCTTCTCGGCCGGCTACACCCTCGCCCCCGGCGCCTCCGTGACCGTCCGCAGCGGCGGCCCCGCCCACGCCGGCGAGCTGGCCTGGACCAACCAGAACGTGTGGAACAACACCGGTGACACCGCCTCCCTGGTCAACGCCGGCGGCGGAGTGGTCTCGACCCGCTCCTGTTGATCAGTAGCCGACGTAGTGGTCGCCGCGGGCGAGGGCGCGGAGGCCGGGGGTGGCGTCGGGATTGCCGTAGCGGCCCCGGATGTAGTCGATGGCGGCGCTCAGGTTGTCGACGGGATCGAGGATGTCGCCGTGGCCGGGCTGGGCGTGGGCGGCGAAGGTCGACGGGAGCATCTGCATCAGGCCCAGCGGAGTGCCCCCGGGATTGGCGCCGGAGAGGTTGGCGGCCGCCGGGTTGAAGGAGGACTCGTGCGCCGCGATGGCCCGCAGGCCCGGCGCCCACGACTCGGGGGCGCCGGTGCGGTCGATGGCCTGCTCGATCCAGGAGTCGACGTCCCCCGGGGCGGCGGCGCCGGCCGCCGGGCTCTGGGCGCCGAGGGCGCTGCGGAGGTGGGCGCCGAAGTCGGCGCCGGCCGTCGGAGCGGCCGGGGGTGGGGGAGGAGCGAAGCGGGCGCGAATTTCGGCGACGCGGGCCTCGACGGCGGCGATCCCGTCCATGACCGCCCGATCGGCAGCCGTCCGTCCGATCTGACTGAAACTCAAGTGAACGGTGTGCAACAGTATGCCCAATGTTGTCCCGGTACTACTCTGTCGGCGTGAGGAACTCCCGTCTGCGTGGCCGGCTGCCGGTGGTGGCCATGGCGGCCATCCTCCTGACGGTCCTGCCGGCGGTGGCGAAGGCGCCGCCCCGGGTGCGGGCGGCCGGTCGGCCCAACATTCTGTTCATCCTCATGGACGACATGCGCTCGGACGGCGTGATGAACAACCCGGCCGTCCTGCCGAAGACGAAGCACTGGCTGGCCGACGCCGGCACGAACTTCACCAACGCCTTCACCACCACGTCGCTGTGCTGCCCCGACCGGGCCACGATCTGGAGCGGCCGGTTCGAGCACAACCACGGCGTCGTCGACAACTACTCGGGCGACAACCTCGACCACGACTGGATCCAGCCCCGCTACCTCCACGACGCCGGCTACACCACGGCGCTGGTCGGGAAGTTCATCACCGACTGGAACTTCCGCTACGAGCCGCCCCACTTCGACCAGTTCGCCGCCTTCCAGGGCGGCTACATGGGCTCGAGGTTCATGGTGAAGGACCTCGGTGACGCCAAGCGGCGCACCGAGACGGCCGATTACTCGACCGACTGGATCGGCCAGAAGGCCGCCTCCTACATCGACGGCATGGGCAAGCTGGGCAAGCCGTGGTTCATGCAGGTCTCGCCCCACGCCCCGCACCAGGAGCAGACCGCCCCCGGGCCCGACTCCTGCAACCTCCACAAGATGTACACCTGGCCGGCCCGCTACGACTCCGTGCCGATGCCGGAGTGGAAACCGACCCCGGCGGTGACTGTCGAGGGCGGGCCCAACGGCAAGGCCGAGAAGGCCGACAAGGTCCCCTACGTGCGGGCCCAGAATTTCACCCCGAAGTGCGGCGAGATCACCTACGAGGGCCACATGCGGACCCTGATGGTGGCCGACGACATGGTCGACACCATCATGAGCCACCTCCAGTCGAGCGGGCAGCTGGCCAACACGATGGTGCTGTTCACCACCGACAATGGGTACGCCTGGGACGAGCGGGGCATGACCAGCAAGGGCATGGCCTGGACGGAGCACGTGCAGGCGCCGCTGCTGGTGCGCTGGGACGGCGTGTTCGCCCCCGGTTCGACCGACGACCGCCTCGTCGGCACGGAGGACTACCTGCCGACCTACCTCGACGCCGCCGGCTACACGCCTCCGGAGCTCCACTACCCGCTGGACGGGCTGTCGTTCCTGCCCGGCCGGCCGGCCCGCAACGAGAAGCTGCTGGAGTTCGGGCCGCAGCTGCGGCCGTCACCGAAGGGGTATCAGGGTCACCGGGGGATCCCGACCTGGTCGTCGCTGCGGACGAAGACCTGGCAGTACATCGAGTTCTACGACAAGAGCAACCAGACCATCCAGTGGCGGGAGTACTACGACCTCACCGCCGACCCCTGGGAGCTGAACAACCTGCTCTACGACAAGAACTCGAAGCAGCTCATGAACACACCGGAGGCCGCGGCGATGTCGGCCCGTCTCCACAAGGCCGCCAGCTGCGCCGGCCGGTCCGGAGCCAACCCCTGCCCCTAGGCTGCGGGGCATGAGTGACGCATCCGCAGAGACGACCACCGCGCCCACCGTCGACCGGGTCGAGCAGGCCGAGCGCTTCCGGGCCCTCCACGACGGCCCGGAGCCGCTGCTGATCCCCAACGCCTGGGACGCCGGCTCGGCCAAGCTGCTGGTGGGGATGGGCTTCCAGGCGGTGGCCACCACCAGCAGTGGGTTCGCCGCCTCGCTGGGCCGCCTCGACGGCTACACCATGGACGACGAGGCGCTGGCCAACGCCGCCGTCGTCGTCAGGGCGGCCGGGGCGGTGCCGGTCTCGGCCGATCTGGAGAACGGCTACGCCGACGAGCCGGACAAGGTCCGGATCACGCTGCTCAACGCCCTCGGCGTGGGGCTGTCGGGCTGTTCGATCGAGGACTACACCGGCCGGGCCGACGACCCGCTCTACGACCTGAAGTTCGCCGCCGAACGGATCGAGGCGGCGGCCACCATCGCCCACCGGGGGCCGACCCGGATGGTGCTGACGGGCCGGGCCGAGAACTTCATCCGGGGCCGGCCCGACCTGGCCGACACCATCGCCCGGCTCCAGGCCTACCAGGAGGCCGGCGCCGACGTCCTCTTCGCCCCGGGGATCTCCAACCCGGCCGACATCCGCTCGGTGGTGTCGTCGGTCGACCGGCCGGTCAACGTCCTGGCTCTTCCCAACTGCCCGCCGGTGGCCGAACTGGCCGAGCTCGGCGTGCGGCGCATCTCGATCGGCGGCGCCTTCGCCTATGCCGCCTACGGCGCCATGATCGAGGCCGCCACCGAGCTGCGCGACCAGGGGACCTACGGCTACTGGGCCAAGACCGGCATCGGCCGCTCAGCGGTGCAGGAGCACTTCGGCCCGCAGAGCTAGCTGGTCGACTTGGTGAAGGCGACCAGGAACTCGATCTCGCCGTGGTCCTCGGTCTGGGCCGGGCCGAAGCTCGGGTTGGGGATGCCGTAGTCGGCGAAGACGACCGGGATCGTGCCGTTGACCTCGATGGTGCCGCCGGTGCGCTTGGCGGCGATCGTCGTCGTGATCGTCTTCTTCGTGCCGTGCAGCGCCAGTTCGCCGGTGGCGGGGACCGACACGGTGGTGCCGTCGGCGGGCAGCGTGCCGAGGTCGATGGGCTGGGTCAGCTTGAACGTCGCCGTGGGGTACCGGGTGACGTTCATGATCCGGTTGCGGAACTGGCCGTCGCGCTGGCTCTTGTCGCTCGTCACCGAGGCGAGGTCGATGGAGATGTCGGCCGTCTCGACCTTGGCGCCGGAGAGGGTGAGGGCGCCGTCGACGGTGCCGGTCCGCCCGACGGCCTCGGCGCTCTGGCCGAAGAGGACCTCCTTCACCCGGTAGCCGGCCTGGCTCCCGCTGGTGGCGAGCCAGGTGCCGTCGAAGCTGGCCGGGGCGACGGTGGCGGCGCCGGCGGCGGTGGTGGCCGTGCTGGCGGGGGCCTGGTCCTCGATGGCGCCGCCGAGGGTGAGGCGGGCCGGGGTGTCGCTGGAGAGGACGTGGATGTAGGTCCACGTGCCGGCCGTCACCAGCAGGAGGGCGACGACGGGCAGGGCGATGATCCACTTGAGTCGGCGCACGGCATTTGACCTTTCCGTTCCGATGCCTGGTCTTTCGACAGCATCGGGCCGTTCCCTCCCGCCATGCTGGGACGAGTCCGGGAGATCCCTGGGAGAGTCCCCTCCGGGGCGGCGGTAGGGCCGGCCGCCGCCCCGGGAAGGGGCCTCAGATCCGCCGTTGGCCGTGGAGGAAGCCGGCCGGCGGAGTAGGTGCCTGTATGGAACAAATGTGACGGCCGCCGCTGGGGCGGGCCTTCGAGAAGTCTGTGAATTCCCCGAGAGTGGGCGCTTTCGTCCCGTTCGTGCCGGTTCCACAGACAACTCACAGGAAGCTCCCCAACACGCCCCAGCCGCCGGCCCGAAATTCCGACCATGAACACACGAACTCGGTCCATCGTCCTGTACACCACGCTGGCCGTGGCGGTGGTGGGTGCCGGAGGCCTGGCCTACGGCGCGATCGACTCCTCGGGCAGCTCGTCGTCGAGCAAGACCGCCACCCGGCTCGTGTCGGCCACGACCGGCACGGTGTCGCAGACGGTGTCGGCCACCGGCACGGTGCAGCCGGCCACGTCCCTCGACCTGAACTTCGCCACCGGCGGCGTCCTCACCGCCGTGAACGTGAAGGCCGGCGACAAGGTCAAGATCAACCAGGTGCTGGCCACCATCGACCCCTCCCAGGCCCAGGTGGCCCTGGAGACGGCCAACGCCAACCTGGCCGCCGCCTTACAGAAGCTGAACGACGCCAAGAGCCCGCCCACGACGACCACGACGTCGACGACCACGACGACGACGTTCGACGGCGGCCAGTTCGGCGGCGGCCAGAACGGCGGCGGTCAGTCCCAGGCGCCGGCGGCGGCGGTGACCCCCGACCCGGTGGCCATCGCCCAGGCCACCGCCAGCTGGCACTCCGCCCAGCTGGCCGTGACCAACGCCCAGAAGACGCTTGACGCCACCACCCTCAAGGCGCCGGCGGCGGGCACGATCTCGGTCGTGAACTTCACCGTCGGCCAGACGGTCGGCGGCGGCGGCAACGCCGCGTCGAGCTCGTCGTCGAGCTCCGGCTCGGGCGGCGGCTCGGCCTCGTCGGGCTCCTCGAAGGCCTTCGCCACGCTCCTCGACCTCGACCACCTGGTGGTCAAGGTCGGCTTCGCCGAGGCCGACGCCGGGAAGGTGGCCGTCGGCCAGCCGGTCACGATCTCCATCGACTCCCTCACCGGCCAGCGCCTCACCGGGACGGTGTCGGAGCTCGACACGGTGTCGACCGTGGTCAGCAACGTCGTCACCTACAACTCCCTGATCTCCTTCGATTCGGTGCCGGCCGCGGTCAAGCCGGGGATGACGGCCAACGTGTCGGTCATCACCGCCAGCAAGGACAACGTGGTCTCGGTCCCGTCGGCCGCCATCTCCTCCACCGGCGGGCAGAGCACCGTCACCGTCCGGGTCAACGGGAAGGACGAGGTCCAGAACGTCCAGACCGGGCTCAAGGGTGACGGCACCACCGAGATCGTCTCGGGCCTCAACGACGGCGACCAGGTCGTCATGTCGGTCGGGGTCGTCTCCAGCAACGCCAACCGCAACACCGGCACCGGGACCCGGACGGGCACCGTGGGCGGGCTCGGCGGCGGCGGCTTCACCGGCGGCGGCGGGTTCGGTGGTGGCGGCGGCGGCTTCGGCGGCCGGGGCTGACGGCGAAGACCGCGACGAGTCCAAGGACTGACTGAGATGCAGACGACCAGCACCTCCACCCCCGTCATCGACCTCCACTCGGTGACCAAGACGTACGGCAACGGCAAGCTCGAGGTGACCGCCCTCACCGCCGTCGACCTCCGGGTCGAGCGGGGCGAGTTCGTGGCCATCATGGGCCCGTCCGGGTCGGGCAAGTCGACCCTCATGAACATCGTGGGCTGCCTCGACGTGCCCTCCCGGGGGCGGTTCTCCCTCGACGGTGTCGACGTCCGCACGCTCGACGAGGCCGCCCTGGCCCAGGTCCGGCTGCGGAAGATCGGCTTCGTCTTCCAGAGCTACAACCTGATCCCCCGGACCGACGCCCTGTCCAACGTGGAGCTGCCCCTGATCTACCAGGGGGTCAAGCCGAAGGACCGCCGGGTCCGGGCGCTGGCCGCCCTGGCCGCCGTCGGCCTCGCCGACCGGGCCGACCACAACCCGAACGAGCTGTCGGGGGGGCAGCAGCAGCGGGCGGCGGTGGCCCGGGCGCTGGTGTCCGACCCCGCCCTGCTGCTGGCCGACGAGCCGACCGGCAACCTCGACAGCGCCTCCACCGCCGAGATCATGACGCTGTTTTCCAAGCTCAACGCTGAAGGCCGCACGGTGGTGCTCATCACCCACGAGGACGAGGTGGCGTCCTACGCCACCCGCGTCGTCCGCCTCCGTGACGGCCGGATCGTCTCCGACGAGCGGCGGCAAGCCGTTCCGACCCTCCACGAGGTGGCGCTGTGACCCGGGAAGCCATCAAGATCGCCCTCCGGGGCGTGGGCGCCAACAAGCTCCGGTCGGCGCTGACCGTGCTCGGCATCCTCATCGGCGTCGGCGCCGTCATCGTGCTGGTGGCGGTGGGGACGGGCTCCTCGGCGGCGGTGCAGAGCCGCATCCAGGCGCTGGGCACCAACACGCTGACGGTCTTCAACCGGGGCGGGGCGGTCCGGGGCCAGGTCGGCCCGCAGACGCAACGCATCACCATCAACGACGCCGACGTCGCGGCGCTCAACGACAAGCTCCAGGCCCCCGACGTCGTGGCCGCCTCCCCGGTGGTCCAGGTCAACAGCGCCACCGCCACCTTCGGCACGGCCAGCACCACGATCGGCCAGATGGTCGGCAGCGACGCCGCCTACATGACCACGACCGACCGGCAGATCGCCGCCGGCCGGGGCATCACGGCCGACGACGTGTCCAGTCACAGCCGGGTGGCGGTCATCGGTGAGACCACCGCCGCCAACCTCTTCCCGCCCGGCACCAACGTCATCGGCCAGACGATCCAGATCAACAACGTGGCCTACGACATCGTCGGAGTGCAGACGGCGAAGGGCACCAACGGCAACCAGGACCTCGACGACATCGTGATCGCCCCGTCCACGGCCGTGGTCGACACCCTGGCCGGCCGGACCAGCGGCTACAGCCAGGTCGTGGCCCAGGCCAAGGGGTCGAGCGTGATGGACCAGGCCCAGGCCGAGATCCTGACCGTCCTCGACTCCCGCCACAACGTCTCGGACGGGTCCACGTCCCCGTTCAGCGTGCTCAACCAGGGCAGCCTGCTCGACGCCTCCGAGTCGACCACCCGCACCTTCACCGTCCTGCTGGCCGCCGTGGCCGCCATCTCCCTGCTCGTCGGCGGGATCGGCGTGATGAACATCATGCTGGTCAGCGTCACCGAGCGGACCCGGGAGATCGGTATCCGCAAGGCCATCGGCGCCCCCAAGCGGGCCATCATGTCGCAGTTCATCAGCGAGGCCGTGATCCTCTCGCTGATCGGCGGGGCGGCCGGCGTGGCCGCCGGGCTGATCGGCAGCCGGTTCCGCATCGTCGGCATCCAGCCGGTGATCGCCGCCTACAGCATCCCGCTGGCCTTCGGCGTGGCCATCGCCGTCGGCCTCTTCTTCGGCATCTACCCGGCCAACCGGGCCGCACGCCTCCGTCCCATCGAAGCCCTGCGCCACGAGTAGGGCTCCCACTTTCCAACAGGAGCGACTGACATGAACCCCGAAGACACTCTTCCCCCCGCCCCTCCCGCCTCCACTCCCTCCGGCGACGCCGCCGGCGAGCTGTGGCCCACCTCGGGCCCGGCCAAGGGTTTCCGGCTCAGCCTCCCGATCGCCATCGTCGCCGCGGTGGTCATCGCCCTGGCCGGTGCGGCCGCCGGGGCCAGCCTGAAGAAGGGCTCGCCGAGCTCGACGACCCAGTCGGGCGCCGTCGCCAACCGGCCCCGCAACTTCGGCGGCGCCAACGGGACCAACGGCGCGACCGGCGCCACGGGGGCCAACGGCGCCGGCCGGTTCGGCGCCGGCGGTGGCGGCGTGGCCGGCACCATCAGCAAGGTCGAGGGCAACACGATCACGCTGACGCAGCGGGACGGTTCGACGGCCACGGTCGTCGTCCCCTCGGGCACGGCCATCACCAAGACCGTCTCCGGCACCGTCTCGGACCTCAAGTCGGGCCAGTCGATCGTGGTGCGGGGCACCACCGCCGACGGCAAGACCACGGCCCAGGACGTCACCATCGCCCCGGCCGGCGGCGCCGGCGGGTTCGGCGGCTTCGGTGGCTTCGGCCGCGGCGGCCAGAACGGCGCCACCACCCCCACCACGAACTGACCAAACGGCGAACGGCGCCGCGACCGTGCCTGTCCGACGACGGGTGCCGGTCGCGGCGCTGGCGCGTCTTCCGCCGGCCCCGGGCCGAGGCCGGTGGAATCGGGGCGATTCATAGGGTTCTCCCAGATTCTTCTGGTTCGCGGTGGAGACACCGATCCGACCAGAAGGTATGGAAACTCCCCGATCCCGGCTGTGGCTGACGGCCTTCGGGCTGATGGCGATCGCCGCCGGCCTGGGGCCCGTTCTCAACACCGGCGGCCGATCCGCCTCGGCGGGTGCCGCCACCGCTGCTCCTTCCACGAGCACCACGGCCATCACCGCTGCCGACGACGCAACGACGGCGACCTCTGCGCCGCTCGAGACGACCACGACCGCCGGTCCGACCACGACGACCACCGAGGCGACGACCACGACCACGGCCGCTCCTATCACCCGGACCGCGGCGTCGGCTGCACCCGCGTCTTCGACGCAGCTGATGCAGGTGGAGACAATCGCCGACGGCAGCGGCTTCGACTGGCGGGCGGCCGGGGTCACGATCCACATCGGCTACAACCCCGACGCCTGCTGCCACTGGGGGATCTACGACTACCGCGACAACAGCCTGTGGATCGGCCCCACGGCCTTCGACAGCGAGGTCCGGCTGCGCTACGTCGTCCTCCACGAGCTCGGCCACGCCTGGCAGTGGGCCAGCGGGCAGCGGGGCCAGCTGGCCGCCGACATGGCGCCCTGGGGCTACAGCGGCAACGACGCCCTCGAGTACAACGCCGACTGCATCGCCACCGTCTGGGGGGCCCAGATGGACAACTACTGGGCCTGCCCGGCCGCCGCCCAGGCCCTCGTGGCCCGCCGCCTCGCCGGCGACTGGAGCTGACCAAGTGACCGTCGACCCGGAGAGTCCCAGCTTCCTCCCAGCTTGCTCCGAGACGCCGTCCAGCCGCGGCGTCGATGCTGAAGGACACGCCGCCAGGAGCAATGCCATGGCTGACAACACCTTCGAGCTTCCGCCGACCCCTCCGACCGCCGAGTCGGGGCCGGCGATCGACCCGTCGTCGACGGCCGTGCCGGCTGCGCCCCGGCCGACGGCCCCGGTACCGCCGTCGACGACGTCAAGCCCCTGGTACCCGAGCTTCGAGCTGCCGTCGGCCGCGCCGGCGGGCCTGGCGGCGACCACGGCGTCGGCCCGGGCCCGCCGTGCCGCGGTCGCCAACCGCACCCGGATGATCGTCGGCGGCGCCAGCGTCGCCTCCTTCGTGGCCATCCTGGCCGCGGTCGGGCTTCACGGCGGCTCGCAGCCGGCCTCGAACGTCAACGCCACCCAGGGCGACTCGTCGGCCAGCCTCGACCCCGGCTCCGGCTCGGGGTCGACCGACAGCCCCTTCTCCCGCCGCTTCGGCGGTGGCTTCTCCGCCACTCCCGGCTCGGGCAGCAGCTCGCCGAACACCCGTAGCCACGGCAGCTGAGCGGCAACAGCGCGCCGGCTACCGGCGGCGGCTCCGGCTGCCCACGACCCAGCCGCCTCCGCCCTCCTGCCGGGCTAGGGGGCGGTCCCGACGAGGACCGGCGTCTCGGGCTGCGGCCACTCTCCGGTGGCGCCGGCGGCGGGAAGGGCCGGGAACGGCTTCCAGAGGACGGGCAGGAAGAGGGACGGCCCGGCCGGCGCGGCGGTGTCGTCGCCGGCCGGCCCGTCCTCGTCCTCGTCGTCGTCGTCGTCCTGGTCCTCGTACTCGTCGACCTCGAGGATCTCGGGGCCTTCCCAGCCCAGGCCGCCGTCCTGCCAATCGACGTTGACGCGCATCTGGATCAGGCCCAGGGGAATCCCGACCCGCTCGGCGTTGGCGCCGCCCGGAATCCCCTGCCGAGGGAGCGGATCCCGCCTCCGACCGGTGAACCGGGCGAGGGCGTGGAGCCGGCGTGAGTCGAGCACGAGGACGACGAACAAGCCGAGCGTGAGCAGATGGGCGGCACCGAGGCTCCGCATCGCGGTCTCCTCCCAGGGGATCGTTCGGGCCTTTCCGTATGCCACTGTCCGGAAAAGACCCTGTTCTGTCCAGGCAGGGAAGACCCTTTGGGGGCATTTCGAACCGTTCGCGCCCCGAAGTTTCGCGACCCCTTAACCTCGATGCCGCCGACCCCGGAACTGCTAGCCGCAGTAGCCGGTCTGGGAGTCGTAGGCGTCGCAGTAACCGGTGCCGTAGTACGAGCCGTTACGGGAGTAGTAGTAATCGCAGTCGGGGTTGCGGTGGTAGTTGGAGTACCGGCCGCCGTCGCGGTTGTAGTAGTACCCGTCGCGGTACCCGTTGCACTCGGACCCGTAGTAGCGGTAATAGCCGTCGTCGTAGCCGTGGTGCCGGTAATAGTCGTCGCGGTCATGGCCGCGGTCGCGGTCCCGGTCGTTGTCGTGGTGCTCCGACCGCCGACCGTCGTGGTCGCGGTGGTAGTTGTCGGCGAAGGCGGCGGTGGGGGCGGCGACCAACAGGGCGCCGGCCAGCAACGACGCGGTGAGCATGCGCTTGAGCATGGTCCAGTCCTTTCCTGGGTGGGGAACAGGCATGGTCCGAACTCGTCGCGTCTCCCCCAGCAAGGGAGCTTCTCGACCCTGTGAGACGGAGGACGTTTCCGTCAACCGCCGCGAACATACCCAAAACTGACACTTAGTGCAAACAGCGCCTAAGTGCCATTAAGCCGGCCGTCAGCCGGGCCGGGAGCGGGAGGGGCGGGCAGGCCGAGGGCCAGTTCGACCTGGCCGTCGGTTTCCGGCCCGCCGTGGGCGACGGTGATCTCCCGTTGCCAGCCGACCCGGGCCCGGGCGCCATGGAGGGCCCGGATGCCGGCCGCGCCGCC
>DASYFF010000018.1:0-3232 GCA_036498605.1 Acidimicrobiia bacterium | reverse complement strand
TCCTTCCGGGCCTTCGCCGAGCTCTGCATCACCCGGCAGATCATCACCGCCATCAAGACGGCGACCCGCCAGAAGCACCAGCCGCTCAACTCCTACCTGTCGCTGTCGGGCACCCGCCCCGGCGAGGAGAACGGCAGCGGCACCGTCGAGGAGGTCCTCGAGGCGAAAGGCCTGATCGACCCCATCGAGTTCATCATCTCGATGGAGGACCTGCGCTCCATGCGCCGGATGATGAGCGAGATGCTCTCCAAGCTCGAGGTCGAGGTCCTGCGCCTCTATGTCGAGGGCAAGTCGTACCAGGAGATCGCCGAGGTGCTCGGCCGGCACGTCAAGTCGATCGACAACGCCCTGCAGCGGATCAAGCGCAAGCTCGACGTCCACCTGGCCGAGCGCGCCGCCGCCGAAGACGTCGCCTAGCAGGCACTTTTCCGCCCGGCAGTCCTTGAGGGGCCCCTTCGGGGGCCCCTCGCCTTGTTAGCCTCAGGCGCCCGCCCGAGTAGCTCAGACGGTCAGAGCAGGCGCCTTGTAAGCGTCAGGCCGTGGGTTCGAATCCCACCTCGGGCTCTCCCGTCCCGGTTCGCCTGCCGGGGCTCTCCCCACCGCTCCCGGTGGCCCGCCGCGCCCCGAAATCGGGCTTCTTCACGCCTTCGTCATGAAATAGACCCTTCGAAATCAATATATAGATGAGTTCCAAATTTGGCGAAATAGAAAGCCCGACAAATCGGAACGGCGAATTCGGACCGCCCGCTGGGCCAAGGCGATGGCGGCCAAGCCCCTGCGGCCCCTCGGCGGCTGGTAGCTGCTCAAATACGGCACTCAGTGCCAGTGCGGACTGTGGGATTCCGGCCGGTTCCGTCAGTGGTGGCTGACGCTCGGCCAGCTCACCACTCTGGGAGGTCGTTGACCTGGCCTTACCTTCAGTCGAGGATCAGAATCTTGATGGAGCTCTCGCAGCGGAGCCGCGACATCATCGACTTCGAGCGGACCTGGCGCGCCTTCCCGGGCACCAAGGCCGAGGCCATCCGCGAGCAGTTCGGGCTGTCGGACTCCCGCTACTACCAGCTGCTCAACGACGTGCTCGACGAGCCGGGCGTGGCCGACTACGACCCGCTGGTGGTGAAGCGCCTCCGCCGCCACCGGGAGCGCCGCCGCCGGGCTCGTTTCGACCGCCAGTACGGCGGATCCGAGTCGCGGTGACTGAACCTTCCACGCCGGGCGGGGGCGACGCCGCCCGGCGTCGTCCCGCCCTCTCCGCCTCGTCGTTCACCCGGTCGATGCTCGGCGCCTTCGCCCGGGGGACGGGCCTCGTCGCCGTCGCCCTCGTCATCGGCATCGTCCTGCTCCAGTGGAGCGACGCCAGCACCGACGCCGCGGCCGGCGGGCAGCCGCCGCCGGCCGGCACCCCGGTCGCCCCGTCGGAGTCGTCGACGACCACCACCACCGCTCCGCCGGGGCCCCGGCCGCCGGCCCAGGTGGCCGTCCTCGTCCTCAACGGCACGGGCAAGAACGCCCAGGCCAAGCCGATGGCCGACCGGCTGGCGGTCGTCGGGTACCACACGCTCACGTCCGGCACGGTCTCCAAGCGGGCCGACACCGTCGTGCTCTGCCGGCCCGGTCTCGACCGGGAGGCCGCCGCCCTGGTGGCCGCCACCGGCCTGGGCCCGGCGGCCACCACCGGGACCCTCGACGGGGCAGTCGCCACCGGCCTGCCCGGCGCCGGGGCCGCCGACTGCGTCGTCATCCTGGGGGCTCGCTGATCCGAAATACCACGGGTGGAATTACACGCGTGTAAGACTGGCCGGATTGTGTTGAAGCCGAGACGGGTGCTGGTCGCCTCCGTGTGCACCGCGGCGTTGCTCCTCACCGGAAGCCCGGCGGCGCTGGGAGCCCGGGGCCGGGCCCGGCCGCCGAAGAGCGGGGGCAACGACCTCGAGCGCAAGCGTGACGATGCGAAGCGCAAAGAGGACCAGGTCCGCCACGACCTCGACCTGGCCCACGCCTCGGAGACCGAGCTCGAGAAGCACCTGGCCCAGATCGCCTCCGATCTCGTCGCCCGCCAGACCGACGCCACCGACGCCCGGTCCGACGCCGACGAGGCCGCGGCCTCGGTGGTGAAGATCACCGCCGACATCGCCGCCCTCAAGGTGGAGCTGGCCCACCGCAAGGACATCTTCAACCGGCGGGCGGTCATGGCCTACATGACGGGGCAGGGCCGCCCCCTCGACGACCTGGCCCTCGCCGGCCAGCTGCTGTCGATCGGCACCGACCTGACCGACGCCGCCCGCCGCACCGAGATCGTCAAGGGCGTCTCCCAGCAGGACAACGACGCCTATACCGCCCTCCAGGAGACGCAGCACAAGCTGGCCCGCGACGAGGTGGCCCTCACCGCCGCCCGGGACCGGGCCCGGCAGCGCTCGCACGACGCCGACACGGCGGTGGCCGCCGTGGCCCAGCTGAAGAAGGACCAGGAAGCGGCCAAGACCGTCCTCGACCAGCGGATCGCCGACCTCACCTCCGAGGCCGACGCCCTGGCCGCCGAGCAGTCCCAGCTGGAGGACCTGATCGCCCAGCGCCAGGCGGCCCTCGAAGCGGCCCGGCGGGCCCGGGCGGCGGTGGGGAACGGGCTGAGCCGTCTGCCGTCGACGGGGGACGGGGTCTCGCCCAGCGGGTTCGTCTGGCCGCTCCAGGGCGTCCTCACCTCGGGGTTCGGGCCCCGCTGGGGGCGGATGCACACCGGCATCGACATCGCCGCCCCGGCCGGTACGCCGATCCACGCCGCCAAGGCCGGCGAGGTCATCTACGCCGGCTGGCTCAACGGCTACGGCAACACGGTGATCGTCGACCACGGCGACGGGATCGCCACCCTCTACGGCCACCAGTCCCGCCTCGGGTCGGCCGAGGGGCAGCAGCTCAACCAGGGCGATGTCCTCGGCTTCGTGGGCAGCACCGGGCACTCGACCGGCAACCATTGCCACTTCGAGATCCGGATCAACACCAAGCCCGTCAACCCCCGCCCCTACCTGCCCTGACGGGTCGAGGGGCCTGACGCCCCGACCCGGATCCACCCTTTGACTTCGCCAGACCCGCTCCTGCGCCTCCTGGCGCCCTTCACCCGCCACCCGGACCGCTCGGTGCTGCTCCTCGACTTCGACGGCGCCCTGGCCCCCATCGTCGCCGACCCCGACGCCGCCCGCCCGCTCCCCGAGGCGCTCGCCGCCCTCGAGCGACTGGT
>DASYFF010000017.1:0-8636 GCA_036498605.1 Acidimicrobiia bacterium | reverse complement strand
ATGAGCTTTCCAGGGCCCGACGAGCTGGGGCGGGGGCTGGTGGTGCTGCCGGGGTCGGCGGTGCCGCCGCCCTTCGCCGACGTGTCCCGCTGCAGGATTGACGAAACGGTGCTGGCGTCGCCGCCGGCGATGACGGCGGTGGCCGCCGAACTGGCCGAGGCGTGGGCCGGGCGGCGCCGGGTGGTGGTGGAGCTGGCCGTGCCGCTCGAGGCGCTCCGGGCCCCGGAGGCGGAGCGCCGCCCGCCCTACGAGCTCGATCCCGGCTTCACCTTCGAGCGGGAGCGGCTGCAGTGGCTGGTGTGGGCCAACACCTACGACGCCCGCAAGCCCGGCGACCCGGTCTGGTGGCACGGCGTGCGGGCCTCCCGCCTCGGCGCCACCCTGGGCGGCCCCGCCGACGTGGTCCTGGCCGACGGCACCCCGGCCTGGTGCGACGGCGGCCCGAGACGCCCGGTCGGGCCGGCTGAAAGCGCAACCGGTTGCGCTGCTCCGGCGTTCACGGCCGTCGATGCGCCGGCCGCGCAACCGGTTGCGGTCGTGCACCGGGACTCCATCGATGCTGGACTGCTCACGCCGGCCCGTTTTGCGGCGCCGGCGACGGACTTGGCGCCCGATCAGCTGGCGGCGGTGGCCCATCCCGGAGGGCCGGCCCGGATCATCGCCCCGGCGGGGTCGGGGAAGACGCGGGTGCTGACCGAGCGGATCCGCCACCTCCTGGTCGACCGGGGCTACGAGCCGCAGCTCGTCACCGCCGTGGCCTACAACGTGATGGCCGCCGACCAGCTCAAGGAGCGCACGACCGGGTTCCGGCCGACGATCCGCACGCTCAACTCCCTGGGGCTGAACATCTGCTCCCGGCGGAGCGATTGGCGCATCGCCGAGGAGCCGTTCTGCCGGGAGGTGCTGTCGGGGCTGGTCAAGACGGCCCGCAAGGTCGGCACCGACCCGCTGGCGCCGTACCTCGACGCGCTGGCCACCATCCGCCTCGGGCTCGTCCCGCCCGAGAAGGCGGAGGATCTCCACCCGGACGCGGCCGGGATCGCCGCCGCCTTCCCCGCCTACCGCGACGCGCTCCACGGCGCCGGCCGGCTCGACTTCGACGAGCAGATCTACCACGCCGTCGAGCTCCTCCTCACCGACCCCGGGCTGCGGGCCGAGGTGCGGGCCGAGGCCCGCACACTGCTGGTCGACGAGTTCCAGGACCTGACGCCGGCCCACCTCCTGCTGATCCGCCTCATCGCCGGCCCGGCCGCCGACGTGTTCGGCGTCGGCGACGACGACCAGGTCATCTACGGCTACGCCGGCGCCGACCCCGGCTTCCTCATCGACTACCGCCGCTACTTTCCGGGCGCCGCCACCTACGACCTCCAGGTCAACTACCGCTGCCCCCCGGCCGTGGTCGACGCCGCCCGGACGCTGCTCACCCACAACCGCCGCCGCATCGACAAGACGATCCGCGCCGCCGAGAGCGCCTTCGATCAGGTGACGGATCGTGCCGACGGAGCGGGACGATCCGTCACCGGAACCGAGGCATCCACCAGCGGGCTGGTCGTCCGGGCGGTTGGCGGCGACGAGATGGGCCCGGTGACCGTGGAACTCGTGCGGGGCTGGGCGGAGCAGGGCGTGCCGTACGGCGACATGGCCGTACTCACCCGGGTGAACTCGTCGCTGCTGCCGGCGCAGCTGCTCCTCGACCAGGCCGGGATCCCCTACCGGGCGGCGGTCGGGCCGTGGATCCTGGAGCGGGCCGGCACCGCCGCCGCCCTGGCCTACCTCCGGATCGCCGCCGACCCGACCCGGATCAGCCGGGCCGACCTGCGGGCCACGGTGCGGCGCCCGTCCCGCAAGATCTCGCCCAAGGCCATCGACATGCTGGCCCGCGATGCGGTGACGTCGCTGCGCTCCATCCGGGGCCTGGCCGAGTGGCTGGCCGACAAGGACGCCTTCGTGAAGGACGTCGACCGCGTCGAGTCCTTCGCCGCCGATCTCGACGCCCTGGCCGCCGCCTTCGCCAAACCGGGCGCGACCACCGCCGACCTGCTGCGGCTCATCCGAGACACGATCGGCCTGGGCGAGGCGATGGACACCCTCGACGCCAGCAAGGGCGCCCTCGACCGCTCCAGCAACGGCGACGACCTCGCCGCGCTGCTGCAGGTGGCGCACCTCCACCCCGACGCCGCGACCTTCGAGCGCTGGATCTCCGACGCCCTGGCCGGCGGCGGTCGTCCGGGTGGCGACGGGGGCGGTGTCGCGGAACCGGGGGTCCACCTGGCCACCGTGCACCGGGTCAAAGGCCGGGAGTGGTCGAGGGTGGTCGTCTTCGGGGCCGACGCCGGGCTGTTCCCCCATCGGCTCTCGGACGACGACGAGGAGGAGCGCCGCATCTTCCACGTCGGGATCACCCGGGCCCGGGACGAGGCGGTGGTTCTGGCCGACGCCGCGGCGCCGTCACCGTTCGTCGGGGAGTTGCGCCGCGCTGCTCCGCCCCGCCCGGCGGTCGATCCCAACGACCCGAACCCGCTGTCCCCTTGGGGGACACCCCCCGGCCCCCGGGCGAAGATTGCGATGCCGCCCGCGCCGGCCGGCCGCGGCTCGGGGCGGAGTGCGGCGAAGGCCAAGGCGGCCGACAACGGCGAACCGGGTCTGGCGGCGGCCGTCGGTGCGGAGATCGTGCTGGCCGGCGGGTTGCGGGCCACCATCGCCGAGGTGCGGCGGGGCGAGGTGCTGGTCGAGACGGGCACCGGATCGACCGCCGTCGGGTACGGAGCGGCCATCAAAGCCAACGGTGAGAACATGCGCCTCGTCGCTCCCGAGGAACGGGTGGCGGCGGCCATCGCCGCCCTCAAGGCGTGGCGCACGGCGCTGGCCAAGGAGGAGGGCAAGCCGCCCTACGTCTACCTGTCCGACGCCCACATCATCGGCGTCGCCGAACGCGACCCCGACACCCTCGACCGCCTGGCCCGCTGCAAGGGCATCGGCCCCAACAAGCTCGACGCCTACGGCGAAACCATCCTCGCCCTCCTCGACGACCTCTGAACTCAGGAGCCGACGTAGGCCGCGAGGTGTTGGCCGGTGAGGGTGGAGCGGGCGGCGACGAGGTCGGCGGGGGTGCCTTCGAAGACGATCCGGCCCCCGTCGTGGCCGGCGCCGGGGCCGAGATCGATGATCCAGTCGGCGTGGGCCATGACCCCCTGGTGGTGCTCGATGACGATCACCGACTTGCCGGAGTCGACGAGCCGGTCGAACAGGGCGAGCAACTGCTCGACGTCGGCGAGGTGCAGGCCGGTGGTCGGCTCGTCGAGGACGTAGACGCCGCCCTGCTCGCCCAGGTGGGTGGCCAGCTTGAGCCGCTGCCGCTCGCCGCCGGACAGCGTGGTGAGCGGCTGGCCGATGGTGAGGTAGCCGAGCCCGACGTCTTCCAGCCGGTCGAGGATGGCGTGGGCGGCCGGCGTGCGCGTCTCGCCGGCGCCGAAGAATTCACAGGCGTCGGTCACCGACATCGCCAGCACCTCGCTGATGTCGCGGCCGCCGAGCCGGTACTCCAGCACCGATGCATCGAACCGCTTCCCCCCGCACGCCTCGCAGGTGGTGGCCATGCCGGCCATGATCCCCAGGTCGGTGTAGATGACGCCGGCGCCGTTGCAGGTGGGGCAGGCACCCTCGGAGTTGGCGCTGAACAGCGCCGGCTTCACGCCGTTGGCCTTGGCGAACGCCTTGCGGATCGGGTCGAGCAGCCCGCTGTAGGTGGCCGGGTTGCTCCGTCGCGAGCCGCGGATCGCGGTCTGGTCGATCGACACCACCCCGTCCCGGCCGGTGATCGACCCGTTGACCAGCGAGCTCTTCCCCGAGCCCGCCACCCCGGTGACGACGACCAGCACGCCGAGCGGGATGTCGACATCGACGTCGCACAGGTTGTGGGTGCCGGCGCCCCGCACCTCCAGGCACTCCGACGAGGTCCGCACCTTCTCCTTGAGGACGGCCCGGTCGTCGAGGTGGCGGCCGGTGATGGTGCCGCTCCGCCGCAGCCCCGCCACGGTCCCCTCGTAGCAGATGGTGCCGCCCGCCGTACCGGCGCCGGGGCCGAGGTCGACGACGTGATCGGCGATGGCGATCGTCTCCGGCTCGTGCTCCACCACGAGGACCGTGTTTCCCTTGTCCCGCAGTGCCAGCAGCAGGTCGTTCATCCGCGCCACGTCATGGGGGTGCAGGCCGATGGTGGGCTCGTCGAAGACGTAGGTGACGTCGGTGAGGGAGGAGCCGAGGTGGCGGATCATCTTGGTCCGCTGCGCCTCGCCGCCCGACAGCGTGCCCGACGGCCGGTCGAGCGAGAGGTAGCCCAGCCCGATCTCCACGAACGAGTCGAGTGAGTGGGCCAGCGCGGCGAGCAGCGGCGCCACCGACGGCTCGTCGAGGCGACCGACCCACTCGGCCAGGTCGCTGATCTGCATGGCGCAGGCGTCGGCGATGTTGATCCCCCTGATCTTGGACGACCGGGCGGCCTCGTTGAGCCGGGTGCCGCCGCACTCGGGACAACCGGTGAACGTCACCACCCGCTCCACGAAGGCGCGGATGTGCGGCTGCAGCGAGTCGACGTCCTTGGACAGCATCGACTTCTGGATCGTCGGGATCAGACCGGCGTACGTCAGGTTGATGCCCTCGACCTTGATCCTGGTCGGCTCCTTGTGGAGCAGGTCAGCCAGCTCCTTCTTGGTGAACTTCCGGATCGGCTTGTCCGGGTCGAAGAAGCCGCAGCCGCGGAAGATGCGGCCGTACCAGCCGTCCATGCTGTAGCCGGGGATCGTGATCGCACTCTCGTTGATCGACTTGGACTCGTCGTACATCTGCGTCAGGTCGAAGTCGGTGACCGACCCCCGGCCCTCGCAATTCGGACACATGCCGCCGTGGTAGACGACGCCCCGCACCACTTTCCGCTCGCCCTTGCCCCGCTCGACGGTCATCGACCCGCTCGCCTTGCGCGTCGGGACGTTGAACGAGAAGGCGATCGGCGGCCCGATGTGCGGCTCCCCGAGCCGGCTGAACAGGATGCGCAGCATGGCGTTGGCGTCGGTGGCGGTGCCGACCGTGGAGCGGACGTCGCCACCCAGCCGCTCCTGGTCGACGATGATCGCCGTCGTCAGCCCGTCGAGGACATCGACCTCGGGCCGGGCCAGCGTCGGCATGAAGCCCTGCACGAAGGCGCTGTAGGTCTCGTTGATCATCCGCTGGGACTCGGCGGCGATCGTGCCGAAGACCAGCGAGCTCTTCCCCGACCCGGAGACGCCGGTGAACACCGTCAACCGGCGCTTCGGGAGCTCGACGTCGACGTCCTTGAGGTTGTTCTCGCGGGCGCCGTGGACGCGGATGAGCCCGTGGCTGTCGGCGACGTGCACGCTCAGCGCAGTTCCTGGATGCGCAGCAGGTTGCCGGCGGGGTCGCGCACTGCGCAGTCGCGAACACCGTAGGGCTGCTCCACCGGCTCCTGGACAACTTCGACGTCGCTGGCCTGCAGCCGCTCGAAGGTGCCGTCAAGATCCTTGGTGGCCAGCAGGAGCCGGGCGTAGGTGCCCTTGGCCATCATCTCGGCGATGGTGCGGCGCTCGTCGTCGGTGATGCCGGGGTCGGCGCCCGGCGGCTCCAGCACGACGGACGTGCCGGGCTGGTCGACGGGCCCGATCGTGAGCCAGCACATCCCGCCGTAGCGGACGTCGTTGCGGACCTCGAAGCCGAGGATGTCCCGGTAGAAGGCCAGCGAGGCGTCGGGGTCGGTGTGGGGAAGGAAGGTCGAATGAATGTTGATGTCCATGGCGGTCACGATACGTGCGGCCCGGTCACCGGTGCTTCTCGATTCCTGATCGGTCTGGTGACCTGTTTCTCCACGCACGACGGGATGCCGGCCGATTCCACCGTCTGGCGCTGGTAGACGCTGGGAGGCATCCCGACCAGCTCGGTGAAGCGGGTGCTGAAGGTGCCCAGCGACGAGCAGCCGACGGCGAAACAGACCTCGGTGACGCTGAGGTCGCCCCGCCGCAGCAGGGCCATGGCCCGCTCGATGCGCCGCGTCATCAGGTAGGAGTAGGGCGACTCGCCGTAGGCCCGCCGGAACTCGCGGCTCAGGTGCCCGGCCGACATGTGCGCGCCCCGGGCGAGCGCTTCGACGTCGAGCGGCTCGGCGTACTCCCGGTCGATCCGGTCCCGGACGCGGCGCAGCCACGCGAGGTCGCGCAGGTGCTGCTCCGGATCCCGGCGGCTGGTCACCGCTTACAGATAACCACCCGGGGTCAGGGCGGGGCTGATCGCCCGGTCGTCGACGGGGACGGGTTCGCCGTCGCGGGTGTCGAAGAGCGTCCGGCCGCCGTGGAGGGCCATGAGCTCCGGCCCGAGCCGCTCGGCGGCGCCGGCCAGCAGGTGGCAGGCGAAATGCATCTCCCGGGCGTCGAGCGTCTCGGCCACCAGCTCGGTGGCCAGCACGACCCTCTCGTCGGTGTGAAAGATCCGCAGGCCGAAGCCGCTGGCGTTGAGACCGTTCAGCGTGTCGAGCAGCTCGGGGGTCTTCTCGACGCCGATCACGACCGGCGACCACATCCGGACCAGGGTCGGCTCGAACTCCACGATCTCGACGATGAAGCCGCTGGTGTTGACCCGCACGTGGTAGCGGCCCTCGTCGTCGGTCGTCATGACCGGAGTCTCGAGCCACTCCCCGATGAGCCGCTCGATGTACGGCCGGATGATCTCGCTGCGCATGGCGGGCCCCCTTCGCTGGTCAGATAGGGGACATATCGGCGCGACCCGTCCGCCCCTTGAGCGGCGCTGCCGGGGTCCCTCCGAGCAGTCGATACAACTTCGGCTTTCCCGCAAACGACGGAGACGGCCGGCGGTTTGTCCGATTTGTGCCCGGCGGGAACTGGCGCCTCCGGGCCGCCGGGAACCCCGGCGGGGCGGGCGTACTAGTCCCTTCGCGCCGAATTCGGCCTGGTCCGGGGCCAGGGCAAATGTGCCGGGGTACCGGTCCAACGGGGCAGACAGATTGCCGACAGCCCCAGTAACTTATTCCCCTCCCCTGAGAGGTTCCCTATGTACGACGCCGCCCGTGCGCTTCGGCGTCTGTTCCGTCCCCGTGTTGTCGCCGCGTCCCTGGGCGCGGTGCTGGCCGGTACGCTGCCCGCCGCCGCCGGAGCCGTTTCCACGGCCGGGCAGCCCTCGGTCAGCGTCATCGTCCAGGCCCAGGCCGGCGCCGCCGCCGGCCCGACCGCGACGGTGGCCCGGCTCGGCGGCCATGTCGACGTCGCGCTCCCGATCATCGACGGGTTCAGCGCCACCGTCCCGGCCGATCGCCTCGCCGCTCTGGAGGCGGACCCGGCCGTGGTGGCCGTCACGCCGAATCGGCCCGTCTCCTTCACCGGTCAATACGGTGAGGGCAGCGGCGGCGCCAGCGCGGTGTACAGCGACGCCGTCCGGGCGTCGAAGACCTGGGACCAGGGCTACACCGGTGACGGTGTGGGCGTCGCCGTCATCGATACCGGCATCAACCCGGTCGGCGACCTGGCCGGCAAGGTGGTCGGCGGCATCGACCTGACGCCGGAGCACAACAACGTCGACACCTACGGGCACGGCACCTTCGTGGCCGGGCTGATCGCCGGTGCGGGGACGGCCTCCAACGGCGGGGTGAAGGGTGTGGCGCCCGGCGTCCGGCTGATCTCAGTCAAGATCGCCGGGGCCGACGGTTCCACCGACCTGGTCCAACTCCTCGCCGCCCTCGACTTCGTGGCCACGACCCGCGACGTGTTCGGCACCCGGGTCGTCAACCTCTCCCTGGCGCTGGACTGGCCGGGCATCTCCCGGAACAACCCCGTCGACGTGGCGGTCGAGCGGGTGTGGAACTCCGGCGTGGTGGTCGTCACCGCCTCCGGGAACAATCCCGCCACCGTCACCACTCCCGGCGACGACCCGTACGTGATCACTGCCGGAAGCAGCGACGACCACACGACGCCGAGCATCGGGGACGACACCCTCGCCCCGTTCTCGGGGACCGGCCCGACCGAGGACGGGTTCGCCAAGCCCGACTTCGTCGCTCCCGGGAAGTCGGTCGTCTCGCTGCGATCGCCGGGGTCGACGATCGACACCGCCAACCCGTCCGCCCGGATCGGAACCGACTACTTCAAAGGCTCGGGGACGTCGTTCTCGGCCGGCATCGCCTCGGGGACGGCCGCCCTCGTGCTGTCCCGGGATCGGACGCTCACGCCGAACCAGGTGAAGGCCCGCCTGGTGCGCACCGCCCGCAGTGTCCCGCTGGTGCAGCCGGCGGCGGCCCGGGGATCGGGCGCCCTCGACGCCTTCGGCGCCACGATGAGTACCGACCTCACCGCGGCCAATGCCGGTCTCACACCCGCCACCTTCAGCGGTGTTTCCGGCGGCAGCCCGATCCCCGCCGGATCGTCGTGGGGTGGCTCCTCGTGGGGTGGCTCCTCGTGGGGTGGCTCCTCATGGGCCGGCAGCTCCTGGGCCGATTGGCTCTGGGCGGGCAGCTCCTGGGCGGGCTCCTCCTGGGCGGGCAGCTCCTGGGCCGGCAGTTCCTGGGCGGGCTCCTCCTGGGCCGGCAGTTCCTGGGCGGGCTCCTCCTGGGCCGGCAGCTCCTGGGC
>DASYFF010000016.1:0-5872 GCA_036498605.1 Acidimicrobiia bacterium | reverse complement strand
GCCTGGCCCGGCGCCTGCGGCGCGACCTGGAGCAGCGTCAGGTCCGGGCCGCCCGCCGGGCCCGGACCGACGCGGTGGCCGAAGTGATCACCGCCCTGGAGTGGTTCTACCGCGACGCTCTGGTGGCCGGCTCCCCGGCCGCGCCGGCCGCCCTCGACGCCTGCGCTGACGCCCGCCGCATCATCGTGGCCCGGACCGCCATCAACGAGGCGCTTCTCCTCGAACACCTCCTCGTCCACCTTCCCTCGGGAGCTAATCTCAAAGGCGCCGCCCGAGTAGCTCAGTGGTAGAGCAGTGCTCTCGTAAAGCACAGGCCGTCGGTTCAATCCCGACCTCGGGCTCTCATCTCGCCGCAGGTCAGCTCGATCTTCTCCGTGGCGCTCTGCCGCCTGGAGCGGGCACAACGCCACAGAGATTTGGCCGCCGCTGAGGCCAGGATTTTCTCGCTTCCAGGTCAGGTGTCGAGCAGGCGGGTTCAGCGCATCATGGGGGCGTGGGGACGCTCCGAGGGAAGGCAGCCGTGGCTACGGCGACGGTCACGGCCGTCTCGCTGCTTCTGGCGGCGTGCTCTGCGCACCATCGGCGCCAGGCGCACACGCCCACGACGACCTCGCTCCCTTCTTCCAGCGTGACCACTGCGCCGCCGGCGGGCGGCGCAACGACCCAGCCGGGAGGCTTCAAGGCCGTCTCGGTCTCGTTCGTGTCGACCCGGACCGGGTGGGTGCTCGGCGGCAACCCGTGCGCGGATCCTTTGTGCCCCCCGACGTACCGGACTGCCACCAGGCTGTACCGCACCGACGACGGAGGGCGGACCTGGCAGGCCGTCAACGCCCCACCGGCACCGCTCAGCACCCAGGAAGGCGGCGAAGCGGTCGAGCAGGTGCGCTTCGCCAACCTCTCCGACGGGTGGGTAGCCCTTCCCGAGGTCTGGGCCACCCATGACGGGGGCGCTCACTGGACCCGTCAGCCGTTTCAGAACGTCTATGCCCTCGAGGCCGCCGGCGGTGTCGTGCATGTCGTGGCCTCTGGTCCCGGCGGGTTCAAGTTCCGGGTCTTGTCGAGTCCCGTCCACTCCGATGCCTGGCATCCGAGCGGCGCGGACGCCGAGTCCGGCGCCGGGCCCGTCCCCCGAGCCCACCTCGTGTTGCACGGGAACCGGGGCTGGATCCTGTTCATCAACCGGGGCACATTGTCTGGGGCCCGCCTCCAGGGCGGACGGTGGGTGCCCTGGAAGACGCCCTGCACCGACGGAGCCCCCGGTGGTCTCGCGGCGTCCACCGACCGGAATCTCGTGGCCCACTGCGCCGAAGGCGTCTGGAACGACAGGCCGCAGCAGGATCTGGTCTTCGCCTCGAGCGATGGCGGCGCCACGTTCCACCAGGTGTCGACGCCACTGCCGGTGCACTTCGGCGGTGACCTCGGGGCGGCGACGCCGACGTCCTGGGTCCTTGGCGCCTACGGCAACGACAACCAGCCCCAGCTGTTCCGAACCGTGGACGCCGGCCGGACCTGGAAGGCGGTGTACCACGGCGACGGCCAGGCCACCCTGACCGACCTCGGCTTCACCACCCCGAGCCAGGGCGTCGTCATCAACTCCAGCGACGGGGCCGGCCGCCTGCTCATGACCGTCGACGGCGGCGACACCTGGAACCCGGTCGCCATTCCGTGATCATCACGGCCGTTCGTGGAACCAGGTGAAGAGGCCGTAGGGCTGGCCTGTGGGGTCGTCGGGGCGGGCGGCGTACTCCTGGACGAGGGCTTCGAGGCGGTCGCTCAGCTCGGCGGCGGCGGCGTCGCTCAGGCGGAGGCCGAGGCGGGCGCCCTGGCGGGTGCGCTCGGGGCCGGCCTCGATGATCTCTGCCCGTAGGGCGTCGACCATCACCAGGGTCTGGACGAGCTGCTGGTCGGGAGGGAAGCGGTCCACGGAGAGGCTCCACGACTTGCCGGTGGCGCGGTAGGGCTTCTCCAGGGCGCCCCGGGCGCCGGTGCGGGGTGTCCCGGCCTCCAGGAACCCGTTGTCGACCAGGACCCGGACGTGGTGGAGGACGGTGGCCGGGTCCTTCCCGAGCCGGTCGGCGATCTCCTTATTGGTCAGCGGGTCGTGGAGGCAGAGGCGGAGGATCCGCAGCCGCAGCGGGTGGGCCATGGCCTTGAACTCGTCCGGGGTCGCCTCCCGCCGCTCCATCATTGAAGATAGCCTAATCGATTGACAAAACTCAATCAGTCCCCCATGCTGGCCCGGTGAGCCTGGGACGCGACTACCGCCGGCTGTGGTCCGCCTCGGCGCTGTCGAACCTGGCCGACGGCGTCTTCCAGGTGGCCCTCCCGCTGCTGGCCCTGCGGATCACCCGCTCGCCGGGGGAGATTGCCGGGCTGTCGCTCGTGGCCCGGCTCCCCTGGCTGCTCTTCGCCCTGCCGGCCGGGGCCCTGGCCGACCGGCTCGACCGGCGCCGCACCATGGTCCGGGTCGACCTCGCCCGGGCCGTCCTCATCGGGGCCCTGGCGGCCGTGACCGCCGCCGGGCACGAACAGCTCTGGGTCCTCTACCTCGTCGCCTTCGGGCTCGGTGTCGGCGAGACGCTCTTCGACACCGCCGCCCAGTCGGTCATGCCCATGATGGTCGGGCGGGAGCAGCTGTCGGCCGCCAACGGGCGGCTCTACGCCGCCGAGATGACGATGAACCAGTTCGTGGGGCCACCCCTCGGCGGCCTGATCGCCGGGACAGCCATCGCCCTGGCCTTCGCCGGCAGCGCGGCGTCGTACCTCGCCGCCGCCCTGGTGCTGCTCACGATGACCGGCCGCTTCCGGCCGGTGCGGGCCGGTGGCGGGGTGCCGCCCCGGCTCCGGTCCGACATCGCCGACGGTGTCCGCTACCTCTTCCGCCATCGGCTGCTGCGGACCCTGGCCCTCATGACCGGCGTCATGAATCTGATGAACTCGGCCGCCTTCGCCGTCTTCCCGCTCTTCGCCGTCAAGCCCGGGCCGCTCGGGCTGTCCGACGCCGGCTATGGCCTCTTCCTCACCGCGATGGCCGTCGGCGCCCTCGGCGGCTCGCTGCTGGCGGCCCCGATCGAGCGGGCCCTGGGCCGGGCTCGTGCCCTGTTCATGGCCGTGGTCGCCGGCGCCGTGCTGATCGGCGGCCCCGCCCTGTTCACGACCGTCGGGCCCAACGCCACCCTGCTCGTCGTCGGCGGCCTGGGCTCGGTCACGTGGAACGTCATCACCGTCTCGCTCCGGCAACGGATCGTCCCCGAGCCGCTGATGGGCCGGGTCAACGCCGGCTACCGGCTGCTGGCCTGGGGCACCATGCCCGTCGGTGCCGCCCTCGGCGGCGTGCTGGCCGAGGCTTTCGGGGTGCGCACCGTCTTCGGCGTGGCGGCGCTGACGCAGCTCACGCTCATCGCCTGCTTCCGGACCGTCACCGACGAGGCCATCGTCGACGCCGAGCGGGAGCCCGCCCCGGCCGGTAGCGTCCGCTCCTGACGGCCGGTGGGGCCGGCCACCGGGAGGGAGGTGGGGCGTGGCGCTGCGGCCGACGGCCGATCCGGTGGCGGCCGCGGCCGCCCTCGGGCCGCTCATCCGGGCTCACGCCGCCGAGACGGAGGCCGGCCGTCAGCTGGCCCGCCCGGTGGTCGATGCCCTGGTCGAGGGCGGCATGTTCGACCTCAACCGGCCGGTCGCTTTCGGCGGGGCGGAGATCGACCCGCTCACGATGTTCCGGGTCGTGGAGGAGCTGGCCCGCCACGACAGCGCCGCGGCCTGGATCGTGGCCGTGTCGCTCATGGGGAACGTCTTCCTGTCCTTCTACCCCGACGAGGGGGCGGAAGAGATCTTCGGCTCCCCGGGGTTGGTGATGTCGGGCGCCGCCCACCCGGTCGGAAGGGCCGAACGGGTCCACGGTGGGTACCGCCTGACCGGCCAGTGGCAGTTCTTCAGCGGCTGCCAGTGCTCGACCTGGTGGCACGCCAAGGCGGCGCTGGTCGACGGCGATCTTGAACCGGTCCAGATGTACCTCTGCATCCCGGCCGACCCCGACCGCGTGATCGATACCTGGCACACCATGGGGATGCGGGGGACGGGGAGCCACGACGTCCGCCTCGACGGCGTGTTCGTCCCCGAGCGCCGGGCCGGGCTGATGCCGACCCGGGCGCCGTCGGCCGCCTTCTCCGGCCCGCTCTACCGGCTCACCATCTGGCCGCCCGTCGCCCTGATGGCCGTCCCGGCGCTCGGTGTCGCCCGGGCCGCCATCGACGAGCTCCTCGACCTGGCCGCCACCAAGACCGCCACCTTCGGCGGCGCGCTGTCCCGGCGGGCCAGCGCCCAGCGGCAGGTCGCCGAAGCCGAGGCCCGGCTCGGGGCCGCCCGGGCCTTCCTCTTCGAGGCCTACGCCGCCGCCTGGGACGCCGCCCTGGCCGACGAGCCGATCGACCTGCCCCTCAAGCGGCGGATGCAGCTGGCCGGCACCCACGCCGCCAACGAGGCGGCCACCGCCGTCGACCTGGTCTGTACCGCCGCCGGCTCCTCGGCGGCCCGGATGGAGTACCGCTTCGAACGCCTCTGGCGCGACGCGAAGACGATCACCGCCCAGGCCTTCTGCTCCCCCGGCCGCTACGAGTCGGTCGGCCAGGTGATGTTCGGCGTGCCGAGCGACTGGCCGTTCTTCAATCTCTGATCCCGAGCGAAGCCCTCTAGCGTGGCTTCTTCAGGGAGGCGGCCCGGGTCGACACCGAGCGGATCTGGGCGCTGGACCTCGGGCTCAACAAAGAGCTCCCGCCCCGTCCGGATCGGACGGGGCGGGAGCGTTTGCTTGACGAATCGCCGAACGGCGGTGCTGCTCCGCTCGTCGAGGCTTAGAAGATCAGGCCCAGGTGGGCAAGGATGTTGGCGTCGCCGCCGAGGCCGCCGAGGCCGCCGAGCAGGCTGCTGAGGATCGTGCCGTCGCCGCCGCCGAGGATCGAGCTGCCGCCACCGACGGCCGTGCCGAGCACGGCGGCGGTCAGGTTGTTGGCGATGTTGGCCTGGCAGAGCAGGTTCGACCCGAGGTTGTCGGCCGAGACGTTGCCGATGTTGACCAGACCCGACTGGTTGCCCGTCTCGTTCAGGGACGAGTTGTCGGAGTCGCAGCCTTGGGCCGACTCGCTGTCGCCGCTACCACCGACAGCGGTACCGAGCACGGCGGCGGTCAGGTTGTTGGCGATGTTGGCCTGGCAGAGCAGGTTCGACCCGAGGTTGTCGGCCGAGACGTTGCCGATGTTGACCAGACCCGACTGGTCGCCCGTGGAGTTCTCGGACGAGTTGTCGGAGTCGCAGCCCATGGCGCCGTCGGCGCTGCCGCTCCCGCCGGAGGCGTGGCCGAGCAGCCCGAGGGTCAGGCCGTCGAGGATGTTGGCCTGGCAGAGCCCGTTCGACCCGAGGTTGTCGAGCGACACGTTGCCGACGTTGATGAGACCGCTCTGGTTGCCCGTCGAGTTCTCGGCCGAGTTCTCGGAGGAGCAACCGCGACCGTGGTCGTCGTCAACGGGGGGCGGGGGCGGGGGCGGGGGGGTCGTGGACACGGGCGGGCAGGGGTGGGTGGAGTCGACCACGAAGTCGCCGTCGTGGTGAGCGAGGTGGTGCGGCACCGCAGCGTCGTCGATGCTGATTTCAACCCAAGGATGCTTGGATGAGTGGGTGTGATGGCAGATCGTCGTCTTGTGGCCGTTGTCGTTGGGGGGAGTTTCCCGGCTGGCCATGGCCGAGGAAACGCCGAGGGTCATCAGCACGGCCACGCCGGTCGTGATGACCGTCGCCTTGTTCGAGAGTCGCAAGTGAAAGTCTCCTTCTGAACACGTGGCCTGCGGCCGAGCCGTGTGGGGGGTCCGCTCGCTTTGGG
>DASYFF010000015.1:0-2345 GCA_036498605.1 Acidimicrobiia bacterium | reverse complement strand
AACGCCACCTTGCCGGTCAGCTTCTTCGCCGCCGCGGCCAGGTCGGGCAGCTCCTGCTGGCACGGCCCGCACCACGAGGCGAAGAAGTTGACCACCACCGGCTTCCCCTTGAAGTCGGCCAGGCGCACCCGGCCGGTTCCTTCGATGGCCGGCAGGTCGAACCGGGCCGGGTCGGTGACGTTGCCGGACGGGCCCGAGCCGCCGGATCCGCCCGACCCGGAGCCTAGGGCGAGGGCGGCGACGACGGCGATGATCACCACCCCGAGCCCGCCGAGCACCCAGGGCAACCGCCGCTGGAGGAACCCCCTCATCCGAGCGTCAGGAGGCGGCCAAGACCCAGGTGGTTCATGCCGCTCTGGAGATGCTGGGTCAGCCAGACGAAACGGTTCATCGTCAGGAGCACGCCGAAGAAGCCGAGGGCCACAGCCGACGTCGCGGTCACGGCCGCCGAATGGCGCTTCACCCAGTTGAGGGCGCCGGCCAGGCGACCGAAGGCCAGGCCGGTGGCCATGAACGGGATGCCGAGCCCGGCCGAGTAGAAGAGCAACAGCAGGGCCCCCCGGGCGGCAGTGTGGGACGTCCCCGCCTGGAGCAGCACCGCGCCCAGCACCGGGCCGATGCAGGGAGTCCACCCGAGCCCGAAGCCGATGCCGGCCACCGGAGCGGCGAAGGGCCCGAACCGGGACAGGTTGGGATGCCAGCGGCGCTCCTGGTAGAGCCCCGGCGCCTGCAGCACCAGGGACCCCAACATGTAGAGCGCCATGCCGACCACGAGCACCCCGGAGATGCGGGTGAGCAGCACCTGGTGCCGGGTGATGCTCCGGCCGACGGCGGTGGCCGTGAGGCCCAGCAGGATGAACACCGTCGAGAACCCGGCGATGAACAGACCGGTGTGGAGGGCGATCTTGGGCAGGTGGCGCCGGTCGCCCTCCTTCACCTCGGCCACGTCGAGCCCGGTGATCACCGACAGGTAGGCGGGCACGATCGGGAGCACGCAGGGCGAGAGGAACGACACCACTCCGCCACCCAGGGCGGCCAGATAGGACACGTTCTCGGTGGCCACGACCATATGAAGGTTACCTGAGGCACACCCGGGCCCTTCAGGCGGGCAACGGTCGTTCACGGAGCGGTACATTTGTCGCCGGACCGGGCGTTTGTACCCGCAGCAGAATCGAGGGGCCGAGAATGCTGACTTCCCGCCGGCGCCGTGTCGTTTCCGTTCTCGCCGGGCTCGCCCTGGCCGCCGGGATCTCGCCCCCGGCCCACGCCAGCCACGATCCCGAGTTCGACCGCCAGTGGGGCCTCGACCAGATCGGCGCCCCCGCCGCCTGGACGAAGACCACCGGGGCCGGCGTGCGGGTCGGCATCGTCGACACCGGCGTCGACCTCGGCCACGAGGACCTGGCCGGCCACATCGTCGAGTCGACCAGCTGCCTCGATACCGACGGCAACCCGCTCAAGTGCACCGGCTCGGCCCAGGACGACTTCGGGCACGGCACCCACGTGGCCGGCATCGTCGGCGCCATCAAGGACAACGACAAGGGCATCGCCGGCGTCGCCCCCGACGCCCAGCTGGTGGTGGCCAAGGTGTTCAAGGGCGCCACCGCCGACGAGGCCGACGTCATCGCCGGCATCAAGTGGGTCGTCGACCACGGCGCCAAGGTCGTCAACCTGAGCCTGGGCGGGGCGGTCTTCGTGGTCGCCGCCACCTTCGGCTCCGAGCTGACCGCCGGCGTGGAGTACGCCTGGAAGCACGGCGCGGTCCCCGTCGTCGCCTCGGGCAACGACGACCTCTTCGGCGCCGGGGTCGGCAGCTCCGAGTACGGCAACATGGACGCCGTCGTCGTCGGCGCCACCGGCCACGACGGCAAGACCGCCGAGTACTCGAGCCCGACGGGCAACGCCAAGTGGGCCGTCCTCGCCCCCGGCGGCAGCAACGGCCAGACCGAGGCCGATGACATCTACTCCACGATCTGGAAGAAGGGGAAGCAGAACTCCTACGGCTACCTGGCCGGCACGTCGATGGCCACGCCCCACGTCACGGCGGCCGTCGCCCTCCTGCTGGCCCAGGGCCTGACCAAGGAGCAGGCCATCGAGAAGATCCTCTCGACGGCCGACGCCGTCCCCTGCGGCGCCAACAGCAAGAACTGCCGGGGCCGGCTCAACGTCGCCCGGGCCACCGGCGCCAAGCCCTGATCCCGATCAGGCGATGCGGCCGAGCCGGTCCTCTTCGAGGAGCGAGCCCATGCTGGTGTGCTCGAACGACTTGATGCAGCGCATCACGGCGTCGACGGCGCCGACCGGGTCGACGCCCATGGCCGTCTCGGCGGCCAGGACGAGGCCGT
>DASYFF010000014.1:0-8264 GCA_036498605.1 Acidimicrobiia bacterium | reverse complement strand
CGTCCCCCGGCTGCTCCTGCAGGCGGGCGCCGATCCCGACCGGATCCGGGAAGCGCTGGAGGCGGAGTTGGAGCGCCGCCCCCGCGTCAGCGGGCCCGGCGTGCAGCCGGGACAGATCGCCGTCACCCAGCGCCTCTCCCGCCTCCTCGACACCGCCGAGCGGGAGGCGCAACGGCTGAAGGACGAGTACGTCTCCGTCGAGCATCTCGTCATGGCCCTCCTCGGTGAAGGGCCCGACACGGCGGCGGGACGGGTCCTGCGCGACGCCGGCCTGTCCCGCGACCGGTTCCTCCAGGCGCTGACCGCCATCCGGGGCAACCAACGGGTGACGTCGGCCATGCCCGAGGTGGCCTACGAGGCGCTGGAGAAGTACGGGCGGGACCTGGTGGCCGACGCCCGCGACGGGCGGCTGGACCCGGTCATCGGCCGCGACGCCGAGATCCGCCGCGTCGTGCAGATCCTGTCCCGCAAGACGAAGAACAACCCCGTCCTCATCGGCGACCCCGGGGTGGGCAAGACGGCCATCGTGGAGGGGCTGGCGCAGCGGATCGTGCGGGGCGACGTCCCCGAAGGCCTGCGGGACAAGACGATCTTCGCCCTCGACATGGGGGCGCTGGTGGCGGGGGCCAAATACCGGGGCGAGTTCGAGGAGCGGCTCAAGGCCGTCCTCACCGAGGTGAAGGCCGGCGAGGGTCGCATCCTGCTCTTCGTCGACGAGGTCCACACCGTGGTCGGCGCCGGCGCCGCCGAAGGGGCCATGGACGCCGGCAACATGCTCAAGCCGATGCTGGCCCGGGGCGAGCTGCACATGATCGGCGCCACCACCGTCGACGAGTACCGCAAGCACGTCGAGAAGGACGCGGCGCTGGAGCGGCGCTTCCAGCCCGTCCTGGTGGACGAGCCCTCGGAGGAGGACGCCATCTCCATCCTGCGGGGTCTGCGGGAACGGCTCGAGGTGTTCCACGGCGTGAAGATCCAGGACGGTGCCCTCATCGCGGCCGTGGTCCTGTCCCACCGCTACATCACCGACCGGTTCCTGCCCGACAAGGCCATCGACCTCGTCGACGAGGCCTGCGCCATGCTCCGGACCGAGATCGACTCGATGCCGGCCGAGCTCGACGAGCTGACCCGCCGGGTCATGCGCCTGGAGATCGAGGAAGCGGCGCTGGCCAAGGAGACCGACCCGCAGAGCCAGCGGCGCCTGGAGGAGCTGCGCCGGGAGCTGGCCGACCTCCGCGCCGAGGCCGACGCCATGCGGGCCCAGTGGGAGGCGGAACGCCACGCCCTGCGCCGGGTCCAGGAGCTGCGGGAGGAGCTGGAACGGGTCCGCCACGAGGCCGAGATGGCCGAGCGCGACTACGACCTCAACCGGGCGGCCGAGCTCCGCTACGGCAAGCTGGCTGAGCTCGAACGCCAGCTCCAGGCCGAGGAGGAGCGGCTGGCCTCCAAGCAGGGGGGCCAGCGGCTGTTGCGGGAGGTCGTGACCGAGGAGGAGATCGCCACCATCGTCTCCCGCTGGACGGGCATCCCCGTCAGCCGGCTGCAGGAAGGCGAACGGGAGAAGCTGCTGCGGCTCGACAAGGTGCTCCACGAACGCATCATCGGCCAGGACGAGGCGGTGCAGGTGGTGGCCGACGCCATCATCCGGGCCCGGTCGGGCCTGAAGGACCCCCGCCGGCCGATCGGGTCGTTCATCTTCCTGGGCCCTACCGGTGTCGGCAAGACGGAGCTGGCCAAGACGTTGGCCGCGACCCTGTTCGACACCGAGGAGAACATGGTCCGCATCGACATGAGCGAGTACCAGGAGCGGCACACCGTGAGCCGCCTGGTCGGTGCGCCGCCCGGCTACGTCGGCTACGAGGAGGGCGGCCAGCTCACCGAGGCGGTGCGGCGCAAGCCCTACTCGGTGGTGCTCTTCGACGAGATCGAGAAGGCCCACGCCGACGTGTTCAACACGTTGCTGGCGGTGCTCGACGACGGCCGTCTCACCGACGCCCAGGGCCGCACGGTCAATTTCCGCAACAGCGTGATCATCATGACGTCGAACATCGGCTCGCAGTACCTGATGGACGGCGTCACCCCCGAGGGCGAGCTGAAGCCCGACGCCCGGGCGCTGGTGATGGCCGAGCTGCGCGGCCACTTCCGGCCCGAGTTCCTCAACCGTGTCGACGACATCGTGCTGTTCAAGCCGCTCACCATGGGCGAGATCGAGCAGATCGTCGACCTGATGTTCAACGAGGTGCGGGCCCGGCTGGCCGAGCGGCGCATCACCCTCGAGCTGAGTGAGGACGCCTGCCGGTTCATCGCCCGCCAGGGCTACGACCCGGTCTACGGCGCTCGGCCTTTGCGCCGCTTCATCGCCCGGGAGGTGGAGACCCGCGTCGGGCGGGCGCTGATCGCCGGCGAGATCGCCGACGGCGCCGTCATCCGCCTCGACGTCGCCGACGGCGAGCTGGTCGTGGACCACGAGAACCCTTAGCCAAGGAGGTCGATTCCGATGGTGATCCTGGTGATCGGCGACTGGCGCAAGCTCGCCGTGCGGGGGGCGGCGGCCGTGCTGTTCGGCCTGCTGACCCTCATCTGGCCGCGGCTGACGCTGACCGCCCTGGTGCTCCTGTTCGGCGCCTACGTCCTGGTGGACGGGCTGTTCATCGTGGCCGCCGTCATCGCCGACACGCCCGACACCCGCCGAGAGCGGCCCTGGCTGCTGCTGGAGGGCCTGGCCAGCATCGTCATCGGCGTGGTGACGTTCATCTGGCCCCACATCACCGCCCTGGCGCTGCTGTACCTCATCGCCTTCTGGGCCGCCGTGACCGGGTGGCTGGAGCTGGCCACCGCCGCCCGCCTCCGCCACCAGGTCCGCAACGGATGGCTGCTGGCCGTGGTCGGGCTGCTGTCGCTGGCCTTCGCCGTGGTGCTGATCGTCAACCCCGGAGCCGGGGCGCTGGCCACCACCTGGCTGGTCGGGTGGTACGCCCTCATCTCCGGGGCGCTCCTGCTCGGGCTGGCCAACGAGCTGCGCATGGTGGAGTCGGCGACCGGACGCCGGGGACGGGCGGTCGAGCAGACCCGGGAGGCCCGGGCGTGAGCCTGCTCGTCGTCCTCGCCGCCGTCCCCTGGACGTACTGGATGGCCCCGGTGCTGTTCGTGGCCGCCGTCGTGGTCGACCTGACCATCGCCGTCCTGTACTTCAGGCGCTTCGTCCTGCCGCGGCTGGTGGTGCGCCTGACGGGCGAGGACGGCCAGGTCGTCCAGCACCCGGTCCAGCTGCGCCAGCTCCAGCGCCGTGAGGCGACGGCGGAGACGGCGGCGCCGTCCTCGGAGGCGGCGTGATCCCCGCCGCCCGGGTCCCCGACCGGGTGGCCGTCGTCCTTGTCCCGCTCGACGGCTCGGACGTCTCGGAACGGGCCCTCCGGGTGGCCGCCCGCCTGGCCCGGCGGTTGGGGGCCGAGATCCATCTGCTCAGCGCCGTGGACGAGGAGGACGAGGCCGCCGCCCGCAAGGAGCAGCTCGACGCCTTCCGGTCGCCCTGCCTCGGCGTGCACCGCACCGTGGTGGTCAGCGCCGATCCGGCCGGTGCGATCCACGAGGAGCTGCGCCGCCTCGGACCCGACGCCGTCGTCTGCATGGCCAGCCACGGCCGCGGCCGCTCCGCCGCCCTCGTCGGCTCGGTGGCCACCGAGGTCATCCACCGGGGCCACGACCCCGTGATCCTCGTCGGCCCGCGGCCGCCCGACCACCGGCGGGGCAGCGGGGTTGTCGTCAGCGTCGACGAGACGCCGGCGTCGGCGGCGCTGCTGCCGGTCGGGGCGGGCTGGTCCCACCTGCTCGGCGAACCCCTGACGGTGGCCACCGTGGCCGAACCGGTGCCCGAACCGCTCCGACCGGAGAAGCCGGTCCGGCGGATCTTCGGGCCCGACGAATGGGACGTGCACGGCTTCCTCGACCGCCTGGTGCAGCCCCTGCGGGATCAGGGGGAGACGGTCGAGACCCTGCCCCTGTTCGACCCCATCAGCCCGGCCGAAGGGCTGGAGGCCCATCTCGTGAACCACCCGGCGTCGCTGGTGGTGGTGTCGTCCCACGCCAGGACGGGCGCCGCCCGGCTGGTGTTCGGCAGCGTCGCCGCCGCCATCGTGCGGCGCAGTCCGTCCCCGGTGCTCGTCGTACCCCGTCCCGACGCCCGATGAGGTGAAGGAGGAACTCCCCACGTGAGCCCGCTCGACATCCTGTGGCTCTTCTTCGTCCTGTCCAGCCTTCAACCGGTGCTGCAGCAGCGTTGGCTGGCCTACCAGCGCACCCTGGCGCTGCGGGCCATCGAGAAGCGGGACCGCTCCCGGGCCATCACGATGATCCACCGCCGGGAGGGGTTCGCCTTCCTCGGCATCCCCTTCGGCGGGTTCATCGACATCGAGGACTCCGAGGCGATCATCCGGGCCATCGAGATGACCGGCAACGACGTCCCCATCAGCATGGTGCTGCACACGCCGGGCGGGCTGGTGTTGGCCGCCGAGCAGATCGCCTCCGCCCTGGCCGCCCACCCGGCACCGGTCACGGTGTACGTGCCGCACTACGCCATGAGCGGCGGGACGCTGATCTCGTTGGCCGCCGACCGGATCGTGATGTCGCCGTCGGCCGTGCTCGGGCCGGTCGACCCCCAGATCGGTGAGCTGCCGGTCGCCTCCATCCTGGCCGCCATCGGCCGGAAGAACCCCGACCGGGTCGAGGACAAGACGTTCATCCTGGCCGACGTCGGCCGCAAGGCGCAGGACCAGGTGGAGGCGTTCGTGGCCAAGCTGCTGGTCCAGCGGCTCCCCGAGGGGCAGGCCAAGGACCTCGCCCACACGCTGTCGGAGGGGCGCTGGACGCACGACTTCCCCATCGACGCCGACATGGCCCAGACGATGGGGTTACCGGTGTCGACCGACCTGCCCGACGAAGTCCGGGTCCTCATGGGGCTGTACCCGCAGCCGAGGGGCCGCCGGCCGTCGGTCGAGTACATCCCGAGCCCCTACGAGGTGCCGCCCCGGGGCCGGGTGCCCCGGCCGTCCCCGTCCCGGGCCAGGGTGCGCTGACATGGCGACGGGTCCGGCGCCCGCCCCGGTCGTGGTCTGCGGGGTCTGCGGGAAGAAGAACCGGGTCCCCGCCGCCGCGGCGGGAATCCCGAAGTGCGGGCACTGCGGCGCGCCGCTGCCGTGGATCGCCGACGCCACCGACGCCACCTTCGCCGAGGTCGTCGACCGGGCTGACATCCCGGTGCTGGTCGACCTGTGGGCGCCGTGGTGCGGGCCGTGCCGCATGGTCAGCCCGGTGCTGGAGCAGCTGGCCCGGACCCTCGCCGGCCGGGTGAAGCTCGTGAAGGTCGACGTCGATCGATCGCCCGAGACCGCCCGGCGGTTCTCGGTGCAGGCGGTGCCGACGCTGTTGCTCGTCCACCGGGGGGACGTAATCGCCCGCCACGCCGGCGCCGCCCCCGAGCCGGCCCTGCGGAAGTGGTTGGAACAGGCCGTGGCCCCGTTGCCCGGGCCCGGGAGCCGGGTAACGGGGGCGGCATGATACCGATCAAGGACCGCAACCCGACGCGTCGGTTCGCCTTCCTCACGCTGGGGATCATCGCGGTCTGCGTCGGGATCTATTTCTTCGTCGAGCCGACCGGCCGGAGCACCCTGGCCCAGCGGACCGACAGCGAGCAGGTCGACGAAGCGGTCTGGACCGTCCGCCACGCCGCCATCCCCTGCGAGCTGGTCGAGCGCCGGCACCTGACCGTCCCCGAGGTGGTGGCCACCTTCCAGAATCAGGACCCCAACGCCTGCGCCCCCTCACCACCGCCGGCGCCGCCGGCGGATCCCGGCAAGAACATCTATCTCGCCGTGTTCTTCTCCATGTTCCTCCATGGCGGCCTGCTCCACCTGGGCGGCAACATGCTGTTCCTCTGGGTGTTCGGCAACAACATCGAGGACCGGATGGGCCGGCTCGGCTATCTCGTCTTCTACGTCGTCGGCGGCCTGGCCGCCGCCCTCACCCATGTCCTGCTGCAGCCCTACAGCACCGTGCCGGTCGTGGGCGCCTCCGGCGCCATCGCCGCCGTGATGGGCGCCTACCTCGTGCTGTTCCCCAACGCCGAGATCCTGTCGATCGTGCCGATCTTCCTCTTCGGCGTCTTCGTCGAGGTGCGGGCGAAGTGGCTGCTGGGCTTGTGGTTCGTGCTCCAGTTCTTCATCAGCCCCGCCTCGGGGATCGCCTCCGGCGCCCACATCGGCGGCTTCGTCTTCGGGATGGCCGTCGCACTGCTGTGGCGGCGCCAACTTCTGGCCGAGGACGAGCCCGAACCCTGGGCGTGGGACGAAAGGAGAACATGGGGGACCTGGGCGTGAAACACGCGGAGGCGCGATCGGGGCCGGTCGTCGTAGGCTATGACGGATCACCGACCTCGGAATGTGCCCTCGTCGAGGCGGCCGCGCTGCTCGCTCCTCGTCGGGCGCTGGTGGTGGTGGTGTGGGAGCCCGGTCCGGTCTTCGATCTCGTGGCCGCCCCCAGCCCCACGCCCGCTCCCATCGACATCCGCACCGCGCTGGAGGTCGAGGAGAAGATCTATGACGGCGTCCGACGGCTGGCCGAACACGGCGCCGCGCTGGCCCGGGACGTCGGCTTCGAGGCGGAGGGCCTTGCCGTCGCCGACGACGTCACCCCGGCCGCCACCCTCGTCCGTCTGGCCCAGGAGCGCCAGGCGCCCGCCCTCGTCGTCGGCACCAGCGGTCACCGCGGGGTGACTCATCTGTTGCTCGGCAGTACGGCGGAGGACGTCGTGCGCCGGGCGGCGTGCCCGGTCGTGGTCCGGGGCCCGGCGCCCGAGCGGCGGCGGGTGGCCAAGGACGACGTTGTCACGACCGGGCGGGGCGAAGGAGGACGGCGCCGGGGCCGGTGAGCCGCCCGTCGAACGGCCCGCCCTCCCGTTCGGCCGACGTCGCCACTTCGATCACCCAGCCGGTGTCGCCGCCGACATCAACCTGGTCCCCGTCGCCGAAGCACGCCACCACTCGCCGGGGATCCTGGCCACCGCGTTCGTAGGCCAGGACCTCGTCGGGGCTGTCCAGGAGTCGCCAGTCGCCGGTCTGCAGCGCCGGCGAAGCCCGCCGGGCGGCGAGCAGCCGCCGGTAGAGGTGCAGGATCGATCCCGGGTCGTCGCGGAGCGCGGCGACGCTGCGGGCGGCGGGTTCGGGTGGCCAGGGCAGCCAGGGTCTCCGCCCCGGCCAGCCATGCCCTGGACCGCGGCACCAGGGGATCGGCGCCCGGCAGCCGTCACGGCCGGCAGGGTCGACCTCGTCGCCGGCCGGCACGACGGCATCCTCCAGGCCGAGCTCCTCGCCGGCGTAGAGGAACGGCGTACCCCGCAGGGTCAGCAGGACGACGGCGGCGGCGCGGGCCCGGGCCTCCGACCCGCCGTAGCGGCTGCGGTGACGGGGCGTGTCGTGGTTGGAGAGCACCCAGACCGGCCAGGCACCGGCGGTCCGGAACGCCTCCTCGGAGGCGACGATGGTGTCGGCCCACAGCTCGGCCCGCCAGGCGCACCGCAGCAGGGTGAAGTTGAAGACCATGTGCAGTTCGTCGCCGGCGCCGTAGTACGGCGTCAGGAGCGGCGCTGAGCCGAGGTTGACCTCGCCCACGATGGTCCGCTCCCCGGGGTAGGCGTCGAGCACCTGGCGGATCCGGCGGAGGAGAACGTGGGTCGACGGGTCGTCGTGCACGCCGACCAGGCACTGGTCGGCCAGCCCCTCCGGCTGGTCGGGCAGCGCCGGGTCCTTCCCGATGAGATGGACGACGTCGGCCCGGAAACCGTCGACGCCCCGATCGAGCCAGAACCGCAGCACCTCGTGCATGGCCTGCTCCACTTCGGGGTTCCCCCAGTTGAGTTCCGGCTGCTCCGGAAGGAAGAGGTGCAGGTACCACTGGGCCGTGCCGGCGTCCCACGTCCAGGCCCGTCCCCCGAAGGCGGCGATCCAGTTGTTGGGCGGCCGCCCGTCACGCCCGTCCCGCCAGAAGTACCATTGGCGCCTGGGGGACCGGCGGGAAGCCCGGGACTCGAGAAACCACGGATGCCGGTCGCTGGTGTGGTTGGGAACCCAGTCGAGCACGATTCGGAGCCGCCGGCGGTGGCAGCCGGCCAGGAGCCGGTCGAAGGCCGTCATGACGTAGCCGCCGCCCGCCTTCGAGGGCTGATGGCAGCCCTGGCACTGCGCCTGGAAGATCGGCCGGATCTGCTTGTAATA
>DASYFF010000013.1:0-2329 GCA_036498605.1 Acidimicrobiia bacterium | reverse complement strand
CGTCCCCCGGTGGCGGACCTGGGGATCGCCGATGAGCCCGGCCACGTGGGCCACGATCGGCAGCTCGGCCTGCAGGAGCCCGTCCGTCTGCAGCATCCGGTACCGGGTCAGGGCGCCGATGGCGATCTCGCCCCCGTCGTCCCGGACGTAGGAGAGCTCGCGGAGCGGACCGACGTCGATGACGACCGACGGGGAGGCGAGCCGCAGCTTCATGAGCGGCACCAGCGAGTGTCCGCCGGCCAGGAGCTTGGCCTCGTCGCCGTGCTCGGCCAACAGGGCGGCGGCCTCGTCGGCCGAACCGGCCCGGACGTAGTCGAAGGCGGCCGGGATCATCGTCGCCTCACTTCCCCGCCGCGGCCATCACGGCCTCGACAATGTTGTGGTAGCCGGTGCAGCGGCAGAGGTTGCCCTCCAGCCCGCAGCGGACGTCGTCCTCGGTCGGGTTGGGGATCTCCTCCAGCAGCGACACGGCGGCCATGACCATGCCGGCGGTGCAGTAGCCGCACTGCAGGCCGTGGTGCTCGTGGAAGGCCTGCTGCACCCGGTCGAGCGGCCCGTCGCCGGCCAGCCCCTCGATGGTGGTGATCGACCCGCCCTGGGCCTGGACGGCGAAGAGCGTGCAGCTCTTCACCGATTCGCCGTCGAGCAGCACGGTGCAGGCGCCGCACGACGACGTGTCGCATCCGACTTTGGTCCCGGTGAGCCCGAGCATCTCCCGCAGGTAGTACACGAGCAGGGTGCGGGGCTCGATCTCGCTCTGCTGCGCCGTTCCGTTGACGACGACATTGGGGAGCTTTACCAGCCTCCCGTGAGGCGCATCGAGCCTGGTCATGCGGAAACCTCCTGGTGGGCCAGCCGGCGCTTGGCCAGCTGCTCGAAGACGTCGAGGGCGTCGGGGTTGGCCAGCGAACCGCGGCTGGCGGCCCGGTCGGGCGGGGTACCGGTCAGGATCCGCTTGACCGGAATCTCGAGCTTCTTGCCGGTGAGCGTCTGGGGGATGGCGGCCACGGCCTCGATCACGTCGGGGACGTGGCGGGGCGACAGGCGCCGCCGCAGCTCGGCCCGGATCCGGCCCTGGAGGCCGTCGTCGAGCGCCGCGCCGGCGGCGGGAACGACGAACAGCATCAGCTCGCCGATGCCGCCGCCGGGGTCTTCGATGTGGACGACGAGGCTGTCGGCCACCTCAGGCAGCGCTTCGACGATGGTGTAGAACTCGCTGGTCCCGAGGCGGACGCCGCCCCGGTTGAGAGTGGCGTCGGACCGGCCGGTGATGACCGAGGAGCCCTCGGGCGTGAAGGTGATCCAGTCGCCGTGGCACCACACGCCGGGGTAGCGGTCGAAGTAGGCGGAGTGCAGGCGGGACCCGTCATCGTCGCCCCACAGCCGCAGCGGCATCGACGGCAGGGGTTCGGTGAGGACCAGCTCTCCCTGCTCGCCGACCACGGCCTTCCCGTCGGAATCCCAGGCCTCGACGGCACAGCCCAGCCACTTCGTGGCGATGAGCCCCGCCCGGCAGGGCAGCAGCGGGACGCCGCCCACGAAGGCGCCGACCACCTCGGTGCCGCCCGACAGCGACTGGAGGTAGACGTCGTCGCCCACCGCCTCGTAGATCCATCGGAAGCCCTCGGCGCCCATCGGTGCGCCGCTGGTGACGACGCAGCGCAGGCGGGACAGGTCGGCCACCTGGCGGGGCACGATCCCGTCCCGCCGGGCGGCCATCATCAGCCCGGGGCTCGAGGCGTAGAACGTCGTGGCGGTCTCGGCGGCCAGCTGCCAGACCGACGAGGCGTCGGGATGCATCGGGTTCCCGTCGAACAGGACGATGCCCGACCCCACGGCCAGCGCCGAGATCAGCCAGTTCCAGGCGATCCAGCCCGTGGTGCAGAAGAAGAACATCCGGTCGCCGGGGCCGACGTCGAGATGGAAGGCGTGGGTCTTCAGGTGGTCGACGAGGACGCCGCCCGCCCCGTGCACCATCGGCTTGGGCAACCCCGTCGTCCCCGACGAGAACACCACATGGAGCGGATGGTCGAACGGCAGCCGGTCGTAGACGGGCTCAGCGCCGGGGGCGGCCAGGAACCCGTCCCACGGTACGGAGTCGGGGAGGCGGGTCTCGCCGGGGAACAGGTAAGGGACGGCCACCACCGTCTCCACGCTGGGCAGCTGCCGGCGGATCTCCGCCACCTCGGCCGCCCGCTCGACCGCCACTTCACCGAAGCGGTAGCCGTCGACGGCGAAGAGGACCTTGGGGTCGATCTGGCGCAGCCGGCCCAGCACCGCCTCCGTCCCGAACTCCGGGGCGCACGACGACCAGATCGCCCCCAGGCTG
>DASYFF010000012.1:0-3432 GCA_036498605.1 Acidimicrobiia bacterium | reverse complement strand
CGAACCCGCCGAGGGGCACGGTGGTGCCGGCCACGACGAACTGCCCGTCCCGCACACCCACCGCCGTGTCGGCGATCTTGAGGGCGCTGAACTCCATCGACGACGAGCGCTGCGGCTCGCCCCCGGGCGCCCGGCTGACCGAGGCCCTGGACTGGAAGCCGAGGACCTCGACCGGGCCGACCTTGAGCAGGTTGGCCACCCCGCTGGCCTCGGAGGTGACCCCGCCGTCGGCGCCGTGGACCACCTTCGCCGTCGACACCGCACCGTTGGGGGCGTCGTCGGAGGCACCGAGGCGGGCCCGGGCCGACGAGGAGCCGGCGTCGCTCTGGGTCTCCATCAGGAGGCCGGGGACGTCGTACTCGTTCTTCGGCGTGGTCGGGTGGGTGCTGGCCACGTAGAAGGGGTAGTGGCCGGGGAACTGCTGGCCCGTGGCGATGGCGAACAGGCCGGGGCCGGCGATGGCCAGCTCCCCGGGGTAGGGCACCGAGGCGTACCCCCGGTTGCCCTCCACGTCGCTGACCGCCGCCTGGGCCGTCGGCCCGCCGGCGTCGACGAAGTCCTCCACCACCAGGAACCCGGGGGCGCTGGTGGTGATGCGGACGCCGTCGGCGCTGGCCACTCCGGAGTACGACGAGCTGCCGTCGGCCGGGGCGGCGGCCACGAAGGCGGCCATCGGTACCCCGACGGCGACGGCGGCGACCCCCGCCCGGTACAGCAGTCGCCGGCTCGCGTGGAACGTGGGACGCGGCATTGGGCTCCCCCCAAACGTTGCGCAACGGCAAGAACGTGTTACAAGAACAATGTGGACATTATTCGTTGTTTGTATCGCTGTCAAGCAGCAATTACGCGTTGCACCATAAGATGCCGGATGCCCCGGGTTTCCCCGCCGACCCAGCCGAGCTCCCCGGAGATCCGGTACTCGCCGAGCCACGGAAGCAGCTCGGAGAGGGCGATCTTCACCATCAGCTTCCCGGCGTGGGATCCGACGCAGCGGTGGGGCCCGGCCCCGAAGCCGAGATGGTGGTTGGGGTGGCGGTCGAGGACGACCTCCTCCGGCCGGTCGAAGGCCCGGGGGTCGCGGTTGCCCGAAGCCCAGAGCAGGAAGACCCGGTCCCCCTGGTGGAGGGGACAGCCCGACAGCGTCGTCTCGCCGGTGACCGTACGGCCCAGGCCCTGCACCGGAGTGGCGGTGCGCACGAATTCCTCGACTGCGCTGTCAAGCAGGTCGGGATCGGCCAGCAGGCGGGCCCGGTCGTCGGGGTGATCGGCCAGGTGGACGAGGGCGAAGGCGATGGCACTGGTGGTGGTGTCGAGCCCGCCGAGGAGGAGCAACATCAAGGAGAAGAGCTGCTCGTCGTCGTCGAGGGGCCGGCCGTCGATCTGCCCGTCCAGCAGAACGGACATGAGGTCATCACGCCGGGGCTGGCCCCGCCGCTCCTCGAGCCGCTCGATGATCCGCAGCATGACGCCCATGGCCGCCTCGCCGACCTTCTCGTCGTCGATGCCCCGCAGACGGGTGATGTCGTCGATCCAGCGGGCGAGGTCGGGCCGGTCGTCGTCGGGAAACCCGATCATGCGCAGGGCCACCTGCTGGGGGAAGGGCACGGCGAACGCCGAGCACAGCTCGATGTCCCCCTCCGTCGGGAACCCGGCCACGAGCTCCTTGGCCAGCGACCGCCACTCCCCTTCCTGGGCCCGCACCGCCTGGGGGGTGAACGAGGGGTTGATGATCTTGCGGTACTTCTGGTGCAGCGGCGGGTCGGTGTCGATCGGCAGGAGCTTGGTGGGGATGGGCGGCGTGCCGGTCCCGTCCTGCGACGAGAACGTGGCCGGGTCGCAGGCCGCCTGCATGATGTCGGCGTAGCGTGAGACGACCCAGAACCCGCCGTGGTTGTCGCTGCGGGCCACGGGCTCGGAGTCCCGCAGCTCGGCCCAGAACCCGTAGGGGTCGGCCAGCAGGTCCGGGTCGAAGTGGTCGTAGTGGCGGGCGAGGCTCATTCGAAGTCGACCTTCGTCATGGCCTCGATGACGTAGCTGAAGGCCTTCATGTTCTTGAGCAGCGTGGTCATCTTGCCCTTCACCTTCATCTTCCCGGTGGTGAGGGCGGCGGTGGGGTTGATCTTCTTCTCGAAGATGCCCCGCCACACGTCGGGCGGGCCGGTGATGACGAAGTCGACGGTGTCGGCGTCGGCCGCGGTGGCCTCCCGCACGCCGGTGACCTTGCCCTGGTCGAAGACGGCGTAGAAGCGCTTGTCGACCGGCTCGGTGAAGACGTAGACCATCGAGTAGGACAGGTCCTTCCCGATGTCGGTCCAGGCCGGGTCGTTGTTCAGCTGGTCGGCCATGGCCTGGTAGAAGTCGACGGTTCCGAACTTGACGGTCATTGTTCAGGGCTCCTGGGTGGTCGGCAGGTCTTGATATTTGGCCCGCAGCTCCCGGCGGAGGACCTTGCCGGACATGCTGCGGGGCAGGGGTTCGTCCACCACCACGACGTGGCGAGGGGTCTTGTAGTCGGCCAGCAGCCGCCGGCAGTGGGCCACCAGCGCCGCTTCGTCGATCGGGCCGGCCGCGCCCCGGACGATGGCGGCCGGGACCTCGCCCCACCGGGAGTCGGGCACGCCGACGACGGCCGCTTCGGCCATTCCCGGGAAGTCGGCCAGCACCCGTTCGATCTCGGCCGGGTAGACGTTGAGGCCTCCGGAGATGATCAGGTCGTTCTTGCGGTCGACAATCTCGAGGAGGCCGTCGTCGTCGAGGCGACCGAGGTCGCCGGTGTGCAGCCAACCGTCCTCCAGAGCGGCGGCGGTGGCGGCGGCGTCGCCCCAGTAGCCGGCCATGACCTGCGGGCCCCGCACGAGGATCTCCCCCGCCTCCCCCGGCGGGCACTCCCGCCCGCCCTCGTCGACGAGCCGCAGCTCGGTGTGGAGGACGGGCCGGCCGCAGGCCTTGGGCTTGTCGACGGCCAGGGCCTTGGGCAGCATGGCCACCAGGGCGGTGGCCTCGGTCAGCCCGTAGGCCTGGCGGATGAGAACACCCTTGCGCTGGTACGTCCGCAGCAGCGTCTCGGGGACGGGCGCCCCGCCGGTGATGGCGGTGCTGAGCCGGCCGAGGTCCGCGCCGTCGAAGCCGGCGCTGTCGGCGATCCCCTGCCACATGACGGGCACGCCGATCATGGCCGTGATCCCCTCGTCGACGAGGAGCCGCAGCGCCCGGGCGGGGTCGAAGGTGCGCTCCAGCACCAGCGTGCCGCCGGCCCCATAGGTGCCGACGAAGTTGTTGACGATCCCGCCGGTGAAGGCCAGCGGGACGCACAGCAGCGTGCGGGTGGCCGCCGTCCACCCCTCGGCGGACCCGAGGAGGCGGATGAAGGCCAGCAGGTTCCGATGGGTGAGCACGGCGCCCTTCGGCCGCCCGGTCGTCCCCGAGGTGTAG
>DASYFF010000011.1:0-4643 GCA_036498605.1 Acidimicrobiia bacterium | reverse complement strand
CCATCGTATGTGAACATGCGTTCGGTAGGTAAGCGGGATCCGCCAACACCGCCGGCGCCGAGCGACGTCGAAAATTCGGTGGCGACCACCCGACCGGGATCGCTACGGTCTTGGCACTTCCCCGGCTCACTTCCCCTTCGGGCGGGCCCTGACCTGAGGTCGGGGCCCGCCTTTCGGTTCAGGGGGATCGTCGAGCCAGATCTCGCCGCCCCGCCTGATGACGGCGTCGGATTCGGGGTGGGCGTCGAGCAGGGCGGCCAAGGCCCGGACCAGCCGGCCGACCTCGGCCCGGCTCAGCGAGAAGCGCTGCGAAACGCAGACGATCCCGAAGGTCGGGGTACCCCGGCGGAGAGCCTCGGCCAGCAGCGGGCGAAAGTCGCCCAGATCCCGGGTGACGATGGCTCGTTGTTGGTCGGGAAGCGAGGCGAAATGGACGCGGTCCGGTCGGCCCCGCAGGTCGGCCCGTTCGCACACCGCCACGACGTCGTGGCCCAACGCTCGGAGCTGGCGGGCGATCTCGGGGGAGAAGTGCTCGTCGAGGAGGAGCTTCAAGCGGACAGCGCGTCCTGGGCGGCGCGCCACTTCGTCTCTTCGGCCGCGTTCAGGTCATGGACGCGGGCCAGCCAGTCGTCGATCTCGGCCCGGTTGGCGCCGTAGTAGCGGGTGGCCGTCTCCACCAGCCGAGGGTCGATCTCCAGGTAGGCGGCGGTCTCGGCCACCGAACCCCGGTTGTCCTTCGCCACCGCGATGATCTCCCACACGTCCAAGCCGGTGCCCACCACTGCCGGCCGGCGTCCCATCGGCCCGTCCACGAAATGGATGCCGGGATGCTCGTCCATCAGCACGCCCTCGGCCACGTAGCGTTCGGCCAGCACGGTGTGCTTCAGGCCGAGCAGCCGGGCCCGATCCCTCAGCTGCTCCAGCGTCCGCGCCGACGGCCGCAACGACAACTGGCCACGTTCCACCGAACTCATGCACGCAGTGTAACACGCCGCATGCGTAAACGGGAGCCGAAAGACACGACAGGGCACGCCCAGTGCGCTCCTGAGGCGGGCTAAGACGGAGGACCGGATCGACCGGATCAGAGCCAGTGTCTCGCCCAACGAGAACGGATTATACTCGGGATATCCCTACTATTCTCGGGATCCCGATACGATGTGGATGTGGAGCTGCAGCATCCCTTCAGCGTGATCACGCCGACCGTCGACGGGGACGTGCTGGCCGTCCTCGCCGGTGCCGATGCGGCGTTCACCGGGCGGGAGGTGCATCGGCTCATCGGAAGGTACTCGGAAGCCGGGGTGCGCAACGTGCTGGGCCGTCTGGTCGACCAGGGCGTCGTCCTCGTCGAGCGGGTCGGTGCGTCATACACCTACCGCCTCCGTCGGGACCATCTCGCCGCAGCGCACATCGTCGCTCTCGCCGGTCTTCGCGCCGAACTCTTGAGCCGGGTTCGCGCGCGACTGGCCGGGTGGGACCCATCGCCCGTCTACGCCGCCCTGTTCGGGTCTGCGGCGCGGGGCGATATGCGGACCGACAGTGACATCGACCTCTTCGTTGTTCGACCCGATGAGATCGACCCCGATGACGACCGATGGGTTGACCAGGTCGATCAGCTCATCCGCGACATGACCCGTTGGACCGGCAATGACACTCGACCGCTCGAATTGGGGGACACCGAAACGCGTCGGGCCATCCGTCGTGGCGAACCAGTCCTCCAAGCAGTCAGGGCTGAAGGGATCCACCTCGCCGGACCGTCGGGCTATCTGCCGGCGGTCAAGCGACCATCCCGAACCAGGGCCGCCACGTCTGGCCGTGGCTAGAACCGTCCGATGCACCGACACCGCTCGAGCCGCGGCCTTCGGTGAAGCGGCCCGGGTCAGGGGACGGCTGCGGCCGGCGGTGGGGCGGTTGGGTTCCCGCCCGCTGCGTCGGTGCCGGCCGAGCGGAGCACGCGGTAGAGCGAGTATCCGGGGGTTCGGCTGGCGAGGCGGGTCCGGACGGTGGTCCGGTCGGCCGCCGCGGCGCCGGTCGTGAGGGCGTTGAGCAGGGCGTGCTCGTTGGTGGCGAAGCGGTGGTCGAAGTCGGGGCAGTCGATGACGAAGTCGATGTGGCGGCGGGTCAGGAGGGTGGCGTAGGCGGCGGTGCCGGGGAAGTCCACCCACTGCATGCTTTCGGGGAAGAACTCCGAGTCGAGCCGGCCGCCGGCCCGGAGGATGTCGTACATGCCGACCCGGTTGCCGCTCGCCTGGAGGACCCGGTAGGTCGCTCCGGGAGTGAACTGCGGCGAGTGCGTCAACGCGGCGATGGTCCGGTCACGGTTGCCGGTCAGGGCCTGCCAGGCCGTCTGGCTGGCCAGCGGGCCGGCCAGGACGACGTTGCCCCCGAGGAGGGCCACGAACAGGGCCGGCCCGGCCCGTTCCCAGGCCTGGCGGGCGACAGCGACGAGCGCCAACGGGACGGCGACCACGAGGATCCGCACCTCCAGGGTGTGGACGAACTCCAGCCACCGCAGCCCGGACGAACTGTCGTGGTAGGCGGGGGAGAGGGTCACCAGCCAGGCGGCCGGGACGGCGGGCAGGAGCGAGACCGCCCACCAGCGGAGCAGCGTCCGCGGCCGCGGCTCAAAGGGGAGGCGTCCGAGGACGATCCCGGTCATGATGGGCAGCACGACGGCAGGATGGCCGCTCTGGGCGAGGGCGGCGCAGACGGCGGCGGCCGCTGGGCGCCGGTGACGCCAGGCGCCGATGGCTCCGAACAGGAAGGCGCTGGCCCACAGGAACGGCAATTGACCGAAGATGACGGAGAGAACCAGGGCGGGGTTGACCAGCGCGGCGGCGCCCAGCCAGCGATGCCGGAGCAGTTCGGGGAGGGCCCACAGCATGGCGGCGACCATGCCGACGAGACCGAGCGCGAGCCACAGGGTGACCGTCCAGTCGCCGAAGAGCGGCCAGACCAGCGCCGCCGACGTCCAGGCCACCAGGGCGTAGGGGAAGGTGTAGGCGGCGCCGTGGCCCAGCACCGGCATGCGCCAGGGGAGGCGATGGTGGTGCCACAGTTGCCGGGCGATGAACCACACGTGGGCGTAGTTGTTGACCGCATCGTGAGAGGCGAACACCCGATGGCGCAACAGGCCGGCGAGGACCACCGCCCAGCCGGCGGTCGCCGCCGCCAGGGCCGCCGTCGCGCCGCGGTCGAGGAAGCGCCCCGTGACCCGCCGGGTCGACGCCGTCGCCACGGGTGGAGCCTTGCACAGGCCCGGTGGTCCGTTGCGACCATCCCGGCGGGGGCGTTCAGCTTGCTGACGGCGGGGCTGCTCGTCCCCGCCCTGGGTGCCTCCCGGTCGGGGAGCACCCCGGCACCGGCCCATGCCGTCGAGCTGGCCGCGCTGGCCGCCGGTGTGGGCTGGGCCGCGCCGCTGCCGTCAGCCCGGCGGACCGGCTGGTTCGGCGCGGTCATGGTGGCCGTGGCTGCCTGGCTGGCCGGGCAGAGCGCCGCCTTCGGGCTGCGGTGCTGGATGGCCGTCGTCGCCGGTTGCGGCGCCGCCCACCTCGCCCCCCACGGTGAGCGTCCTCGAGCCGGGAGGGTCGCGTTGGCCGCCGTCGGTGGGGCGGCGGCGGCTCTGACCTTCCAGTCGGTCGACGCCCGGCTCCTCCCCCCGCTCGGTGTCGCCGCCGGCGCGGCCCTTGCCGTCCACGCCGCCCTTCGGCGCCCAGCGGGCTCCGCCCGGGTGCGCCTGGTGGGTGCCGGCCCGGCGTTGGCCCTCCTCATGGTGTTGACCGCCGGCGTCGTCATGTGGACCGGGGCCAATCAGGCGCAGGCCGGCTGGTTCGGAAAGCTGGTCGCCCACGGCCCCCGGACCGCGCCGGCGGTGGCTCTCACCTTCGACGACGGCCCCAACGTCACCGCCACTCTTGCGGTGCGCGCCGTCCTCGACGCCTACGGGGTCAAGGGCACGTTCTTCGCCGTCGGCCGGGCGGTCGAGCGCCGACCGGACATCGCCCGGGTGCTGGTCGACGACGGCCACCTGCTGGCCAACCACTCCCTCCGCCACGACGCCCACGGGTGGCTCGACCCCCGCTATCCGGAACTGATGGGAGCCGAACGGGTCTTCGCCGGCCGGGTCGGTGTCTGCCCCGCCTTCTTCCGCCCGCCGCACAGCCAGCACACGCCGTTCATGGCCTGGGTCGCCCGCCGGCACGGCATCACGATGGTGGGCGAGGACGTCGAGACGGCCGACTGGCGCATGGGTGACCCGGCGGTGGTGGCGGCCCGTATCCTGGCCCAGGTCCGGCCCGGCTCGATCATCGATCTCCACGACGGTCTCGACGGCGACGTCACCACCGATCGGACCGTCGTCGTCAGGGCGCTGCCGCTCATCCTCGACGGGCTCGACCGTCGGGGACTCTCGCCCGTCCGTCTCGACCGGCTGTTGTCCCGGCCGGGCTACCGGTCGCGCTGCGGCCGGTAAGTCCGAGGTCGCCGGGTTGGCGGGCGCCGGATCCGACAAATCCGGTCAGATGTGAAGGATCGGTCTGTCGCCGGAGAGGATCTCGCCGGCTGGGGGGGGAAAGACCCCGGACGTGGAACACACGTCCCTGATTCTCGTGTCGGTCATGCTCCTCGTCGCACTGGCGAGTTCCGGT
>DASYFF010000010.1:0-2960 GCA_036498605.1 Acidimicrobiia bacterium | reverse complement strand
AGGCCAGGTGGCCGACGTGCTCCGCAAGGGGGCCTACACCCGGGACCGGCTGCTGGCCGAGATCCGGGAGCGGGTGGCATCCTTCAGGCGCTCGGCTGTCGGGTGACGATCACGCCAGGAGGGCGCCCCCAGAGGGCGATGTGGACGCTGAGGCCCTCGTCTACAATGTCGCTCGTACGTTGACCCGGAACCGGCGTTCAAAGGTCGCCCAGACGGTGACCCTGCGAAGCAAAGGTGCAGGTCAGGGTATGCACGGAGCGGAGGAAGACGATCCGGTAACGGGCGGCCGTCACCGGGTGGCGGGGACCCCGGCGGCGTCGAGTTCGGCCCAGAGCTTCACGTCGTGGGTCTCCGGCAGGGTGAGCGACCCGACGACGAAGGCCAGCACGGCGAAGCCGATCGGGTAGGCGAGCCCGGCGTAGATGTTCTTCGTGGCGGCGTTGACGTAGAGGCCGATGGTGGGGAGGAGGCCTCCGACGACGCCGGCACCGAGGTGGTAGGGGAGCGAGAGCGACGTGTAGCGCACCGCGGCCGGGAACGCCTCGACCAGGTAGGCGGCCATCGGCCCGTAGACCAGGGCGAAGATGGCCATGGGGATGAAGACCAGCAGCACGAGGAGCGGGTAGTTCGGCTCCCGGGGGGCTTCGGTGGCGCCGGCGGCGAGGAGCTGGCGGTGTGTGGCGGTCGCCGTCTTCTCCGTCTTCTGGATCACCCGCTGCCCGGCCCCGTTCACGGCCGACAGCCGAGGCTCGTGGGTGACCGGGTCGGCGGTGGACCGCAGCGTGACCACGCCGGTCCGGGCGGCGGAGGCCATGGCGTGGTAGACGGGCAGGTAGCTGAGGGCGCCGAGCAGCATGCCGGCCATCATCAGCCGCTTGCGGCCGATCCGGTCGGAGAGGGCGGCGAAGACCGTGAACAGCGGCAGCGAGGCCAGCAGGGCCACGGCCATGACCCACCGCGCCGGTTCGGTCTCGACCTTGAGGATGGTGGTCAGGTAGAAGAGTGAGTAGATGCTCGAGGTGTAGGCGATGACGCCCATCCCGGCCGTGAGGCCGAAGAGGATGCACAGCATCCGCCGCTTGGCCCCCGGCCCGGCCAGGGCGTCCCGGACGGGGGTCTTCGAGGTGGCGCCCCGGGCCTTCAGCTCCGAGAAGACCGGGGATTCCTTCATCCGCAGCCGGATCACGAGCGAGATGACCACCAGCACCAGCGAGACGAGGAAGGGGATCCGGTAGCCGGACCGGGCGAAGGCTACCGGTGACATCGAGTGCTGCACCCCGAGAACGACGAGGATCGACAGCAGCAGACCGGCCGAGGCCGAGCTCTGGATGAAGCTGGTCGCCAGGCCCCGGCGGCGGTCGGGGACGTGCTCGGCGACGTACACGGCGGCCCCGCCGTACTCGCCGCCGATGGCCAGACCCTGGAGGAGCCGCAGGGCGATGAGGAAGGCCGGGGCGAGATAGCCGATGGTGCCGTAGCCGGGCAGGAGCCCGACGCCGGCGGTGGACGCCCCCATGATCAGCAGCGTCAGCAGGAATGTGGTCTTCCGGCCGACGAGGTCACCCAGCCGGCCGAAGAACAGGGCGCCGAGCGGGCGCACCAGGCAACCGACGGCGAACGTCGAGAGGTACAGCAGCAACCCCACCGTGGCGTCGCCCGGCGGGTAGAACTTCGGCGCCAGGGTCGGGGCCAGCGTGGCGAAGAGGAAGAAGTCGTACCACTCGATGAGGGAGCCGACGCTGGAGGCGAAGACCGTCCCGCCGATCGACACCGGCCTCGCCGGTGCCGACGGCTCGGCGGTCTCGTCGGCCGGCCTCGTCGGAACCAGGATTGCGGCCATGTCGTCTCCCCTCGGTCGGCGGTCGGCGCTCATGCTCCGGCCGATCAGGGTCCGTGTCCGCATCACCCGCTGCGCAGGGAACGTCACCCCGGTGACACAACCGTCGTCCGGGGTGGGGCGGCGCCGCCGCCGATGCGCAAGGATGGAGAGGCGAGAGGAGGCCCGGGGACATGAGCGGCGATTCCTTCCCGTCCTTCCGGGCGGCGGCGGTCCAGGCGGCGTCGTGCTTCCTCGACCGGGAGGCGACGCTGGCCAAGCTGGAGTCGCTGGTGGGCGAGGCGGCCCGGGGCGGGGCCCGCCTGGTCGTGTTCTCCGAGTCGTTCGTTCCCGGCTTTCCGCTGTGGAACCTGGTGCTGGCGCCGGTGGACCAGCACGGGTTCTTCCGGGCTCTGTACGAGCAGGCGATGGTCGTGCCGGGTACCCACACGGAGCGTCTGGGGGCGTGTGCCCGGCGGGAGGGCGTCTACCTCTCGGTGGGGGTGACCGAGCGCAGCCCGGTCAGCATGGGCGGCCTGTACAACACCAACCTGCTGTTCGGTCCGGGCGGCGAGCTCCTCCAGCGGCACCGCAAGCTCGTGCCGACGTGGGCCGAGAAGCTGACCTGGGCGCCGGGCGACGCCAGTCAGCTGCGGCCGGTGGACACCGACCTGGGCCGGATCGGGACGCTCATCTGCGGTGAGAACACGAATCCGCTGGCCCGCTACGCGCTGCTGGCCCAGGGGGAACAGGTGCACCTGTCGACGTACCCCCCGGCCTGGCCGTCGCGGCGGCGGGGCGAAGGCCGGAACTACGACCTCACCCGGGCCATCGAGATCCGGGCGGCGGCCCACGCCTTCGAAGGGAAGGTGTTCAATATCGTGGCGGCCGGCGTCCTCGACGGCGCCACCGTCGCGGCCATCGCCAGGGTCGACCCGTCGGTGGAGGACATCTTCGCCGGGACGCCGCCCCCGGTGTCGATGGTGCTCGATCCCTCCGGCGAGCTGTGTTCCAAACGGCTCGAAGGGGAGGAGGGCATTGTCTACGGCGACATCGACGTCGCCGAGAGCATCGAGGCCAAGCAGATCCACGACATCGTGGGCCAGTACCAGCGGTTCGACCTCTTCACTCTGCGCGTCGACCA
>DASYFF010000009.1:0-19725 GCA_036498605.1 Acidimicrobiia bacterium | reverse complement strand
CGCGCCGTCCCGAAGGTGCCGTGATGCGCTTACGGCGGCTCACGGTTACCCGCTCGGTATCGCTCCCTCCGTGCCGCTGGGCGGGGCTCGAGTTGGCAAGACGGCCTGCGCGAGGGGATGACCGTCTACCGTGCCGACCATGGAGGAGCACGAAGAGAGGGAGCAGCGGTTCGGCGTGGCGGAGGAGGCCGCCGAGTGGGACACGAGGTACAGCGAACGTGACGGAACGATGTGGAGCGGACGGCCCAATGGGCGGCTCGTCGCCGAAGTAGCCGCCTTGACCCCGGGCCGGGTGCTCGACGTCGGGTGCGGGGAGGGCGCCGACGCGATCTGGCTCGCTCGGAGCGGCTGGGTCGTCACTGCGGTCGACATCTCTGATGTCGCCGTGCGCCGGGCGCGGGAGGCTGCCCAGCAGGCCGGCGCCACGGTCGAGTGGGTCTGCGGGGACGCGCTGCAGGTACCGTTTCCAGCCCACTCCTTCGACCTCGTGTCGATGCAATACCCAGCCCTGCCGAAGGCCGCCGGCGAGGCGGCCATACGGAGATTGCTCGACACGGTGCGCCCAGGCGGGCTGCTGCTCGCCGTCTACCACGACCTCGACGACGAGCACCGCGAGCACATGAAGGCGCGGGGCGTCGACCCAGCGGACTACATCGGCGCCGATGACCTCCTCCGGCTGCTGGGCCGGGACTTCACGGTCGAGTTGCACGCAGCCGAACCGCGCATCGACCCGCCGCCCGACACCCCGCACATCGCCGACATCATCCTGCGAGCCCGATGTCGATGAGCGACGGCGGTTCGGGGGCGGGGTCGTCGCTGCAGGGGTCGGCAGGGCCCACGGTGCAGTCGCCGGTGGCCGAGCCGGCGTTGATCTCGGGGGTGTCCTGGCCGGGCTTCAGCGTCCCGGCCCGGGTGCCGTAGCAGCCGGCGCCGGTGAAGAACTCCAGTGTCCGGTCAGAGGTGTTCACCGCCGAGCGGATGACGGAGTCGATGCACCCCGTCGACGGGATCTGGGCCATCCGGCCCCGGTAGTCCGGCCCGTCCCAGACGCATCCGCCGCCCCGGGGGCAGCGGACCTTGTCGCCCTGCGCCCGGGCCGGCAGGGCGACCATGGTCAGCGCCGCTGCTGCCAGTATCACCATGCGGTATCGATTCACGAGCCGATGGTAAGGGACCGGCCCGCCGAACCGGTGTCAAACGCCGGTGGCCTCCCGGGCCTCGATGGCGACCTCGAACCACTCCATCTGGTCGGGCTCTTCCTGCATCTTCTCCATCCGGGCCTGGGTCTCCTGGAAAGCGCCGTCCTCGTGCCACGCCTCCCAATCGGCGCGGGTCTGCCACGTTCCCACGATGACCCGCTGGTTGAGGCCGTCGAGCGGGATGAGCATCTGCCCGCCGACCCAGCCCGCCTGGTCCCGGGCGGCGCCCAACCGCTTCCGCATGGCCTCGTCCCACTCCGGCTCGTTCCCCGCCCGCAACGTCACTCGGGTGATGACCGTCATCATCGGCTGGGCCCCTTCCACTTCGGCGACAGGATCCAGAAGCTCCTACCCGTCGTGGAAGAGGACGATGCTCCGTTCGGGGTGGTCGGGGTCGAGCAGGATCTCGAAGGGCAGGTCGGGCGGGGGGTCTCCGGGGGCGTCGACCACGACGCCGGGCCGCTCCTCTTTGGGCCCGTTGAGGGCGATGTCGAGCCCCATCATCGCCGCGCCGAGCATGCGGGCGGCCGATCCCGACCACCGGGGGGCATTGCGCTCGACGCTCACCCCACCATTGTGCCCGGGCGGGGGACCCTAACCGGCCGCGGGCTTCCTCGTCCGTCGCTTTTGCGGCGGATCAGGGGGAGGGTCGTCGTCGTGCTCGTGGGTGGCGGCCTCGGCGATCACCCTGCGCCACTCGTCGAAGCGGTCGACCATACCGATGGTGCGGGCGATGTGCCGGCGGGCGGCGGTCTCGGCCTTGGCCGCCTTGCCTTCGAGGACGGCGTCGAGGATGGCCCGGTGGCTGTCCTGCGACTCGTCGAGGAGCTCCTTGTAGCTGGAGGCCTTCCCGCCGGCCGTCAGCTGCACCCCTTCGGGGTTGTCGATGAAGGGCAGGAAGAGGGCGGCCGAGCTGGCCCGGATCAGCGGGACCAGCGACGTGAGCCGGCCGTTGCCCGACTGCTCGAGGAAGAAGGAGTGGAAGGCGGCGTGGGCCTCCACCCGCCGCAGCGGATCGTGGGGCTTCGACGTGCTGGCCATCTCGGCCAGCAGGCGCCGGGCCCCGGCCGCGGCGTCAGGGGAGAGGCCCCGGCCGGCCGACAGCCGGGCGGCGAGGCCGTCGATGACCTCCCGGATCTCGTACATGTCGCGCATCTCGGCGGCAGTGAAGGTGACGACCTCGACCGTGCGGTTGTTGTTCGACGTCTTGAGGTAGCCGTCGTTCTCCAGGATCCGGAACGCCTCCCGCAGCGGGGTCCGGCTCACGCCGAGCTGGTTGGCCAGGTCGATCTGGAGGAGCTGGGTGCCGGCCGGGAGCTCACCCCGGATGATCTTCTCCCGCAGGACACGCACCACGTCGTCGACGAGGCGGGGCCGGTTCAGCACGTTGAGGGTCGAGGTCACGGAGGAAGTTTACCGGCGCTAGCCCCGGGCTCCCTGACCACGTATGCTGTATCCAGGATTCAAGAACGTGGAGGTTGCCATGCCGCTCCAGGACGACATGCACCTGATCTCGGTCGACGACCACCTGATCGAGCACCGCCGCGTCTGGCTCGACCGGATACCCGAGAAGTACCAGGAAGTCTGCCCCCGGGTCGTCGAGAGCGGCGACGAGGGCATGTACAGCGAGTTCGGCACCTACGTGAAGCCCCATTCTCAAGCATGGCTCTACGAGGGCCGGATCCACGCCCAGATGGGCCTCAACGCCGTGGCCGGCAAGCCGCCCGAGGCGCTGGGGCTCGACCCCGTCCGCTACGAGGACATGATCCCCGGCTGCTACGACCCCGTCGAGCGGGTGAAGGACATGGACCTCGACGGCGTGCAGGCCGCGCTGTGCTTCCCGCAGTTCCCCAAGTTCGCCGGCACGCTGTTCGGGAAGAGCGAGGACATGGAGCTGGCCCGGCTGTGCTCGGCGGCCTGGAACGACTTCGTCCTCGACGAGTGGTGTGCCACCGCCCCCGAGCGGTTCATCCCCCTGGCCATCCTGCCCTTCTGGGACGTCGAGGCGTCGGTCGCCGAGGTCGAGCGGGTGGCGGCCAAGGGGGCCAAGGCCATCTCCTTCCCCGAGAACACGACGACGCTCGGCCAGCCGTCGTTCCACACCGACCACTGGGACCCGATCTTCTCCGCCGTCGAGGACGCCGGGCTCCCGCTGTGCATGCACTTCGGCACGTCGGGCAAGGTGCCCGACACCGGGCCCGAGGCGCCGCTGGCGGTGTTCATCGCCCTCATGGGCTGCAACTCCATGTACGCCGTGGCCGACCTCTGCTTCTCCGAGGTCTTCCACAAGCACCCCAACCTCAAGGTGGCCTTCTCCGAGGGCGGGATCGGCTGGGTGCCCTACCTGCTGGAGCGGATGGACGGCACGTGGGAGAAGCACCGCTTCTACCAGAACATCAACCAGACCGTGCGCCCCTCGGAGCTGTTCCGCAAGCACATGTGGGGCTGCTTCATCACCGACCGCCACGGTGTCGGCAGCCGGGACGAGATCGGCATCGACCGCATGCTGTGGGAGTGCGACTACCCGCACTCCGACTCGCACTGGCCCAACAGCCGCAAGGTGGCCGCCGAGCAGTTCCACGACATCCCCGATGACGACGTCCGCCGGATCGTGGAGCAGAACGCCCGGGAGCTGTTCCGCTTCCCCCGATGAAACCCGAAGAGCAGTCGGACTGGGAGGAGCAGGACCTCCTCACGATCGACCTGGCCGCCGAGCGGCTCGAGGAGGAGATCGTGGTGCTGACGGACGAGATCGCCGCCGCCCCGGCCGATCTCGACCTGACCGACCGTAAGCTCCGCCTCGAACGGCTGGTCGAAGCCCGGGACCGGTTCCGGAACCGCCGGGCATGAGCGGGGGAGTGCGATGAGCCAGGGACCGATGGACGGGGTGCGGGTGCTGGAGGTCGCCATCTACGCCTTCGGCCCCGCCGCCGGCGCCGTGCTGGCCGACTGGGGCGCCGACGTGATCAAGGTCGAGCACCCCGAGGCCGGCGACCCGCTGCGGGGCCTGGTGGCCTACGGCGTCAAGCCCGGCGACGGCGGGGTCACCTACCTGTGGGAGGTGCTGAACCGGGGCAAGCGGAGCATCGGCATCGACATCGGGACCGAGGAAGGCCGGGAACTCCTGCTGTCGCTGTGCGAGACGGCCGACGTCTTCATCACCAACTTCCTGGCCCCGGCCTGCGCCCGGCTCGGGATCGGCGCCGAGGCGGTCACGGCCCGCAACCCCCGCATCATCTACGCCCGGGGCACCGGGCACGGCCCCAAGGGCCCGGACGCCGACAAGGGCGGCTACGACGGCGTGTCGTACTGGGCCCGCTCGGGCGGGAGCATCGCCGCCATGCCGCCCGACGCCGGCTTCCCGATCCCGCTGCCCGGCCCGGCCTTCGGTGACATCCAGAGCGGGGCCCACCTGGCCGGCGGCATCGCCGCCGCCCTGTTCCAGCGGGAACGGACGGGGAAGGGCGCCGTGGTCGACGTGTCGTTGCTCGGTTCGGGCCTGTGGGCCATGCAGCCGGTCATCGCCGGGGCGCACAGCGCGGGCCAGGAGCGGCTGGCGCCGGTCGACCGCCGCCGGCCGTCCAACCCGCTGTGGAACGTCTACCGGACGGGCGACGGCCGCTTCCTCTCGCTGTCGATGCTGGAGGGTGACCGCTACTGGCCGGGTTTCTGTATCGCCGTGGACCGGCCGGACCTGCTCCTCGACGAGCGCTTCGCCGACTCCGCCGCCCGCTCGGCCCACATCGAGGAGTGCGTCGACGTCCTCGATGCCATCTTCGCCGGGCACACCCTGGAGGAGTGGAAGGTCATCCTCGGCGGCCAGGAGGGCCCCTGGTCGGTGACCCAGACGCCCCAGGGGGCGCTCGACGACCCCCAGTCGGCGGCCAACAACTACCTCCAGTGGGTCAAGTACGACAACGGCGCCACCCTCCCGCTGATCAACGCCCCGGCCCAGATCGACGGGCGGCCGGCGGCACTGCGGCCGGCTCCGGGCCAGGGCGCCGACACCGACGGGTTCCTCCTCGAAGCCGGCCTCACCCCGGACGACCTCGTCCGCCTGAAGGTGGCCGGTGCCATCTCCTGACCCGGCCGCGCGCCTGGTTGCACCATCGGGGCCGTGGCGGGGGCCGGTGCCGGTGGCCGACATCGACGGCGCGCCGTTCTGGGACGGGCTGCGCCGCCACGAGCTCTCCATCCTCCGCTGCGGGGAGTGCCGCCGGTGGGTGCACCCGCCCCAGGCTTCGTGCCCCCGCTGCCTGAGCCTGCAGCTGGCGGCCGAGCCGGTCAGTGGCCGGGGCACCGTCTATTCCTTCACGGTGGCCAACCGGGAGTTCGCCCCCGGCGTCCCGCCCCCCTACGTCGCCGCCATCGTCGAGCTGGCCGAGCAGGAGGGGCTGCGCTTCGTCACCGACCTGGTCAACCTGGCCATCGGCGACGTCCGCATCGGGATGCCCGTCCGGGTGGTGTTCTGCGATCTCGACGGGCCCGACGTCACGCTGGCCTACTTCGAGCCGGACCCTGACCGGTGAGCGGTGCCGCCTTGCGGGACAAGGTGGTCGTGGCCGGGGTCGGCTACTCGCAGATCGGCCGGTCCACCGGCCGCAGCGAGGGTTCCCTGGCGGTGGAGGCGGCCAAGGCGGCGCTGGCCGACGCCGGCCTGGCCCCGGCCGACCTCGACGGCATCACGATGTGGCCCGACCGGGTGTCGAGCGTGTTCGAGGGCCCGTCGATCATCTACATGTACCGCGCCCTCGGGCTGTCCGACGTCCGCTACTACCAGGCCATGGGGACGGGCCCGGGCCAGTTCGCCTCGGTCAACGGCGCGGTCCACGCCATCGTGGCCGGGGCGGCCGACACCGTGATCTGCATCCGGGCCCATCTGCGCCAGGAGCAGAAGTTCTACGTGCCGGGCGGCGGCGACATCCGCCAGGCGACGGGCGACCTGGCGTTGCGGGCGCCGTACGGCGTGCCGGCCGGCTCGCCCCGCTTCGCCCTGTGGGCCCAGCGCCAGGCCCACGAGTACGGGGTCACCGACGAGCACCGGGGCGCCGTGGTGCTGACCTGCCGGGCCCACGCCCAGCTCAACCCCCGGGCGGTGTGGCAGGGCCATCCCCTGACGATGGACGACTACCTGGCGTCGGACGTGGTGGCCAGCCCGCTGCGGATCCTCGACTGCGACATGCCGGTCGACGGAGCGGTGGCCGTCATCCTGACCCGGGCCGACCGGGCGGCCGACCTGCGGCGCCGGCCCGTCCGCATCCACAGCCTGGGCCACGCCAACGGCCCGATGCTCGACAGCGAGTACTGGCCCGACATGACGACGATGGCGTCGCACTGGGCGGCCGACGAGCTGTGGCGGGGCACCGACCTCGGCCCGGCCGACGTCGACGTGGCCCAGCTCTACGACGGGTTCTCGTTCATGACGCTGGGCTGGCTGGAGGACCTCGGCTTCGTGAAGAAGGGGGAGGCCGGGCCGTGGTTCGCCGAGGGCCGGGGCCGCCTGGGCGGCGCGCTGGCGGTCTGCACCGACGGGGGTCACCTCGGCGGTGGCCGTCTCCACGGCTTCGGCAAGCTGGCCGAGGCGGTGCTGCAGCTGCGGGGCGAGTGCGGCGACCGGCAGGTGCCGGGCGCCGAGGTGGCGCTGGCCTGCGTGGGGGGCGGCGCCATCGCCACGGCGATGTTGCTGGTAGCGGGATAGCGTTGCCGGGGGACACCCCCGAACCCCCGGGGTTGCACGTGTCACTGCGAAAGGAGCAGCTGTGAGCCAAGCCGACGTCGACGTCGTCGAGCAGTTCCTCAAGGCCTTCGCCGCCCAGGACATCGAGACGTTCTTCAGTCTCTGCAGCCCCGACATCGTCGTGGATGAGGGCGCCGGTCTCCCCTACGCCGGCCGGTACGAGGGGCCCGCCGGCCTCCAGGATCTCGTGGGCAAGATGATGGCCGCGTACGAGATGACCCTCGACAGCTTCCAGGTGTCCGACGGCGGCGACTGCGCCATCGCCCGCCTCGACCTGTCGTTCACGGCCCGGGCGTCGGGGCGGTCGACGAAGATGCCCGCCATGGAGATCTACAAGACCTCCGGCGGGAAGGTCACCGACATCGACGTCTACTACAAGTCGACGACGGCAATCGCCGAGCTGTAACCCGGTTACCCAGCTCGCTCGAGGATCTCGACCGTACCGGCACCGCCGTCGACCCGGAGGCGGTCGCCGGTACGGATCGTCCGGCTGCCGTGGATCGTGTTGACCACGCAGGGGATGCCGAGCTCCCGGGCCACGATGGCGGCGTGGCTGAGGAACCCGCCGATGTCGACCACCAGGGCCACCGAGATGAACATGATCGACGACCAGCTCGGGTCGGTGGTGGGCGAGACCAGGATCTCGCCCGGCTCCACGTCGGCGAAGCCGGGGTCGGTCACCACCCGGGCGACGCCCTCCGCCACGCCCGGGCTGACGCCGAGGCCGGGGATGAGCGCCGCTTCGCCGGTCTCGGCCCCGGTGGCCTCGCCCTCGCCGATGGGGATCGGCGTCGGCATGCCCCGCCAGTGGCTCGGCAGCCGGTACTTCTGGTACTCCGCCCGCCGGTTGCGGCGCAGCACGATCGTCTCCTTGATGCCGCCCGGCAGGGATGGGGCCAGCAGCTCGTCGATCGTCAGGTAGAAGACGTCGTCGGGGTCGTCGAGGTGGCCTTCCTTGGCCAGGCACTCGCCGGCCCGGCGCGACGAAGCCCGGCAGATGTCGAAGGCCTGGAGGAAGGCGCCCTTGGCCACACCCCGCAGCGGGATGCAGTGGGCGGCCCGCTTGAACACGCCCTGCACCACCGGCCGCAGCGGTGCCGGCAGGGCGGCCAGGAGCTCCCGTTCCAGCTTCTCCCGCTCCTCCCGCAGCACTCCTTCCCGCAGCCGGGGGTCGCTGCTGTCGGGCATGGCGGCGTAGCCCTCGACCATGCGCCGCAACGGCGTGTCGTCCTCCCGCCACACCCGGGCCGAGATCTCGCCCTCCAGGGGCCCGTGGTAGCCGTGGTGGCGGACGACCTCGGCGAGGTCGATCTCGCCCCGGGAGCAGCGCCACAGGTCGGCCACGACCCGGGTCTCGGGCACGTCGCCGTAGCCGCCGGAGAGGGCGGTGGCGTCGCCGATGCCGGTCTTGGCCGACAGGCGGGTCAGGGCGTCGAACATCGGCTGCACGGCGGTGAACAGCGCCGTGGCCTGGAGCAGGACGTTGGCGTTGAAGCGCTCGGTGGCGTCGACGAAGGCGGCGATGGCCTCGGCGTGATCGAGGGACGGCACCCGCACCGCCTGTTGCGGCCACCACTCGGCGGTGGCCGTCACCGCCGCCTGGAGGCGCTTGGAGATCGTGAAGTGCTCCTTCGGCAGGCCGACGCTGATGAAGGGCAGGCGCTTGAGCGTGGGGTGGAAGTCGATCGTGTCGGGCGCCTCGCCGTAGACGCCCTCCACCACCTGCTGGCCGGTGGTGCCGGGCATGGTGTCGCCGAGGCGGGCCAGGCAGTCGACCGACAGGGCGCCCCGGCCGTAGAACATCCGGATGATGCGGCCGACGTACTCCTCCGGCAGTGCGGCGTAGGGCTTGGGGAAGGCCCCCATGTTGACCATCGTCTGGCGCATGGCCCGCTCGATCGTCGGGCCCCACAGCGTCCAGCCCAGCGGCGTGAGCACCCCGGGCAGCGCCTCACCGACGTTGGCCGTGCTCCAGTGCTCGTTGGGCCCGCTGGGCTCGTGGAGCGGGTCCCATGCGTCGTGGGGGGAGAAGAGCGGCTCGGCACTGGCGTCGGACATCGACGATCTCCTTGGTATCGGGCGACGGGGAGGCAGGTGAAGCCCCCGAGTCTCAGGCGACGGTGGCGATGAGTTCGGCGTAGCGGTCGAGGCGGCGGAGGCTATCGGCCTCGGGGGCCGAAGGAAGGGCGATGAGGGCCCGCTCCACCCCGGCGGCGGCGTACCCCTCGAGCACCGCCGGTTTCGGGGGAGCGCCGAAGACCGTGACCGGGATCGGGCCCCGGCCGGCCTCGGCGGCCAACTTCTGGAGGGTCTCGAAGTCCTCGGCCGTGTCGGCCCGCCCGGCGATGGGCATCCAGCCGTCGCCGTAGTCCACCGCCCGGGCCATCGAGGCCGGGCCGTTGCCGGCCACCAGCACCGGCGGATGGGGCCGCTGGGTCGGCTTGGGCCACTGCCAGATGGCGTCGAAGTCGACGAAGGTCCCGTGGAACGCCGCTTCGTCGTGCGTCCAGATCTCCTTCATGGCCTGAACCCGTTCCCGCAGCAGGGCGAAGCGGGTCGAAAAGGCCGTGCCGTGATTGCCCATCTCCTGGCGGTTCCAGCCGCCGCCGACCCCGAAGAGGAACCGGCCGCCGGACAGGAAGTCGACGGTGGCCACCTCCTTGGCGGTGATGATCGGGTCGCGTTCGACCACCAGGCAGACGCCCGTTCCGAGCAGGAGCCGTTCGGTGCAGGCGGCCACGGCCCCGAGGACGACGAAGGGGTCGGGGGTGCGGCGGAACTCGTCGGGGACGTCGCGCCCACCCGGGGTCACCGTCTCCGGCCGGGCGGGGATGTGAGTGTGCTCGGGGACGAACAGCGACTCGTAGCCCCGCTCCTCCAGTGCCCGCCCGAGGGCCCGGATGTCGATGCTGTCCCCGGTGGGGAAGGTGCTGATCCCGAGCCGCACGCAGTCCCTCTTCCTTCTGGCCCCTTGGCGTTCTGTATCCAGGATACAGTAAGATGCTCGTCGTGTCCGGGGCGATCATCGAAGTGGCGCTGAACGGCGGGATCCCCAAGAGCGTCAACCCGCACGTCCCCCGCAGCCCGGCCGAGATCGCCGCCGACGCCCTGGCCTGCATCGCCGCCGGGGCGTCGATCGTGCACAACCACAACGACGAGCCGACCATCGGCGGCCCGCCGGCCCACGACCCGGCCCCCTACGAGGAGATGTGGCGGGCGGTGCTGGCCGCCGAGCCCGACGTGATGCTCTACCCCACGATGCGGGGCTGGGGTCCCGACACGACCATCGAGCAGCGCTACAGCCACGTGGTGACGCTGGCCGAGGCGGGGGTGCTGGGCACGACCATCGTCGACCTCGGCCCGATCAACGTGGCCCCGGTCGGCGCCGACGGCCTGCCCGACCCGGTCGACGTCATGTACCTCTGCACCTACGGCGACATCGACTACGAGTTCCGCACCGCCCGCGACATCGGCCTGCCGATCAGCCTGGCGGTGTTCGAGCCCGGGCACCTGCGGACCGGCCTGGCCTACATCAGGAACGGGTTCACCCCCCCGGGGTCGATGATCAAGTTCTTCTTCGAGGCGGCGCCCATCGGCGTGGCCGCCCGGGGGCTGCGCCCGACCCGGGCCGCGCTCGGCGCCTACCTCGAGATGCTGGAGGGCTTCGACCTCCCCTGGATGGCGGCGGTGACCGGCACGCCGGCGCTCGACCCGGCCTTCTCCCGCCTGGTGCTGGAGGCCGGCGGCCACCTGAGCGTCGGCATCGAGCGGGTCGGCCGCAGCGGCTCGCCCCGCAACGTCGACCTGGTGGCCCAGGCCGCCCAGCTGTGCCGGGACTGCGGCCGCCAGCCGCTCTCGCCGGCCGGAGCCCGGGCCGCCCTCGGTCTGAACCCCGCCCTGAGGTAGCCGGGCGGCGGTCGTCAGCCCGCCGGGAGGAGCCGGACGGGCAGCTCGGCCGGGCCCCGGAGCAGGGCGCTCGGCTTCCAGCGGATGCTGGCCCGCTCGGCGGCCAGCTCCATGTCGGGGAAGCGGCGCAGCAGCGTGCCGAGGGCGACCTCGGCCTCCATCCGGGCCAGGGGGGCGCCGAGGCAGAAGTGGATGCCGTGGCCGAACCCGAGGTGGGGATTCTCCTCCCGGGTGACGTCGAAGTCGGCAGGGTTCTGGAACCGGCGGGGGTCGCGGTTGGCCGACGCCAGCATGCCCACGACGACGCTGCCGGTGGGGATGACGACGCCGCCGAGCTCGACGTCCTCCGCCGCCACCCGCAGGGTCGGCTGCATGACCGGGCCGATGAAGCGGAGCAGCTCCTCGACCGCCACCCGCAGCCGGCCGGGGTCCTCCAGGAGGCGGCGGCGCTGCTCCGGCCAGTCGACGAGAGCCAGGACCGAGTTGCCGAGGAGGTTGCCCGTGGTCTCGTGGCCGGCGGTCAGCACGACCATGAGCATCGACAACAGCTCCTGCTCGCTCAGCCGGTTCCCCTCGTCGCGGGCGGTGAGCAGGGCGCTCACGAGGTCGGGCTGGGCGTCGGGGGCCAGCTCGGGGCGCATGGTCCGGCGCCGTTCGGCGATCAGGTCGGCGAAGTAGCCCCGCAGGGCGTCGGCGCCGGCGTGGCGGGCGCGGCGGCCCTCCTCGTCCCGGGCCACCGTGAGGAGCGTGTCGGACCACTTCTTGAAGTCGGCCCGGTCCTCGGCCGGCACGCCGATCAGCTCGCCGATCATCGTCACCGGCAGCGGGATGGTCAGCCCCTCGACGAGGTCGGCGACCTCCGCCCCCCGCCTGGTGACCCCTTCCAGGGTGTCGAGCAAGCCGTCGGTGACCTCCTGGGCCCGGCCCCGCAGCCCGTCCATCCGGCGGGGGGTGAAGGCCTTCCCCACCAGGCGCCGCAGCCGGGTGTGGTCGGGCGGGTCCATGGCCAGCAGGCTGCGGACCTCGCTCTCGACGTCCTCGCCGAGCGCCGCCTTGAACCTCCGCAGCGCCTCGGGCACCGTCGCCGGCTGCTTGACGAAGCGGGGGTCGGCCAGCACTGACCGCACCTCGTCGTACCGGGTGACGATCCACGAGTCGAGCCCGCCCTGGCTGACCCAGTGGACGGGTGCCGCCTCCCGCAGCTCCTCCAGCAGCGGGTAGGGGTCGGCCCGGACGGGGTCGGCGTAGAGATCCAGGGGCATCGGCTCCGCCATGCCCCCATTGTGGTCGGTCCGGCCGGGCCGTGGGACATGGATGTCGGTCGGCTGAACGGCTCATCCGACGCTCATCTGCCCGACCGGACACTCGGGCCCATGACCCCCACCGAGGCCCCGACCCGCGATTTCGCCGCGCCCCGCCCGGGCGTGGCCCCTCCGCCGCCCCGTCCTCCGCTCAGCCGCGTGCCCGAGGTGACCGCCGCCTTCTGGCTGACCAAGGCGCTCACCACCGGGATGGGCGAGACGACCTCGGATTACCTCGCGCACCGTTTCAACCCTTATGTGGCCGTGGCGTTCGGGGCCGCCGGGCTGGCCGTGGCGCTGCCGCTACAGCTCCGGGCCCGGCGCTACAGGCCCTGGTCGTACTGGCTGGCCGTGGTCATGGTGGCCGTCTTCGGGACGATGGCCGCCGACTTCCTCCATGTCGTGGTGGGCGTGCCCTACGTGGCGTCGACCGCCCTCTACGCTGTCGTCCTGGCCGGGGTGTTCCTGGCCTGGAAGCGGTGCGAGGGGTGCCTGTCGATCCACAGCATCTTCACGCTCCGCCGGGAGCTGTTCTACTGGGCGACCGTCGGCGCCACCTTCGCCCTCGGCACCGCCACCGGCGATCTGGCCGCCCGGACGCTGCACCTCGGCTATCTCAACTCCGGGATCGTCTTCGCCGGCCTCATCGCCGTGCCGGCCGTCGCCTACCGCTGGTTCGGTCTCCGGGCGATCCCGGCCTTCTGGGCCGCCTACATCCTGACCCGCCCGCTCGGCGCCTCGTTCGCCGACTGGGTCGGGGTGTCCCACGCCCGCGGCGGCCTGGCCGTCGGCACCGGGCTCGTCAGTATCGTCCTCGCGGCCGCCATCGCCGCCCTGGTCGCCTACCTCACGGCCAGGGCCAGGGCCCACAGCGACCCGAGGCCGGTGCCGGCCACGACGTCGGTCAGGTAGTGGCGGCCGAGGTAGAGACGGGAGAATCCGACGAGGAGGGCGAAGCCGTAGCAGGCCGCCGCCACCGCCTTCCGGGCCCGCGATGCCCCGGCCGGCCGGGCCAGCAGCAGCGCCGTCGTGCCGTAGACGGCCGCGGAGAGCGTGGCATGGCCGGACGGGTAGCCGAGGTGGGCGGCCGAGGCGAACAGCGCCGCCCCCCGGTGGCGGCCCCGCCCGACGAGCACCTTGACGGCGTAGGCGATGACCGCCGCGCCGCCGTAGGCCACGGCCAGCAGCCCGGCTGGGCGGAGGCTCCGCCGCCGCCACGACCACGTCCCGCCGATGAGGACGGCCCCGGCTAAGGCGCCCCGCTCCGACCCGGCCCGGGTGATGAGGCGCATGAGGCGGGCCAGGCCGGCGCTGCGGTGGTGGAAGAACCAGCGGTTGACGGGCACGTCGAGCTTGTGGCGGACGCCGGTGGCGAAGGCGTGGACGACGAGGACGCCCGTCCCCCAGCCGAGGAGCACGAGCCCCACGAGCACGACCGCCAGCCGGGCGGCGGGAGATCGGGGCATCCGGCCAGCCTGGCAGATGGTCAGCCGAGCACAGCGGTCGCGGCCATTCTGATGGCTCGGAGGGCGTCCCGGGAACAATCCGGGACGCCCTCCGAAGTGATGTATCCGACGGCGTGTCAGGCCGGGCCGGAGACCCGTCAGCGGGCCTGGTCGTCCTTGATGTTGCTGCCATTGCCGGTGTTGCCGTGGCCCCGGCCGGGGATGTCCTTGCGGCACACGGTCCCGTTGCCGTTCCGGTCGACCTTCTGGGCCCGGGCGGCCTCGCCGGGGTTGGTGAGGCTGGCGACCTGAACGGCGTGGTAGTCGTCCATGTGGCAGGGGTCGGCCGGCGTCTGGTCGGTGCTGACCTGTGGGGCGGGGACCGGCGCGGGCTGGTCGACCGTCGGGGCCGGGGCGGCGGGCGGCGTCTCGACAACCGGAGCAGGCGCCACGACGATCGGGGCCGGGGCGGGAGCCGGGGCCGGGGCCGGAGCGGCCGGCTTCGTCACGACCGGCTGCGGCTGGGTGGTCGGCTCTTCGACGACCGGCTGCGTGGTGGTCGTGGTCGTCTCGACGGGCTGCGTGGTGGGCGTCTCCACGACCGGCTCGGTGGTGGGCGTGTCGGTCTGGACCTGGGGCTCGGTCCGGGTGTTGAGCCGGCTGGCGTTCGAGATGCCCGGGACGGCGACCACCGCGGCCAACGCGGCGAACCCGGCCGCGGCGGCGAGAGTTTTGACTCGCATATGAATTCTCCTTGATGCCCTTTTGAGAGTGCTGGGGGGAAAGGAAATCCAGCGACGCTATTTAGCGAATAACGACGTACCGTATTTCGCCGGAACGGCCGGATGTCCTCCTCAGTGGAGGACGGCGGCGGCGACCTGGCGGCGGTGATGGGGCGTGTCGCCCCAGGCAAGTCGGAGGGACCAGACACGCTTCAGCCAGAGGTGCAGGTCGTGCTCGTAGGTGTAGCCGATGGCGCCGTGGCACTGGAGGGCGACCCGGGCGGCAAGGCCGGCGGCCTCGTTGGCGTAGGCCTTGGCGAACGAGGCGTCGCGACTGAGCGTCGGCTGGCCGGTGGCGATCGACCAGGCGGCGTAGTACACGGCCGGGCGGGCGTGCTCCAGGGCGATGAGGGCATCGGCCAGGTGATGTTTGACCGCCTGGAAGGAGCCGATGGGAACGCCGAATTGGCGCCGCTCCTTCACGTAGCCGGCGGTGGTCTCGATGAGATGGGCGGCCAGCCCGCAGAGGACGGCGGCGGTGGCGGCCGCTGCCCGGGCCCGGAACAGGGCCGGGTCGGCGCCCGGCAGGGGAATCGCCTTCGACCAATTGACCTCGGCAAAGGGCCGGGACCGGTCGACGGAGGTGAGCGGATCTCCGGTGATGAGGTCGGCCGGTTCGACCGCCTGGACGACGCCGTCCCGTTCGATGAGCAGCAGGTCGGCCTCGGCGCCGAAGGGCACGGCGGCCCGTCCGGAGGCCGCCGTGACGACGATGTCCCCGGCGGCCGCCGCCCGGAGCGGGCTGTCGGCCTCTGCCGCGGCGAGCGTGGGCACCGCCACCGCGGCGTGCTCCACCACCGGGCCGGCCAGCGCCGCCCGTCCGCATTCCTCGAGGATCAGGACCAGATCGATCTCGTCGAGGCCGAGACCGCCGGCGGACTCGGGGGCCAGGAGGCCGAGCACGCCCATCTCGGCCAGATGCGACCACACGACGGGGTCCCGGCCCCGGTCGCCGTCCCACAGGGCCCGGAGAGTGTCGGGGCCGGCCATCTTGGCCAGCAGGTCGCGCACCGCGTCGCGGAAGGCGAGCTGGTCGTCGGAGAAGGCGAAGCGCATGGCCGGCGCTACTTTCTCGGGAGGCCGAGGAGGCGCTCGGCGATGATGTTGCGCTGGATCTCGTTGGTGCCGGCGTAGATGGGCCCGGCCAAGGCGAACTGGTACCCCTTCATCCAGGGGCCTTCGAACTCCGCCCCGTCGCCGAGGAGCCGGAGGCCCGTCTCGTGGAGGCGGATGTCCATCTCCGACCAGAACACCTTGTTGAGGCTCGACTCCGCTCCCGGGCAGGCGCCGTCGGCCAGGCGGGTCACGGTCATCCACGTCGATAGCTCGTAGGCCCGGGCGGCCATCCAGGCGTCGGCGATCTCGCCCCGCAGCTCCGGGTCGGGCCGCTCCCGGTACAGCGCCACCAGGTTCTGGACGACGGCGTTGAACCGCCCCGGGCTGCGCAGCGTCAGGCCCCGCTCGGAGCCGGTGGTGGCCATGGCCACCGACCAGCCCTGGTGCACCTCGCCGAGGACGTCGGTGTCGGGCACGAAGGCGTCGTCGAAGAACACCTCGGCGAAGCCCTCGTCGCCGTCGAGCTTGCGGACGGGCCGCACCGTCACCCCCGGCTGGCGCAGGTCGACCAGCAGGTAGGTGAGGCCCCGGTGCCGCTCGGCGGTGGGGTCGGAGCGGAACAGGCCGAAGAGGTGGGTGCAGAAGGCGCCCCGGGTCGTCCACGTCTTCTGGCCGGTGAGGCGCCAGCCGCCGGCGGCGTCGTCCCGCACCGCCCGGCTCTTGAGCGAGGCCAGGTCGCTGCCGCTGTCCGGCTCCGACCATCCCTGGCACCACAGGTCCTCGACCGCCGCCATGCGGGGGAGGATCCGGTCCTGCTGCTCGTTCGTGCCGAACTCGAAGAGGCTGGGCGCCAGCAGGAACAGCCCGTTCTGGGCCACGCGCTGGGGGAGCCCGGCCCGGAAGTACTCCTCCTCGAAGATGAGCCATTCCCAGAGGCTGGCGTCGCGGCCGCCGTACGCCCGGGGCCACGACACGACCGCCCACCCGGCGTCGAACAGCCGGCGCTCCCACTCCAGGTGGGCGCCGACCCCGGCCGCCGAGTCCCCCGACGGCATCGGGAGCGGCGGCTTGTTGGCCTCCAGCCAGTCCCGGACCTCGCCCCGGAACCACTCCTCGGCCGATGACCACCCGATGTCCATGGCCGCCCCTCCTCCGTTCTTGACTTTGGGGGGTCCTCGGGGGGCGGAGCCCCCCGAGTGGCGTTCTTGTATCCAGGATACACACGCGGTAGCGTCCGGCCCATGAGCAAGGCCGCCGTGCCCGCCGTCGAGGGCTGGTTCACGACCGACGATCCACCCGTCCTGCTCGGAAGCCGTTGCGACACCTGCGGTGTGGTGGCCTTCCCGCCCCGCCGCAGCGGCTGCCCCAATCCCCGCTGCCAGGGGACGGAGTCCTCGGAGCACCGCCTGGCCCGGACGGGGCGGGTGTGGTCGTTCACCGATGCGCAGTACCAGCCGCCGCCGCCCTACGTCAGCCCGTCCGACCCCTACCGGCCCTTCGTGCTGGCGGCGGTGGAGCTCGACGCCGACGGGCTCGTCGTGCTGGGCCAGATGGTCGGCGGCTGCACCGCCGAGACGGTCGAGGTCGGCCAGCCCGTCGAGCTGGTGGTCGAACCGCTGTTCGAGACCGACGAGGTGGTCCAGCTCGTGTGGCGCTGGAGACCGACCGGTGCGTGACGACGTCGTGGTGCTCGGGGTGGGGATGACCGCCTGGGGCAAGTGGGGCCGCCCGTTCGTCGACTACGGCGTGGCCGCCGCCCGGGAGGCGCTGGCCGACGCCGGCGTCGAGTGGACCGACGTCGACCTGATCGTGGGCGGCGAGACCGTCCGCAACGGCTACGCCGGCTACGTTGCCGGCTCCACCGTGGCCGCCGCGCTGGGTTTCAGCGGCGCCCAAGTGGCCACCGTCTACGGCGCCTGCGCCTCGGGGGCGATGGCCATCGGCCACGGCCGGGCCCAGATCCTGGCCGGGCTGGCCGACGTCGTCCTCGTGGTCGGGGCCGACACCACCCCCAAGGGATTCCTGGCTCCCAACGCCGGGGAGCGGCCCGACGATCCCGACTGGCTCCGCTTCCGCCTCCTCGGCGCCACCAACCCCGCCTACTTCGGGCTCTACGCCCGGCGCCGCATGCACCTCTACGGGGCGACGGCGTCGGACTTCGCCAAGGTCAAGGTGAAGAACGCCCGCCACGGCGTCGACAACCCCCGGGCCCGCTACCGCAAGGAGGTGGCGGAGGAGGAGGTGCTGGCCTCGCCGGTGGTGGCTTCGCCGTTGCACCTGCTCGACATCTGCGCCACCTCCGACGGCGCGGCCGCCGTCGTGCTGTGCTCGGCCGACTACGCCGCTTCGCTTGGCGCCGGCGGGTCGGCCGGAGGCCGGCCGGCGGTGCGGGTCGCCGCCGTCTCCACCGTGACGCCCGCCTTCCCCGACACCGGGCTCGGCCTGCCCGACATCGCCACCGACTCCACCGCCGTCGTCCCCCCGGCCGCCCGGTCGTTCCGCGACTCGATCGCCCACACCGCCTACGAGCAGGCCGGCATCGGCCCCGACGACGTCGACGTGGCCGAGGTCTACGACCTCTCCACCGCCCTCGAGCTTGACTGGTACGAGAACCTCGGCCTCTGCCCGGCCGGCGAGGCCGAGCAGCTCGTCCGGCGGGGCGCCACGACCCTCGGCGGCGACGGGCCGACCGTCAACCCGTCGGGCGGCCTGGCCTGCTTCGGCGAAGCGGTGCCGGCCCAGGCCGTGGCCCAGGTCTGCGAGCTGGTGTGGCAGCTGCGGGGCGAGGCCACCGGCCGCCAGCGCGACGGCGCCCGGGTCGGCATCTCGGCCAACCAGGGCCTGTTCGGCCACGGCTCGTCGGTCATCGTGGTGCGGTGAGCCGGGGCCGTCTGCCGTAGCCTCGCCGTCGGAGAACGATGAACACCCCCATGCTGCTGGAGATGGCCGCCGACGGGATGGCCGACCGCCTCGCCGTCGGCCCCCGCCCCGACGGGCTCACCTACGCCGCCCTTCTCGACCAGGCCCGGCGGGTGGCGGCGGTGGTGGCCGGGAGCGGCGCCGAGCGGCTCGTGTTCGTGGCCCGCAACTCGGCGCTGCTGCCGGCGCTGCTGTTCGGCAGCGGCCTGGCCGGCGTCCCGTTCGTGCCGGTCAACTACCGGCTGGCCGACGAGCAGCTGCGCTCGATCCTGGCCCGTACCGCCCCGGCGCTGGCCGTCGTCGAGGAGGACGCCGTTCATCGCGTCGCCGAGGTGGAGGGCCTGACGGTGCTGTCGCCGGCCGCCCTGGCCGCCCGGATGGAGGCCGCCACTCCCGCCGAGCCGGGCTTCGCCGATCCCGACGACATCGCCGTCCTGCTCTACACCAGCGGCACGACGGGGGAGCCGAAGGCGGCGGTGCTGCGCCACCGGCACCTGGCGTCGTACGTGATCTCGACGGTGGAGTTCATGGGGGCGGCCGACGACCACGCCGCCCTGGTCAGCGTGCCGCCGTACCACGTGGCCGGGATGGCCACGATCCTGACCTCGCTCTACGGAGGCCGGCGCCTCGTCTACCTGGAGCAGTTCGACCCGGAGGAATGGGTCGCCGTCGCCCGCCAGGAGGGGATCACCCACGCCTTCGTCGTTCCCACGATGCTGGGCCGGATCCTCGACGTCCTCGAGGCCCGGGGAGAGAAGCTGCCCGACCTCGTGCACCTGGCCTACGGCGGTGGCCGGATGCCGCCCCCGGTGCTGGAACGGGCTCTTGGCCTGCTGCCGGCGGTGGGGTTCGTCAACGCCTACGGCCTGACCGAGACGGCGTCGACCATCGCCACCCTCTCCCCGGAGGACCACCGCGCCGCCTTCGGGAGCGCCGACCCGGCGGTGCGGGCGCGACTCGGGTCGGTGGGGCGCCCGCTGCCCACGCTGGAGCTGGAGATCCGCGACGAGGACGGCAAGCCCCTCCCGGCCGGGGAGCGGGGCGAGATCTGGGTCCGGGGCGAGCAGGTGGCGGGCGAGTACATCGGCCGAACCGTGCTGACGGCCGACGGCTGGTTCCCCACCGCCGACGGCGGCTGGCTCGACGAGGGCGGCTTCCTGTTCGTGGAAGGCCGCCTCGACGACGTGATCGTCCGGGGCGCCGAGAACCTCTCCCCGGGCGAGATCGAAGACACGCTGCTCACCCACCCCGCCGTGGCCGAAGCCGGCGTGGTCGGCGTCCCCGACGACGAGTGGGGCGAGACCGTCGCCGGCGCCGTCGTCCTCCACCCCGGAGCCGAAGCCACCGCCGAAGAGCTGGCCGGCTGGGTCCGCGACCGGC
>DASYFF010000008.1:0-4708 GCA_036498605.1 Acidimicrobiia bacterium | reverse complement strand
GGCGCCGTCACCGAGGAGTACATCGGTCCGGAGCCCGAGGCTTGCCCGGTCGAGGCGCAGGGCCTGGGCTGGAAGAACAGCATGGGCACCGGCGTGGGCGAGTACACCATGACCAGCGGGCTCGAGGGCGCCTGGACCAACGAGCCGACGAAGTGGGACAACGGGTATCTGGAGAACCTGTTCAAATACGACTGGGAGCTGACCAAGAGCCCGGCCGGGGCCAACCAGTGGAAGCCCACCAACCCCGAGGCCCAGGGCACCGTGCCCGACGCCCACGTCGCCGGGAAGCGCAACGCCCCGATGATGCTGACGTCGGACCTGGCCCTGAAGATGGACCCGACCTACGGGCCGATCGCCCGGAACTTCTACGAGAACCCCGACCAGCTGGCCGACGCCTTCGCCAAGGCCTGGTTCAAGCTGCTGCACCGTGACATGGGCCCCATCTCCCGCTACCGCGGTCCCTGGATCCCGGCCGAGCCGCAGATGTGGCAGGACCCGGTGCCGGCCGTCGACCACGCGCTGATCGGCGAACAGGACATCGCCGCCCTCAAGGGCAAGATCCTCGCCTCGGGGCTGTCCATCTCCCAGCTGGTGTCCACCGCCTGGGCGTCGGCGTCCAGCTTCCGGGGCACCGACAAGCGGGGCGGGGCCAACGGGGCCCGGATCCGCCTGGCGCCGCAGCGGGACTGGGAGGTCAACGACCCGTCGGAGCTGGCCAAGGTGCTGCAGACCCTCGAGGGGGTCCAGCAGGACTTCAACAGCTCGGCCTCCGGCGGCAAGAAGGTCTCGCTGGCCGACGTGATCGTGCTGGGCGGCTGCGCCGCCGTGGAGCAGGCGGCCAAGGCCGCCGGCCACACCGTCACGGTCCCGTTCGCGCCGGGGCGCACCGACGCCTCGCAGGAGCAGACCGACGTCGAAGCGTTCGAGGTGCTCGAACCGAAAGCCGACGGGTTCCGCAACTACGCCCGTAGCGAGGACAAGCTGCCGCCCGAACAGCGGCTGGTCGACCGGGCGTTCATGCTCAATCTGACCGGCCCCGAGATGACGGTGCTCGTCGGCGGGATGCGGGCCCTCAACGCCAACCACGGCGGGACGGCCCACGGAATCTTCACCGACCGGCCCGAGACGCTGACCAACGACTTCTTCGTGAACCTGCTCCAGCCGGGCACGGAGTGGAAGACGTCGGCCACGGAGGCGGGCGTCTACGAGGGTCGGGCCGTCGGCTCGAACAACGTCAAGTGGACGGCCACGGCCGTCGACCTCGTGTTCGGCTCGAACTCCCAGCTCCGGGCCCTGGCCGAGGTCTACGCCACTGACGACTCCAAGGAGAAGTTCGTGCAGGACTTCGCCGCCGCCTGGAACAAGGTCATGAACCTGGACCGCTTCGACCTCGCCTAGTCCGACAGTCCAACCCCCCGAAACGCGTCAGGCGGGCCGCTCAGCCGGCCCGCCTGACGCTGTCTTTCTGGTCGGCTCCGCCGACCCCGCCCGGCATCCGCCGGGCTCCTCCGTAGCGCGCGGCTTCGCCGCACGCCGGCCGTGTCCGGTGATCGCCCGGCAGTGCCTGTAGCGGGCGGTCAGTCGGGCGGGCGGACGGCGAGGATCTCGACCTCGAACCGCCCGGCGGGCGCCTCGAAGGTCACCACGTCACCGGCGCCGTGGCCCAGGAGGGCCTTGCCCAGCGGCGATCCGGGGGAGAGCACGTCGTAGCCCCGGTCGCGCTCCTCGATGGAGCCGACGAGGTAGGTCGACGGCTCGTCGTCGCCCTCCATCCGCACCTCGACCAAGGTGCCGGCCTCGACCCGCTCGGCGGTGGTGGCCTCGACCACCACCGCATACTTGAGCATCGTCTCGAGCTGGCGGATCCGGGCCTCGTTCAGGCCCTGCTCGTTCTTGGCCGCGTGGTAGTCGCCGTTCTCCTTGAGATCGCCCAGCTCCCGGGCCCGCTCGATCAGGTCGGAGATGGTGCGCCGGGTCGGCCCCGAGCGCTCGGCCAGCTCGTCGGTCAGCCGCTGGTGGGCCTGAGGCGAAAGCTTCGTTGTCGCGTCCACCGAAGGAACACTACCGAACCGGGTACCTTGCATCGTCACGAGACGGGATGCCAGGTCGCGCCGCCGTCGCTGGTGGCGTAGAGGCGGAGCTCACCATTGCCGGCGGCACTGGCCCAGGCGGTCCGGTCGTCGGTCGCCTCGAAATCGATGATCGTCTCCGGGAGACCGACCCTCGGGCGCGTGGTCCACGTCCGTCCGGCGTCGGTGGTGACGGAAACGGGACCGCCCTCGGCGGCGACGGCCCACCACACCGAACGGGACGCCACGGCGACGGCGACCTTCGGGCCGCCGGGCACCGCCCTGATTGCCGCTGGCCGCCAGGTCCGTCCGCCGTCGGACGAGCGGTAGAACGCGACCCGGTCGTCACCGGCGGAGACGGGCAGGATGCCCTCGGCACCATCGAAGGTCGGTAGCCGATAGGCGAGGTCGCCGGGGGCCGTGCCCGCCGGTGGCGGAACGGAGCGTCTGGTCCAGGTGAGGCCGCCGTTGAACGTCTCGTACAGGCCGCCGGTGTTTCCGAACACCGAGTAGCCGGCCAACCAGCCGTGGTCGCGGGTGGTGAATCGGACCGGGCCCGGCTCCGGGAGAGCGGTGTAGTCCGACCAGGTCCCACCGCCGTTCAGTGTGCGATAGATCCCGCCGGCCGGAGCGGAGGCGGCGTAGGAGACCGTCCAGCCGACCCGCCGGTCGAGGAAGAACAGCCACACCCGGCTGCCCCCGCTCTGGTGACGGTGGGTGGCCGGGGCGACGGTCTCCCAAGTGCGGCCGCCATCGTCGGTGCGGACGAGCCGGCCGCTCGCCGCGGAGGAATCGGTGAAGCCGACCCAGCCGTGGTTCCGGTCGACGAAGAACGCGTCGTGGATGTACTCCTCAGAGCCGTGGGGCGGTGTCACGTCCACAAACTGGCCGGCCTCGTCGGGGAGGAGGACGGCTGCCCCGAAGAGAACCGGAGCCGGCCGGAGCCGGCCCGAGCTCACCTTCGGTGACGCGGTGGTGGCCGTCGTTGATGCCGTGACCGTGCTGCCGGACGGCGCCGGGGCCGTGACCTCGCGGGCGGTGCCGGCCGAATGCCGTCGGCACGCCGTCGGGACCAGCAGGACGACGGCGGCGACGGGACCGGCCAGTGCTTTATGGAAGGACATCGACGGACATGCGAGCCGAGTCGCGTGCATCGCGCCCATCCTGCCCCGGGCGTCTGTCCGTGCAACCTGGCCGGGAGGTGAGAAAACCCTTACCTAGGCGCAGGTTGGCGTCCGGCGCGGCTGCGCACGGTCGCAACCGGTCGTACCCTCGGGACGGTGGAGCTTCGTTATCTCTATGTCGGCTCGCGAAACATCGACGCCGATGTCGCGGTGTGGCTGCGAATCCCCGGGGCTCGGCTGCGGTGGCGGTTCCGGCGCTTCGGGGCCGACGTCGCCGCCGTCGATACCGGCCATCCGCCGGTCGTGCTGCTGGCCGACCACCGTCCGCCCGGCACGGTGCTGCCGATCTACGTCGTCGCCGACCTCGACGCCGCCCTGGCGGCCCTCGGCGACGGCTGGACCGTCGACGCCGGCCCCATGGGCACCCCGGAGGGGCCGACCTGTGTCCTGCGCAACACCAGCGGAACCGCCATCGCCCTTCTCGAGGTCGACCGGCCCGATGCGTTGGACGGCGCCTTCACCGCCGACAATCCTCATGCCGTGCGCCCAGGGCCATCCGAGTGAGCCGTGGCGTGGCACGATGCGACCGCGGGGTGGTCAGTCCTCCAGGAGCCAGTGGGCGAGGCGCTCCAGGCGCACGTCGGCCCGCAGGCTGTGGATCAGGCCGTCGGCCTCACAAGCGGTGGAGCAGTAGCCGGCGATTCCGAGTGTCTTCGGATAGATCTTCCGGCAGGTCGGGCACTGTCGCATGACGACCCCCTGCATTTTCGGGTTCTTCGCGTCTTTCGGCACGATCGGCCGAAGGCTTGAGCGCCCCGATGGCCGTCAGGCTCCGCTGTCACAAGCCAGGCCTAGACGGTCAGGTCCCCGACCTCCTCGAGGAACCGTCGGATCTCCGACGACCGGAAACGGCGGTGCCCGCCGAGCGTGCGCACGGCCGAGATCTTTCCGGCCCGGGCCCAGCGGGTGACCGTCTTGGGGTTGACCCGGAACATCTCTGCCACTTCGCTGGGGGTAAGGAGCTCGTTCTCGGTCATTGGTCCTCCCAAGGTCAGATTGCCCGCCGAGCGATGGTCTCGACGAACTTCGAGGTCGCTCAGGAGGTCCTGCCGTTCGCTTGGCATACCGGCGATATACCCCGAAGCGGACCAACCGACGTGCACTTACGTAGGAGTTAAAGGTGCCTTAGCGAGCCTCCTCGCTGGCGATGACCAGTCAGCTGGTTCGGTGACGGTCAGCGATGGTGTGTCGGGCCAACAAGATCTGCCCGACGGCGGCCAACAGAAGCGAGTCCTGCCATGGCCATCAAGCCACGGGCCGTGGTGGACCCCGGGCGGCACCAGCCGGGCCTCCGACCGCCCTGTATCGACACCTTCCGGGCTGCAGGTTCTGCTGCCTGACCTATGTGCCGAGGGTGCGAGCCTCAAAGCGACCGACGTCAATCTTGAGCGCGTCAGCGGGTGCCGCGGACTCCAGGAGTGGGACGAGTCGCCCTGCATCCTCTGGGTTCAGGCG
>DASYFF010000007.1:0-1919 GCA_036498605.1 Acidimicrobiia bacterium | reverse complement strand
GTCCAGCGCAACGACCTGCCCGACGGCGGGTGGTACGTCGGGCCCACGGTCATGGTCACCGACCAGCCGGGCTGCCGGGTGGCCACCGAGGAGATCTTCGGCCCGGTGCTCGTGGCCATGCCGGCCGGCGACTTCGACGAGGCCCTGGCCCTGGCCGGGGCGACCGACTACGCCCTGACCGGCGGGCTCTTCTCCCGCTCCCCGCACCGCATCGCCAAGGCGGCCGAGGAGTTCCGGGCCGGGAACCTCTACGTCAACCGGGGCATCACCGGGGCGCTGGTGGGCCGCCAGCCCTTCGGCGGGTTCGGCATGTCGGGCGTGGGCTCCCAGGCCGGCGGGCCCGACTACCTGCTGCAGTTCGTGGAGCCGAAGGTGCTGACCGAGAACACCATCCGCCAGGGGTTCGCCCCGACCGAGTGACCGGGTGCCCGGGGGGCCTCTGGGGGCTCCTGCCTCAGGCGCGATCCCTCCAACGAGAACAACGCAGGACACTTCGGATCATGACGCCGCTCCGTCACATTTTCTTCGCGGCGTCTTGAAGTTCCCTTATCGGACGAATCCGGACGTTCCGGGCGAACCGAATCGGGCCCGAACGCGCCTCACCGCCTCCGACGGGCCGCTTTGGCTGGCTGGGGACAGCCCTGCGGTGCTCAGTCGAGGCGGTGAGGGTCCTGTGAGGCGGTCACAGGAGGCACGTTCATCACGATACGGATTTAGGGTTCGGGCCACCATCCCGCCACCCGGCATCCGGGGGGTGGGGCCACCCCCACCCACACCTGGCCTACGGTCGGGGGAGACCCCGAGCGAGGAGGGTGCCAATGGCGAGCGTGAGTGTCCGCTACATCGTCAACGACGTCGACGAGGCGATCGACTTCTACTGCCGGTTGCTCGGTTTCACCGAGGTCATGCACCCGGCTCCGACCTTCGCCATGCTGGCCTCGGGCGATCTCCGGCTGGTGCTGAGCGCCCCCGGGGGGCCGGGCGGCGGAGGCCAGGCCATGCCGGACGGGACGGTGCCGACCCCCGGCGGCTGGAACCGCTTCAGCCTCGAGGTGACCGACCTCGAGGGGCTGGTCGACAAGCTCCGGGCCGAGGGGGTCCGGTTCCGCAACGACATCGTGACCGGGGTGGGCGGCAAGCAGATCCTGGCCGACGACCCGTCGGGCAACCCGGTCGAGCTGTTCGAGCCCACCATCGCCGAGGCCAAGCTGGGCGGTCCCGGCGGGGACTGAGCGTCAGGAGGCCGTGGCGCAGAGCGCGTAGACGCTCAAGGTGCTGTCGGCGCCGGAGTTGCGGGCCCAGACGATCCAGGCCGGCGGCAGGGTGGTCGGGGTGAAGATCGGGTGCGACTCGACGACGGTCGCCCCGGTCCCCGGGGAGGTGAACCCGCCCCCGAAAATCTGCTTGCCCGCCGAGCACCGGGCCGTGGCGCTCTTGGTGGTCCCCGCCGGCAGACTCACCGAGGCGGTGACGTACTCCCAGCCCGACACGCCCGGAGTCCCGGCCGGTCCGGGGTCGCCCTGCGGCCCGGCTTGTCCGATGTCGCCTTGCGGACCGGCTGGGCCGGTGTCGCCTTGCGGTCCGGTCGCGCCCGGATCGCCCTGCGGCCCTGCCGGCCCGACGGGTCCCGTTGCGCCATCGGTTCCGGCGGCCCCGGCGATGCCCTGGGGCCCGGTTGCGCCGACCGGTCCCGTTGCGCCGTCGGCGCCGGCGACGCCCTGGGGCCCGACGGGCCCCTGGTCACCCTGCTGCCCGGCGGGCCCGGCAGCGCCCGAAGGTCCCGTGGGTCCGGCGGCCCCGGTGAGGCCGGCAGGGCCCGAAGGTCCCGTAGGTCCGGCGGTTCCGGTGAGGCCGGCGGCGCCAGGGGCTCCGGCCGCTCCGTTCTCGCCCTTGGCGCCGGGGGCTCCGGCCGCTCCGTT
>DASYFF010000006.1:0-6343 GCA_036498605.1 Acidimicrobiia bacterium | reverse complement strand
GGCGATGATCGACGGTTCGCCCGAGCCGCGTTGCATGTCGTTCGGGTTGAACCAGTTCCAACAGCTCAGCGGATTGGCACTCGAAGGCTGTTCCGGATAGACGACGACGAAGCTCTTCGCCTCGGCCAGGTTGTCGAACTTCGTCTGCTGGCGCAACGTGTCGGCCGACTGAGTACACCCGTGGAGCGCCACGACCAACGGGAGCGCAGTCCCCTGCTTATAGCCCGACGGGGCGTACCCGAGGTAGTTCCTCGTTCCGGCGGCGTTCATGTAGCTACCGGAGAAGTAATGGCCCGGAAGGGGGCCGGTCGTCCCGCCGCCTCCGAGCGGGGGGACCGCGCCGCCGCCGGGCAGCCCGGGAAGCCCGGGCAACCCGGGCTGCCCTGGGAGCCCGGGAATACCTCCACCAAAGAGCATGGCCAGCACGGCCAGCAGCGGTGCCAGCAGCGACACGCGCATCCGCCCGTCGGCCCATCGGTTCCACAGCATGATCGCATCTCCTTATCGGTCGATAAGGCCACGGTAAACAACGACGTCGGGCGGTCCCATGCAGGAAACTGAGAAATCCATCCGGCTCGAATGCAGCCCTTCCACAAACGAAGCGATCCGGGCCATCGCAAACCGTCTCATAAGCCGCGAAGAGAAGGTGGCGAGATGGGTCGTCACCCGCTGTCTCGAGGAGATCATCGACTACAAGGCGTCCGGCGAGCTGCTCTGGGCCGACGCCGCCGCGCTGGCCCGGGACAACCTCGAGGTGTTCCTGGCCAACCTGGTGCAGGGGGAACCACGCTCGAGCGGTCAGTTGGACAAGACACGCCAGGCCGCCGCCCGCCGGGTCCATCAGGGCGTGTCGTTGGAGTCCCTACTCCACGCCTACCGGCTGTGGGAGCGATGCATCTGGGAGGCGCTGCGGTCCGTGGTGGGCGACACCCCGGCGGAGGCCGGGGCGGTATTGGAGATCGCCGGCCGCCTGATGGCCGACGTCGACCTCGTCTCCACGGTGGCCGCCCAGGCCTACGTTCGGGAAGCCCAGGGTCTCTCCGACGAGGGCCACCTCCTGCCCCGCGACCTCCTGGAGGCGATCCTCGGGACGGACCCTGATCCCGACCGGGCTCGCCGCCGGGCCCGCATCGCCGGGGTGCGACTGGCCGATAACTACATCCTCCTGTCGGTTCGCGGCCCGCGGCCGCTGGTCCGGTGGATGGTCGAGACGGCCCGGAGCCGGCTCCGGCCGTCGAGCGGTACGTTGCTCATGGGCGCCCGCGACGCCGAGGTGGTTGCGCTGTACCCGGTGTCGGGGCCGGCCGAGATCCAGGGTGCCAAGGAGCAGGCCGGTGCAGTGGCCCTCGCCGTCGCCGCCAGTGGTGTGACGGTCGGCGTGAGCGGGTGGCATCCGGGCCCGGGGGGGATCGCGCTGGCCTACGCCGAAGCGAGGGAGGCGGCGCATCTGGCCGCCGTCAGCGGAGTCAGCGGCCGGGCCGTGTCCCTCGACGAAGTACTCATCGACCATATCGCCCGTTCCACCCCCGATGTCGGCCGGATCCTGGACGACACGCTCCACCCTCTCGTGGAGTACGACTTCCGGCACCGGACGGCACTGGTCGAGACGGTGCGGACCTACGTCGAGATGGGGTTCAACCTCCGCCGCAGCGCCGAGATTCTCCACGTCCATCCCAACACCGTGATGTACCGGCTCCGGCGGGTGCGAGAGCTCTGCGGACGGGACCCTCACGACCCGGACGACCTCCTGATGCTGTTCCTGGCCATGAAGATGGCCGGGGTGAGCCCGGAAGGCAGCGGGTCGGCATGACTTCCATCCGGCGGCGCCCCGGAGCGCTGTTGGCCAGCGCGGTACTCGGCAGCGCGCTCTCGATCAACGCCGCATTCGCGGGAACATTCGTCCCCCCCAAGGTCGGGCCCGTCTCCGTCGACATCGGCCCCACCATCATCGACGGACAGGTCATCGATCCCGGCCTGAACGTAAGTGTCCCGCCAGCTGTCCCTCCGGACATTGGCGGGGATGCCGTCGGATGCGACGGTTGTCACAGCACGGCGGGGTGCGCCGGAAGGCGCCCGCAAACCCACTCGTCGGACGGCGACCCCGGCCGCCCGGCCCCACCAGGAGGTTCCACAACACATGTCCAAGCTCAACCGCTATCTGGGGCTGGGAGCGATGTTCGGTCTGCTGGCCGTGGCTGCCACCCCGATGATGCAAGCCCAGGCCGCCACGCCCGCCAGGGTGGGCGTCGGCGCTGAGGCCCCGGGAGCGCAGGTCGGCACCCAGTTCGGCGTCAACCTTCCCAATGACCTCTCCTCCATCCCCGGCGTCTCCCTGCCCGGGCTCGTCGGTGGGGTCGGCAACCTCGAGTGCATCGGCTTCGAGTACAACCTCGGGCCCATGGGGCCCCTGGGGCCCTGGGGCCCGGCCGGGCCGTACCACAACGACAAGCACCCGAAGTGCTGGGGTGGCGGGCCGGAGTTCAAGTAACCACCAACCCGTCCGAAGAAGCCGCCGGCGACGCGCGGCGGGCGCATCGCCCGCCGCGCGTCGTCGCGTCCGGTGGCAACTACACGGTCGCGTGATGTCGCAACGGCCCGTGTCCGTCAGGGTGAGGATGGCCATGGACTTTCGAAATCTCCGGTACTTCGTCGCCGTCGCCGAGGAGCTGCACTTCCACCGAGCCGCCGAGCGACTCCATGTCGCCCAGCCGGCGGTCAGCGAGCAGGTGCGCAAACTCGAAGAGGACCTGGGCGTGCGGCTCCTGGAGCGGACAGCGCGTCGGGTGACGCTGACGCCGGCCGGAGAGGCCTTCGTCGTCGAGGCCCGGCGCGTGCTGCACCAGGCGGCTCAGGCCCGGCAGGCTGCACTGGGGGCGCGGGACCAGAGCAGCGGCCGGCTGCACGTCGGTCATCTGCCCGATGCGGTGCCACCCTCCCTGCCCCGGGTCCTGGCGCGCTTCGCCGGCGCCACACCGGGCGTCGAAGTTGTGCTCCAGACCGGGCCGGCCCAGGAGCTCATCGAACGGGTCGGCGACCGGCGACTCGATGCCGCCGTCGTCTGCCTCCCCGCTGCGGTCGCCGACCTGCGGGTGACGCCGTTCGGCGAAGAGCGGGTGATCGTGGCACTCAACGTCTCCCATCCCGCCGCCGGCGGGCCGTCCATCGGCCCGGCGGAGCTCGGGCGTCTGCCGCTCCTCGTCATGGCTCGCACCATGAACCCGGCGTTCTTCGATGGCCTGATCACCGCCTGGCGGACGGCGGGGGTGGCTGCCCCACTGGTCGAGGTGTCCGAGCCCAGCCCCGAGCACGTCCTGCTGGCCGTCGCCGCCGGGGCCGGCGCCGCTCTGTTACCCGAATCCGTCCGCCAGCGCTACGCGGTGGCCGGCGTCCAGTTCCTGGCGCTCGACTCCTCGCCCTGCTGCCCGGTGGCCCTCGTCAGTCATGCGGAGCCGGCCAGCCTGGCGACGACCTCGCTCCTCCAACTCGCCCGGGTGGAGTTCCCTCCGGCCCGGACGGTGGAGCCCGTCACCGCCGCATCCTGAGTCCTCCCGGCCAGGCGAGACCGGCCCAGAGGACAGCTCTCTGTAACCCAGATCTGTCCGAAGCTTGGTAGGCCGCAAGCGACTCGCACCACACACCGCTCGATCGCAGAAGGAGCTCGCCGTGGTTGCAGATACACCGATCATCAGGGTCGAGGGCCTCGAGAAGTCCTTCGGCGCCACGGTCGCCCTGGCCGGCGTCGACCTCGAGGTCGAGCGGGGAACCGTCTTCGGCCTCCTGGGCCGCAACGGCGCCGGGAAGAGCACCCTGGTGCGCATCCTGGCCACCCTGCTGGCGCCGGACGCCGGCCGGGCCACGATCGCCGGCGCCGACGTCGTGCAGCGGGCATCGATCGTGCGTTCGCTGATCGGCTTCGCCGGACAGTTCGCCGCTGTCGACGAGACGCTGACGGGCCGTGAGAATCTCGAGCTGGTCGGCCGCCTGTACGGCCTCCGACGGAAGGCGGCCCGGCAGCGCGCCGCCGACGCGCTCCAGCGCCTGTCACTGACGGGCGCCGCCGATCGACCGGTGCGCACCTACTCCGGGGGGATGCGCCGCCGCCTTGACCTGGGCGCCAGCCTGGTGGGTTACCCGGCCCTGCTGCTCCTCGACGAACCAACCACCGGCCTCGACCCCCGCACCCGCATCGAGCTCTGGACGTTCATCGACGAGCTCGTCCGCGAGGGGACCACGGTGCTGTTGACGACGCAGTACCTCGAGGAGGCCGACCGGCTGTCCGATCGCATCGCCGTCATCGAGCGGGGACGCGTGATCGCCGCCGGGAGCCCCGACGATCTCAAGCAGCGCTTCGGCGGCGACGTTCTGGAGGTGCGGGCCCGGCGGGCCGCTGACGTCGACCGCCTCGTCGGGCTGCTCGACGGCCTCGGCTCAGCGCCGCCGGTGGCCGACCGGCGCGCCCAGCGCATCACCCTGCCGACCAATGACCGCGTGCCGACACTGCTGACCGCCGCCCGGCGCATCGAGGACGCCGGGCTCGCCGTCGAGGACCTCGGCGTGCGTCGCCCCTCGCTCGACGAGGTTTTCCTCACCCTCACCCGTCAGATCGTCCCTGAGCCGCTGGGAGCCGCACGATGAACACCAAGTCCGTTGCCAACCCGGTGGTCGGGGTCATGCCCCGTCCCGCCCTCCGCCGGCGGGGCGTCTGGCCCTTCGTGTCCGACACGCTGGTGCTGACCCGCCGGAATCTCACGGTTTCGCGGCGGACGCCGGAGCTCGTCGTGGCGGCCGCCATCATGCCCGTGATGTTCGTCCTGCTGTTCCGCTACGTCTTCGGCGGATCGATCCACGTTCCGGGCTATCCGAGGTACGTCGACTTCCTCATCCCCGGGATCATCGTCCAGACGGCGCTCTTCGGCGGTTCCTCGTCGGCGGCGGGCGTGGCCGATGACCTGTCCAAGGGTGTGACGGACCGGTTCCGCTCCCTGCCCACCCAGCGGGGGGCCATCCTGACCGCCCGCACGCTGGCCGATCTGGTCCGCCTCACCGGCACGGTGGGGCTCATGATCGGGATCGGCGTCCTCATGGGGTTCCGGTTCCACAACGGCTGGCTGCCCTCCCTCGCCGGCATCGGGATCGCGCTGTTCTTCGGTTATGCCTGCTCCTGGCTCTTCGCCCTGCTGGGCATGCTGATCCGCAACGTCGAAGCGGCCACGATGACGGCGATGTCGGTGACATTCCCGCTCGTCTTCGCGGCGTCGACCTTCACCTCGACCAGCGCCATGCCCCGGTGGTTGCAGGACTTCGCCCGGGTGCAACCCGTGACCCAGGTGGTCGACGCGCTCCGGGCGCTCACGCAGGGGACGGGTTCGGCCGGGCACGCGGCCGCCTCCGCCCTCCTCTGGTCGGCGGGCATCCTCGCCCTGGCCGCCACGCTCGCTGTTCGCCGCTTCCGCACCATCTGACGACCCCCGTCGTCCCCCCATACCAGGAGGTTCGCCACCATGTCCGCCCTTCGCGCCCTGAAACGCCGGATCCCGCTGACGGCCGGCGTGGTCGCGCTGGCGTTCGCCGGCTTCGCCGTTCCCGCCGCCCGGGCCGTCCCCCCGGTCGGGAGGACGATCGGCAATGTGATCACGACGACCTGTGGCGACAGCCCAGTCATCGTCCTCTCCGTCATCGTCTGCCAGCTCCAGCTGCCGGCGTCGACTCCGCCCGCACCCCAGGCGGCGTAACCGATGACCCTCACCCGACTCACCGCAGCCTCCGTCGCCGCCATCGCCGCCATCGCCGCGGTCACGATCGGCCCGGCCGCCCTCCAATCGACCGGATCCCAGGTCGCAGCGGCGACGCGGCACCGAGTCCTGCGTCCTGTCGCCGTCCGGCGCTCGGCGGCGAGGCCGGTCCGGCCGGCGGCGAAGGAGCAGACCCCGGCGTCGCCGGCCCGGCTCCAGCAGGCCGAGGCGATCGCCGACTCCAGCGGGTGGGACTGGCGACGAGCCGGCGTCGTGATCCATGCCGCCTTCCATCCCCAGGCCTGCTGCCACTGGGGCATCTACGATCCCAGTGACAGCAGCCTCTGGATCGGGCCCACCGCCTTCGCCGACTCCGGCCGGCTCCGCTACACCGTCCTCCACGAGCTCGGCCACGCCTGGCAATGGCATTCGGGTCACCTCGATCAGCTTGCCGCCGACATGGCTCCCTGGGGACACCGCGGCATGGGCGGACTCGAGGCCGGGGCGGACTGCATATCGGTCCTGTGGGGGGCCAGCCCCAAGGCCGGTCACTACTGGGCCTGCCCGCCCACCGCCGCCGGCGTCGTCGCCCGCCGCCTGGCCGGCGACTG
>DASYFF010000005.1:0-13237 GCA_036498605.1 Acidimicrobiia bacterium | reverse complement strand
GCGCTGATGATTCCAGCTTCCCTTGCCTCTTGCCCCAGGGGGGGCTCTGCCCCCCCTGGACCCCCCCGTTCCCGTCCTCGGCGCGGTGGCTCGGGCCGTAGTGATGGACGTCGGCGCCACCGTGGCGCTCGCGGCCCGCGTCGATCTCGCTGCGGCATTCGCCCTGTCGGCGGCGAGCAAGATCACGCATCGGGGGGAGGTCGCCCGGGCACTGGGGGACTTCGGCGTGCCGGCCGGCGCCGTCGTGGCCCGGATACTGCCGCCGGTGGAGGCGGGGCTGGCCGGGCTGCTGGTGGCGGCGCGGGGCAGCGCCTGGCCGGCCTTCCTGGCCATCGCCGTGCTGGCCGTCTTCACCGCCGCCGTGGTGGCCAACCTGGCCGGCGGGCGCCCCGCTCCCTGCCCCTGCTTCGGCGCTCCGGCGGCCGGCGCCCGGCCGGTGTCGGCCGCCACCGTCGCCCGCAACGGCGCCCTCGTCGCCCTCGCCATCGTCGGCACCGGCTCCACCGCCGGCGCTTCGGCGGCTGCCACACTGGCCGCCGCCGCCGTCACCGTCCCCGCCACGCTCACCGCCCTGCGCCGAGTCGGCTGACGGCGCCGGGTTCAGCCCCGGTTCGAGCGGCGGGCGTGGAGTTGGCAGCCGACGCAGACGCCGCCGACGGAGGCCAGGGCGGCCAGGCCCGCCGCCGGCAGGGCGAAGGCCCAGGCCACGCCGGCGTCGCCGACCAGCCACACCAGTGTCCCGACGGCCAGGATCGCCGCCAGCAGGGCGGCCGACGCCCGCCACGGCGGCGGGTAGCCGTCGGCCCGCAGCGTCTCGACGGCGTCGGCGCCGAAGCGGTTCTCGACCAGCAGGGTGATCAGCCGCGGCACCGGCGACGTCTCCGGCTTCACCGCCGAGACCCCGGCCACGATCGCCACGATCGGGATGACCTCGGGAGCGGAGAAGACGAAGCCGGTGACGAGGAGCAGGGCCAGCAGGCCCTGGTCGAAGCGGGGCAGAGGGGGAGGGGAGGCCGTCACCGGACGGGCCGGGCCCGGAGCGGCCAAGTGCCGCCAGTGGGGGCGGATCTCCCCGCCGGACGGGCAAACCGGCTCCGCAGCGGCGTCATAGGACAAGGTGCGGGAGACAGGAGGTCGAAACTAACCCTGGCCTCGTGGCGCGCCGTGGCGTCGCCGCCCCTCCCACTCACCCACATGTCCGGCATACGGAAGGGAAGGGTAGCCAATGGCTGAAGTCACGCCTCTCGGTCAGACCGGCGTCATCGGTCGCGGCCAGGCCGACGTCGCCCGCCTGCGGGAACGGAACCGGCAGCGCCGCATCACCCGGTCCTTCGCCGTGTTCGGGCCGTTGGCCGTCTGGCTGTGGTACCGGCAGCTGACCGGCGACCCGGTGAACCTGGCCTGGCCCCACCTGTCGGGCGGCGCGGCGGCGATGCTGCCTCAGATCCTCCTCGTCGGCATGTTCGCCGTCGTGCTGATCCTCCCCCTGGCGCTGGCCGGGAAGTCGCCCCACGTGCGGTTCCGCCCGTCCGAGATCGAGATCGGCTTCGCCGACGTGAAGGGGTCGGACGTCGTCCTCGAGGAGGTCACCCGCACCCTCAACCTGTTCCTCGGCTTCAAGACCTTCCGGGAGACGATGGGTGGCACGCCCCGGCGGGGCATCCTCTTCGAGGGACCCCCCGGCACCGGCAAGACCTACATGGCCAAGGCGCTGGCCAAGGAGGCCGGCGTGCCGTTCTTCTACGTGTCGTCGTCGGCGTTCCAGTCGATGTACTACGGCCAGACCAACCGCAAGATCCGGTCGTACTTCAAGGAGCTGCGCAAGGCGGCTCGGGCCGAGGGCGGCGCAGTCGGCTTCATCGAGGAGATCGACGCCATCGCCGCCTCCCGGGCGGGGATGCGCATGACGCCGGCCGACGGGGCGGCCAGCCTGGCCGCCACCACGGTGTCGCGCTCCCAGGGCCGGGAGGGCGTCGCCGGCATCGTCAACGAGCTGCTGATCCAGCTGCAGAGCTTCGACCACCCGACCCGGTCCGAGAAGCTCCAGGGCTTCGTCGTCGACCGGCTCAACAACTGGCTGCCCGACCAGCGCCAGCTGTCGAAGCGGCGCTCGACCCCGGCCAACGTCCTCATCATCGGGGCCACCAACCGGGCCGACGACCTCGACCCGGCGCTGCTGCGCCCCGGCCGCTTCGACCGCTCCATCCACTTCGACCTCCCCAACCGCTCGGGCCGGCGGGAGATCATCGACTACTACCTGGCGCGCAAGGCCCACGAGCCCGAGCTCGACCGGGGCGACCGCCGCGCCGCGCTGGCCGCCATGACGTCGGGCTACTCGCCGGTCATGATCGAGCACCTCTTCGACGAGGGCCTGGTGTGGGCGCTGCGGGACGGGCGCTCGGCCATGACCTGGACCGACGTGCAGCAGGCCAAGTTCACCGAGGAGATCGGTCTCAAGCAGCCGGTGGAGTACACCGAGAGCGAGAAGCTCCGCATCGCCACCCACGAGGGCGGGCACGCCGTCGTGGCCCACCTGGTCAGCAACCGCAACCTCGAGGTGCTGTCGATCATCAAGCGGCGCGGCGCGCTGGGGCTGCTGGCCCACTCCGACCCCGACGAGCGCTTCACCACGACCGAGGAAGAGCTGAAGGGCCTCATCGCCATCGCCTTCGGCGGCATGGTGGCCGAGGAGCTGGCCTTCGGTGCGGCGTCGACCGGCCCGGCCGGCGACCTGTCCTACGCCACCACGGTGGCGGCCCAGATGGTCGGCTCGTTCGGCATGGGCGGGACCCTGGTCTCCTTCGAGGCCGTGGAGTCGGGCCCGCTGGCGGCGGGCATCGTGTCGAAGGTGCTGAGCAACGAGGAAGGGCGCAAGCGCGTCGAGGTCCTTCTGCTGGAGGCCAAGGAGACGGCCCGCCGGCTGCTGGCCGAGCACCGCCACCTGCTCGAGCCGCTGGTGGCGGCGCTGCTGGAGCGCAACGAGCTGGTGGGCGACGAGATCAGCGACGTCCTGGAGCGGGCGGCCCTCAACGCCCCGGCCCGGCCGGAACCCGTTCGCCTCTAATCGCACTGTTTGCCCCTCCCCGGGGAGATTGAACCGCCACGTCAGCGGGCATCAACGCGGTACGTGACCGATCTACCCCCGGGAGGCGTTCCCATGGCCACCACCGCCGTCGAGGATTCCAGGACACGGTCCCGGCTCGCCCGGGTTGCCTGCGCCGGACCCCTGTCACCTTTGTCGGTGCTGGCCGGCGTGCTCGTGGGCTACGCCTCCTTCGCCCTGCTGTTCGGCGTGACCGTGGCGGTCCTGCACCACAACAGCTCGTCGCTCGACCTGACGAAGGGCTGGGGCACGTTCGGCACCCGGGGCGGGCTGCTCCTCGGAGGGTTGCTGTTCGCCTCCTACCTCTTCGCCGGCTACGTCACCGGCCGGATGGCCTGGCGGCGGGGCGTCGCCCACGGTGTGGTGCTGTTCGTGTCGAGCATCGTGATCGTCGGCGCGGTGGCGGTGCTCGTCCGCAACCTGGCCAAGCCCAAGGACGTGAAGGTCGTCACCGACACCCTCCGCAGCTTCGGCATTCCGACCACAGGCGAGGAGTGGCGCCACATCTGGTCGGCGGCCGGCCTGGCCTCCCTGGGCGGCATGTTCCTCGGATCGGTGATCGGTGGCCTGTTTGGTGAACGTTGGTTCACCAAGATCTCCCGGCGGGTCCTGGTGGCCGAGGCCACCGAGATCGACCTGCGGGAGCGGTCTTCCCACACCGACGGCCCGACCACGGCGGAGAGCGCCGCCGTCAGCAATGGGAACGGGTCGCGCCGCGCCGCCCCGCGCCCGGCGCAGGAGGACGTCGACATCGACGAGCTCAGCCGGGAGGAGCTCTACGAGATGGCCCAGCAGCTCGACATCGCCGGCCGCTCGCACATGAGCAAGGACGAGCTCAAGCGGGCCGTCAAGAAGGAGTGGCGAGCGCTGCAGAAGCAGCGCTAGCACCGAGGCGGTGACGCTTACGGGGCGGGCACGCCCACCGGGTTGGGGACGGGGACGCCGCCGGCTTCGTTGATGGCTCGGGCCATCGGGCTCAGCAGCTCGAGCAGCCGCTCGGTCCGCTCGGCGCCGAGCGCCCGCCACGGCTCCCCGGCCAGGGCGTCGGTGCGGGCCTCGACCTCGCCCCGCCCCGCCCGTCCGGCGTCGGTCAGGGCCCCGGCGGCGTCGAGCCAGCCCCGGGCCCGCAGCCGGTCCTCGGCCGCCGCCCAGTCGTCGTCGCTCCACTTCCGGTTGCTCTGCAGCGTTTCCCGGGGGATTCGGGAGCTGTACCTGCCTCCGCCGAGGCGCTCGGACCCGGTGGCGGCGACTGTCACGTGGGCCTCGACGCCGTCGAGGCCGGCGGCGGTCAGGGCGGCGACGTGGCCGTCGCCCCGGTGCTCCCGCAGCAACGTGCAGGCGTGCCAGAGCTGGAGGTGCGGCGCCTCGGGCCAGGGCAGCGACCGCAGCGCTCCGAACAGCGGCCGGCCGGCCAGGGCCGGGGCCTCGGCCGCCTCCCGGGCCAGCGCCGCCGCCTCGGCCTCCCCGGCACCGCCGACATGGTCGGGGATGAGGCGGCGCAGGGCGACGTCGGCGGTCCGCAGCCGGGCGGCGAGGACGTCGTCGGGGGAAGCCAGCGCCCAGGCGTCGGGCAGCGCCCTGGCCACCATGGCCGGGTGGAAGTTGAAGAAGACGGCGGTCACGAGCCCCGGCGAGGCGGGGCCGAGGGCGGCCGCCCGGGAGGCGAAGTAGCCCATCCACCCGCCCTTGAGGCCGAGCTCCCGGTACGCCTCGGCCGCTTCGGGTACGAAGTAGATGTGGGCGTGGTAGGTCTCGAAGGCCGGCCACAACCGGCGGGCAGCAGAGGTCATGGGCTGCACCCTAGGCTTGGCGCCCGCCCGCTCCGCTAGCCGACAACGTTGGGAGGACACGATGCCCGACCGCCCGCCGCTGCCCTACGACTTCCTGCCCAAGGTGCCGAGCTTCACCGTCACCAGCGACGACATGGCCGACGGCCAGAAGCTGTCCGAGGCGCAGGTCTACAACGGATTCGGCGTGTCCGGCGGCAACTCGTCACCCCACCTCCGGTGGGAGGGGGCTCCGCCCGAGACGCAGAGCTTCGTCGTCACCTGCTATGACCCGGACGCCCCGACCGGCAGCGGGTTCTGGCACTGGGTCCTCTACGACATCCCCGGCGACGTGACGGAGCTCCCGCCCGGGGCGGGCAGCGGGTCGATGGAGGGACTGCCCAAGGGCGCCACCCACGTCCGCAACGACTACGGCAGCAAGGACTTCGGCGGCGCCGCGCCGCCCGAGGGCCACGGCGACCACCGCTACGTCTTCGCCGTCCACGCCCTCGGCGCCGACCACCTCGACATCAACTCCGACGTGGCGCCGGCCATCGTCGGGTTCATGACCACGTTCAACACGCTGGCCCGGGCGGTGATGATCCCCGTCTATGGCCGGTAGTGCTCAGACTGCGGCGACCTCGGGGGTGGGGCCAGCCGCCAGCAGGCCGATCGCACCGTTGACCGCCCGGCTCCGGGCCCAGTCGAGGGTCTCCTCGTCGTCGGTCAGGTAGACGACCTGGCTGGCCTCGCCGAGGCGGGTCAGGAGGTCGAGCAGGCGCCACTTCTCGTGACGGGGGAAGGCGGCCAGGGCGTCGTCGACGAGGACGGGCACCGGTTCGGCCTCCGGCCCCATCCGCCGGGTCTGGGCGAAGCGGCCGAGGAGCACCATCTCCGCCTCCTCGGCGGCGACGAGCGCCGGGCCGGTCCCGGCCGACGACTCGAGGATCGTGACCCGCCGGGCCAGCGCTTCGCGGCGGTCGGCCAGGCGGTCGATGTCGGGCAGGTCCCGCCCGGCCGTGTCGGTCTCGGCCAGCAGCCGGACCCGTTCCTCGACGAGGCGGCCGACCCGGTCGACCCCGTCCTCCGCCTCGGCGTCGCCGAAATCGTTGGCCGGAAAGGTCGACGGGGCCGGGAGGTTCTCCCACTCGGGGCGGGCCAGGCGGCTGAGCGTGGCCCGGGCCCGGACGAGGTCGGACTCGACCTCCTCGAGGCTGCGGTTCGACAGGGTGGCCTCGAGGTGGAGGGCGGCGGCCGACGCCAGCCCGGTGACGGCCTCGAGGCGGGCGGCCAGGTGGCCGGGGCCCGGGCGGCCGGCGGCGGCCAGCTCGGTCTCCAGCTCGGCTTCGATGCGGCGCTGGGCGGCCTCGGCCTCCTCCAGGGTCTGCTGGAGCCGGGCGTGGCGGGCCTCGGACACGATGGCGGCGACCTCGGAGACGGCGTGCTCCGGCTCCACGTCGAAGGGGCGGCAGGCCTCGAGGAGGGCGGCCCGGGCCGCGTTGGCGGCGGGCTCGGCGTCCTCGGCCAGTTCCCGGTGGAGCAGGTCCGTGGCCTCGACCCGGTGCTCGGCGTCGGCCATCTCGGTCGCGTAGCGCTCGATCTCGGACCGGACGGCGAGGGCCGCCTCGGGGTCGACGTCGCCGGCCAGCTCGGCCCAGGCCACCGCCGCCACCTGGTGCTCGATCTCGGCCACCCGCATCGCCTCCACGGCGTCGGGCTCGAGGAGCACGTCGATGCGGCGCATCTGGAAGGCCAGCCAGCTGACGAAGCCGGCCCTGGCCAGCACGGCCTGCTCCGCCTCGCGGGCCTGGGCCAGGCGGCGCTTGGCCGCCACGGCCAGCGGCTTGACGCGGGCGCCGGCCAGCTCCCGTTCGGCCTCCTCGACCACCTGGTGGGTGGCCTCCATCTCGGCCACCAGGTCGCCGTGGCGGCCGGAGCCGCCCAGGCCCATCGACAGCTCGGCGGCCCGGGTGCGGGCGGCGGTGGCCCGCTCGGCCCGGTCCCACAGCTCGTTGACGTGGGGCTGGCGGGCCAGGGTGATGACCCACGGCGCAGAAGGGGCGGGGAGGTCGGAGGCGGCGCCGGCGTCGAGGCGGGCGACCAGGTCGGCCCGTCGCCGGGCGGCGGTCAGGAACTCGGCCTGGAGCCGCTCGAGGTCGGCGGGCATGTCGGCGGGGAGGCCGAGGGCCCGGGTGAGGGCCCGATGGTCGAGGCGGCGCCGGTCCCCGAAGGCCTCCCGGGCCTCGTCGAGGGTCTGGACGGCCCCGCGGTGCTCGGCCGCCAGCCGGACGGCGGCGACGGCCGCCTCGGCCAGCCGTCGCTCAGCCGGCTCGGCGCCGTTGAGCAGGGACAGCTCGGCCTCGAGGCGGGCGACGGCCCGGGCGGCGTCGTCGAAGCGGCGGCGGGCGGCGCGGTCGTCGGCCAGCCGGATGTCCTCGTCGAGGCGGGCGACGGCGATCCGCAGCTCCTCGACCCGCCGGTGGCGGCCGGCGACCTGCTGGTACTCCACCTCCACCTGGGCAAACACGGCGCGGGCCTCGGCCAGCTCGTCGCTGTCGGGCGAGGCGGTGGGGGCGGCGGCCGGCTCATGGGGACGGGCGCTGTCCCGCTCGAAGTGCACCGGGCTGAGGAGCAGCAGTTCGGCCGAGGCCAGGCCGACGAGGCGGAGCCAGTCGATCTGCCCGAACGAGTCGGCCAGCGATTCGGCGAGGTCCTCTCCGCTGTCGAGGTCGGTGACGGTCGTGTCGCCCCGGAGGTCGCGGACCAGGTGCACCCGGCTGCCGGAGCCGTCGACGAAGACGAGGCTCGTCCCCGAGCCGGCGGCGTTCTGGCCCCGCAGGACGGCGACGGCCCGGTCGGCGAAGCGGCGGCGGAGGTCCGCGTCGAGTCCACCGAGCACCGTGAGGGTGCGGTGGAAGGGGATCGTGACCGCTTGTCCCCCGTCGCGGTAGGCCATTTCCTCGAAACGCATGTGTGTCTGAATATCGGCAGGTCCCTAGGCTCCCTGCAACGCACAAGCCGCCCGGAAAGGGGCAGAGGGAAGGTCTGGTGGACAAGGTCGTGATCGCCGCCCCGCCGGCCGCGCAGATGCTGGTCGGGACGGGCGTCGCCGTGCTCGTGGCGGGGCCCGACGCCGCCGCCGTGGGGGCGGCCGTGGTGGCGCTGCGAGCGGCGGGCGCCGAGGCCGCCGGCTGGGTCGGCGACCCGTCCGACGAGGCAGCTCGGGAGATGGCCGCCGAGCTCTTCCCGGGTGCCGCGGTCGTCGTGGCCGCCGACTGACTTTTCACAACGCCGGGTTGCCGGTGCCGGAGCCGTTTACCCCCGCTTACGGGGGGTATTCCGCTCCGGCACCGCCCGTCACGGACCGGTGCAGGCGGCGCAGGTGCCGAAGAAGTCGAGCCGGTGGTTGCGGACGCTGAAGCGGTGCCGGCGCACGATGGAGCGCATGGCGTCGTCGACGGCCCGCTCCAGGTCGGGGAGCCCGGGGCCCTCGAAGTCCTCCACCGTGCCGCATTCCACGCAGACGAGGTGGTGATGGTGCCGGGCCAGCTCCTCCACCAGCTCGAAGCGGGCGAAACCCTCCTCGAACTCCAGCTTCACCAGGACGTTGGCCCCGATCAGGTCGCTCACGATCCGGTACAGAGACGACAGCGGCACCCGGGCCGCCCGGGCCCGGTCCTGGAGGTCTTGCATCGACAGCGGCGCCTGGGCCGACTCGAAGATGTCGACCACCGCTCGTCGCCCCCCAGTCCACCGCAGGCCCGCCCGGGCCAGGCGGTGCCCGACCTCCTCGACCAGGGCGCTCTGCTCCACGCCACCGATCGTAGCGACGGCGCCGCCCGCGGTTCCGTTCCCCGTCGGCTCGTGTTATGTTGATCCGTGCGCCGCGGGGTGGAGCAGTCTGGTAGCTCGTCGGGCTCATAACCCGAAGGTCGAGGGTTCAAATCCCTCCCCCGCCACCATCGAAAGAGCAGGTCAAGGCCGGTTTCCGCTCAGGGAGCCGGCCTTCTGCGTGGCATAGATTTGGCATAGCTTTTTGCCAGGTCGGGTTGTGCGGGCGGCTTCGAGTTCTCCATCTGACCCTCGTGCGTCGGGCCCTGCCTCTGCCCGCCCGCACCTGGGCGGCGGCCGCCTGTTCGCCCTGACCACGCAAACGCCCGTCTTTGTGGACGGCGAGGCTTGTAACCGCCGAACGGCAGGCCTGCGTCGAATCTCAGTCACCGACTCGATTGGGCATTTACGAGTGCGTCGGCGTTTCGGTTGATCAAGGTGAGGAGGGCGTCGAGGCGAGCTCGGTCCTCAGCTGTGCTGCCGGCCCGCAGGATGCGTCGGATTGAGCGGTCGACGCGAACGGTTTCCTCCCAGAGAGCCTGTCCCCCGGGCGTGAGCGCGACGTTCCAGACGCGGCGGTCCTGTGGGTCGGCTTCACGGATGACCGCTCCCTTGGCGACGAGGCCGTCGATCCAGGCGCCCATCCGGGCCCGCCCGGTACCGATGCGCCGGGCGAGTTCGGTCTGGGTGAGCGGGCCGCCGTCTTGGAGATGGGCGAGGACGCTGGCTTCGGACAAGTTGACGCCAGTTTCGGTGAGGGCGGCGTCGTAGGCGCGACGGACCGCCCGGGCGGTGGAGAGCAACGTCCCTTCCACTCGGCTCCAGGGCGGTGCATCAAGTTCGTGCCCGCTGGGGCGGGTGACCGTCATCCGCCTAGCTTCGCATGGGCAGGACGACGGTTCCGGAACCGATGGCCGAGAGATCGCCGTGCTGGTTGCGGGCCTCCTGGTCGACCGTCACGACGCCTCGGCCCTGGTCGTCGATCGTCTTGCCGGTGATCCGGCCGGTGATGAGGATCCAGTCGCCGGCGATGTTGTGGTGGCGGATCTTGGTCTGGTGGCGCAGGAGGAATCCACTGTCGCCGATCCAGTTGGTGAGGTGGTGGGTGAGCCACGAGCAGCGTTCCGGGCCGTAGTCGTAGGCGCCCGGGGTACCGACGGCGGTGGCGAGGTCCTCTTCCCAGTGGACCCGCTCCGGGACGTCGGGGACGCCGAACCGGTTGGGGATTCCGAGACCGGGATGTTTCTTCAGCTGCTTCCAGGCGAGCTTGTTGGCCCGGATGTACAGCCCGCCCCAACCTTGGGCGAAGGCGATGAACCCGGTGACGGTCATGGGGCCTTTCACGATCGGCGGCAGCTCGTCACCCACCGACACGTCCTCGTAGTAGCGCGGTTCGGCCCCTCGGACCTCCTCGGCCTCGTAGTGGTCGAAGATCTCCTTGAGCTGCGCCTCGGTGTACTGCATCGACTGCCGGGCTTTGGCCTCGTCGTACTTGGTGCCGAGCTCCCGGGCGGTGTCGCGCTCGGTGCGGAAGCACCAGGAGTCGCCGCTGACGAGCGGGGTGCCGTCGGCGTCGCTGAACTCGACGTGGTAGATCTGCTGGAAGGCCCGGCCGGCGAAGCGGGTCTGGTGCTCGACGAGGTCCTTGAGGTAGGCGGTGGTGCGGACCTCGGTCCCGACGAGGAGCGGCCGGTGCCAGGTGAGGTCGGCGCCGGCCCACATGGCGTGGATGCCGGGCAGTCCGCCGACGTAGCCCGAGAGGATGCGGCTGAGGGCGAACACGAAGCTCGGCGGGGCGACGAGCCGGCCGTAGGTCGTGGCGGCGGCATGGGCCGGGTCGCACCACAGCGGGTTGTCGTCGCCGATGCCATGGGCGTAGTGGCGGATGTTGTCGCGGGTCACCTCGTAGCACCACGGCTCGACGGTGTCGGCGATCGGCGTGCCGATCAGCCGGCGCAGGCTGTCGAGGGCCGAGTCGGTGATGACAGCGAACTGGCGGTCTCCGGCGTCGGCGTCGATGTCGACTGGTTCCTGGTAGGTGGTCATGGGCGGCTCCCTTACTCGTTCTGAAGATGACTGTATCGCAACAACTTGTAACGAGCAATACAGTATGTCAGAGTAGTGTCGAACCAGTCGGAGAGGAGGGTCGCGTGCGGGACGTCGTGATCGTCGAGGCCGTGCGGACGCCCATCGGGCGCCGCAACGGCGGGCTGTCCACGATGCATGCTCTGGACCTGCTCGGCGCCGTCCAGCGGGAGCTGTTCGTGCGGTCGGAGGTGGATCCGCTCGAGGTCGGCCAGGTGGTGGGCGGCTGTGTGGCCCCGGTCGGGATGCAGGCGATGAACCTGACCCGCAACGCCTGGCTGGCGGCGGGGCTGCCCATCGAGGTGGCGGCGACGACCGTCGACGCCCAGTGCGGGTCGTCCCAGCAGGCAGTGGCCTTGGCCTACGCGCTCATCTCCTCCGGCGTCGTCGACAGCGCGGTGGCGTGCGGCGTGGAGATCATGAGCCGGGTGCCCATGGGGGCGACGACGAAGGACCAGTCGTTCGGCAAGATGATCAACAAGCGGTACTGGCAGCACCATGAGTACACGACGCAGTTCGAGGCATCGGAGCGCCTGGCGGAGCAGTGGCGGATCACCCGGGCGAACTGCGACGAGTTCGGCAAGCTGTCACAGGACCGGGCTGCCCTGGCCTGGGCGGAGGGCCGCTACGACACCCAGATCCTGCCCGTCGACGCCCCCGACCTCGACGATGGGGGCAAGCCGACCGGTACTACGCACCGGGTGGAGCGCGACGAGGGCATCCGGGAGACGACGCTCGAAGGGTTGGCCTCCCTCAAGCCCACCGGCCGGCCGGACGGCGCTCACACCGCCGCCACGTCGTCGCAGATCGCCGACGGGGCCGGTGCCCTGCTGCTCATGACGAGGGAGAAGGCGGACGCACTCGGGGTCGCCCCCAGGGCGACGATTCTCGACGCCTGCTTGGTGGGGTGCGACCCGGCGCTCATGCTGACCGGACCGATCCCGGCGACGCAGAAACTGCTGGCCGACAACAAGCTCACGGTCGACAACATCGACATCTTCGAGGTCAACGAGGCGTTCGCCGCGGTGGTCCTGGCCTGGGAGCGGGAGCTCCAGCCCGACCTGGCCCGGGTCAACCCGAACGGTGGGGCGATCGCCATCGGCCACCCGCTCGGCGGGACCGGGTCGATCCTCGTGACCAAGGCCGTCCACGAACTCGAGCGCACCGACGGCGAGCACGCCCTCGTCTCCATGTGCTGCGGCGGCGGTCTCGGCACCGGCACGCTCATCCGGCGCGGCTGACGGGGCGAGCCCAACACATTCGTCTGACCACAGGAGGAGCATCGCAATGGAGATCTCCGGAACTTCCGCCATCATCACCGGCGGCGCCTCGGGCATCGGGGCCGCCTCGGCCCGGGCCCTCACGAAGCGAGGCGCCCGCTGCGTGCTGATCGACCTGAACGACGACCTCGGCGAGGCTTTGGCCTCGGAGCTCGGCGGGCTGTACGTCCGGGCCGACGTGGCCGACGAAGAGGCGGTGCGGACTGCCGTCGAAGCGGCCGTGGAGATAGCCCCGCTGCGCTCGCTCGTCAATTCGGCCGGCATCGGCACGCCCGGGCGGACCGTCGGCCGGGACGGCAACCCTCTCCCGCTCAAGTACTTCGAACGCGTGCTGCGGGTGAACCTGATCGGCACCTTCAACTGTCTGCGGCTGGCCGCGGCGGCCATGGCCAAGAGCGATCCGGTGGACGCCGACGGCACCCGGGGCGCCATCGTCAACATCGCCTCGGTGGCCGCCTACGACGGCCAGATCGGCCAGGTTGCCTACTCGGCCTCGAAAGCGGGTGTGATCGGCATGACGCTCACGACCGCCCGGGACCTGTCTGCGCAGGGCATCCGGGTCAACACCATCGCCCCCGGCCTGATCAACACCCCGATCTATGACAGCCACCCCCAGGCCGAGGAGTTCAAGGCCAAGCTCGGCCAGAGCGTCCTGTTCCCCCACCGCCTCGGTGGGGCCGACGAGTTGGCCTCGATGGTCGTCGAGTGCCTCACCAACGACTACGTGAACGGCGAGACCATCCGGGTGGACGGCGGCATCAGGATGCCCCCGAAGTGAGGAGAAGCGCTGCGGCGGTCCGATCGGGCCGCCGAAGCGCGAGGCCCTACTGCTGATCGGCGAGGGCCTCCGCCTCCGCCTCCGCCGCGGCCTTGGCCCGGGCCCAGGCGTAATCGGGTTTGCCGGCCGGCGATCGCCGGATCCTGTCAACGGTGATCACGGTCCGGGGAGCCTTGTAGCCGGCGACGGCCCGACGGGCGTGGGCGATGATGGTTTCCGGGTCGGGCGTGGTGCCGTCGCGGGGTTCGACGAGGGCGACGACCCGCTCACCGAACCGTTCGTCGGGCACGCCCACAACTAGCGTGTCGAAGACGTCGGCGTGGTTCTTGAGCGCCGCTTCGACCTCGTCGGGCCAGACCTTCTCGCCGGCGGTGTTGATGCAGGCGGCCCCACG
>DASYFF010000004.1:0-5513 GCA_036498605.1 Acidimicrobiia bacterium | reverse complement strand
CCTGCAACGGCCCGAGGATCCGGAACTCCACGGCGACGAAATCTACGACGGTCGGCGGGTGAGCGGCGGGGGTGGCGGACGGGCCTGAAGCGTCCCGAGAGCGGTCCTGAAGCGGCCGACCCCAGGATCTCCGGGAGAGGGCGGGCATGGCGCCCGCCGGGACGAGCAGACAGGAGGCCACCATGGCCGGGAGCAGCAGTGTGGACAAGGCCAGCGAGGTGCGGGAGTTCGACAAGGGCCGGGTCGAGGTCGTCACCGTCGGATCGACCACGGTCGCCCGTTCGACGATGCAGCCGGGTTGGCGGTGGTCGGACTGTGTGAAGCCCATCGCCGGCACCGGCAGCTGCCAGGTGGCGCACAACGGCTACGCCATCTCGGGCCAGCTCCGGGTCCGGCAGGACGACGGGACGGAGATCGACATCAACCCCGGTGACGCCTACTCGATCGACCCGGGTCACGACGGGTGGGTCGTCGGCGACGAGCCCTGGGTCGGCGTCGACTTCTCTCCGGCGATGGTCGACTACGCCAAGTCGTCCTAGCTCCTAGAGCCGGAAGGCGGAGCGCATGCTGCGGGCGCCGGCGGCCCGGCCGAGGAACGTCTTGATGCCCAGCATCTCCTCGGTGGTCCGCAGCAGCGAGTAGTGGTCGAACGGCGTGTCGACGGTGGTCCCGGGCCGGGTCGAGGGGCTGATGACGAGGTGGGGGATGATCCCCGGCTCGTCCCAGGCCAGGAAGACGGCGGTGGAGCCGGCCCGGTACGTCGAACTGGACAGGATCCGGCCCAGCCAGGCCGAGAGCCACACGTCGCCCCGCTTCACCGGGCAGTCGTGGGTGTCGTTGCACATATTGGGCGTGATGAACGAGAAGGCGGGCAGCGAGCCGTCGTCGAGGGCCGAGGCGAGGGCCCCGGCGGCGGTGCTGCCGAGGGGCACGTTGTCGCGCCGGCAGGCTGCCCGGTCGTCGCCGCCCTTGTAGTAGGCGCCGGGATTGTGCTTGACGGCGTAGAGGCCGGCCCGGGGGTCGAGCACGCAGTTGCGGGGCATGTCCTCCTGGTAGCTGCGGGCCGCCCGTCCCGACGCCCGCACCTGGCGGAACAGGTTGTCGGCGCTGATGCCGTGATCGGCCGGCGGGGCGTCGTCGGTCACGCCGAAGGTGTGCCCGGATGTGGCGGCGAGGTAGTTGGGCAGGCTGGGGCTGCCCACCGCCGAGTACTGGCGGGCCGACCCGCAGGCCTCGGCCAGGGCCGTCTCGAACGGGGCGGCCGGGTTGTCGAGGACGCCGTCGCGCTCCTTGTTCTCCATCCAGATCCAGATGACGTGGTCCCAACGGGCCGGCGGGGCGGCCCGGGTACCGCAGGGGGCGCCGGGCTCGGGGGCGACCGGCCCTCCGGCCGGGATCTCGGCCCGGAACGAGAACACCGCCCGGGTCGAGGGATCGACCGTGATCCGCACCCAGTCGGCGTCGGCCGGGCCGAAGGTCTGGAGGCGGGTGAAGTTGGTCACCGTCGTGCCGTTGGGGGCCACCATCGGCTGGTCGAGGCCGAACCGGCCGCTGTCGCCGTGGATGAGCAGGACGGGCTTGCGGAAGGCCATCGTCTCCGCCCGCAGCGCCCCCCGGAGGTTGTTGTAGGCCGGAACGTCCTGCTGGAAGAAGGGGTCGGCCTGCCAGACGAGCACCACCGCCGCGCTGTTGTCCTGCTTGGCGGCGTCGAAGGTCTGCTCCAGCCAGCGGATCACCGCCTGGCGGCGGGGGGCGAACTCCGGCGCGTCGAGGTCGTCGTGGCTGCCGACGACGTGGAGGGCGGCGAAGGTCACGTTCCCGTAGCGCCAGCGGGCGTTCTCGGGATAGTCGGGGGTCTGGCGTTCCAGTCGCAGCGTCCTCGCTCCCCGAGAGCGGTCGGTGGCGAAGAAGGTGCGGCGCAGGGCGGCCAGGCGGCGGACGGGGTCCATCCCCTCGGTCTTGCAGTTGAGCCACTCGTTGTCGCCCGGCGTGTACACCAGCGGGGCGTCGAAGCGGTCGAAGCGCTGCAGGGTATCGGCGTAGAACGAATCGCGGCAGGCGTCGGGGTCGGCGCCGATGTTGCCGTCGTGGACGGAGAAGGCCAGCCCGGCGGCGTTGATGTCGGCCACCAGACCGGGGAAGCGGGCCCGGGCGTCAGTGGTGAAGCCGGTGTCGCCGATGGCGCCGAAGTCGAAGGAACGCGGGGCCGCCGCCGGGGCGGCCACCGCCGGCAGGGCGGGCGCCATCAGCGCCGCGGCGAGCCCCAGGGTCAACCACCACCGTCTCGTCACACCGGGATCGAACCACCCCCGGCGGTGCGCCCGGCAGATGATCCCGGGTGGACCTTCGGCCCCGGCCCGGCCTCACATCGAGGCGGGCGGGTACCCGCTCAGCCCGGGTCGGTCGGGTCGGGGGCGTCGGGCGGTTGGGGCGCCTTGGGCGGCTGCGGCGGAACGTTGGGCGCCTTCTGGGGCAGGAACTGCAGCGGCGGGATCGGGATCGGCACCCCGGGCGTCGCCGGAGCGGCGGAGGCGGCGGCCAGCATCGGGCGGGGGTCGGGGGTGAACCAGGGGTCGTTGGCCATGTCGCGGAAGGCGGCCAGCGACTCCGGCGAGGTCGAGACCCGCCAGTCGTAGTCGTGGTTGGCGTCGAAGTAGAGGACGGCCTTGATGCCGGGGTACTGCGTCTTCAGCGCTTCCCGGGCCTCGGTGAGCCAGGCCGCCTTGTCGCCCGGGTTCCGTTCCTGGGCCCCGAACTCGCCCACCATCAGCGGCTTGTGGTGGGCCAGGCCCCAGTTGTAGAAGGCGCCGTAGATGCTGGCGAAGCTGCGCCACTGGTCGCCGTTGCGGCCCGGGGCCCAGTTGTAGCCGTCGGCGCAGATCCAGTCGACGTACTCGTCGCCGGGGTAGTAGGCGGGGGCGTTGCGGTCGTCGGCGAAGGCGGTGGCGTTGGGGCACCACACCCACTGCACGTTGGTGGCGCCCTCGGCGGCGAACACGTCGTGGATGTGGCGCCAGGCAGCCACGTAGAGGGCGGGGTGGCCGGAGTCGTCGGCCTTGCGCCGGCCGTCCATCTCCCACATCCAGCGGATCATCACCTTGCCCGGCAGGGCCTTCACCGCGTCGGCCCGGGCCGTGATGAGCTCGTCCTCCAGGCCGAGGTCGATGCCGAGGTTGAGCGTGCCGTTCCAGGAGATGAGCGGGATGCGCCCGGCCCGGAGGTCGGCCTGCTCCCGGGCGGTGGGGAACTCCTTCTCCCAGGGATAGAAGTGGTGGTCGATGGCCAGGCGCCGGCCGAGGTCGCGCTCGCGGCTCGCAACGGCCGCCATCTGCACCGAGGCGTCGTTGCCGGTGCCCTGGACGTAGGCGCCGAACAGGGCGCCCGGTTCGGCCGGACCGGCCTCGACCGGCGGCGCCACCGACGGCAGGCCGGGCAGCGCCGGGAGGGGCAATGGCAGCGTCGGATCCGCACTGCTGCCACTGACGTTGACCACCGCCACACCGGCCACGAGGACGACGAGGGCGGCCATCGTGCGGCGGAGGAAGGACCCGGGGGAAGCGGCGTTTCTGTTCATTTCACCCAGAACGTTACCGCGACCACGACCGGTGGCAAAATGTGTCTCCCCAACCGCCACTTATGCACACAGTATCCACAGGATGATCCTGCTGTTTATCCACAGGCGTCCCGTCGTACCGTCAGTGCATGGTGAGTTCAGTGGTGTACGAGGTGGTGCTGAGCGACGAAGTGACGGAAGTGATCCACGGCGCCAACGGCTACGTCCAGGAAGGGCCGATGACGACGTTCTTCTCGTCGCCCCGGAGCCGGGCCCAGATCGAGTCCCGCTCCGAGCGCCTGGGCAGCTTCCGGACGGCCGACATCCGCCGGATCGTGCGGCGGGAGGTCGAGGCCGGGCTCCGGGCCGTCCCCGACGACGTCGACGACGGCTACGGCCACTACCGGTTCGCCGTGATCGAGAGTTGAGCCGGCCGGCCGCTCAGTTCGGCAGCTGGATGGCGGCGGGCTCCGGCTTGCACGACCGGCAGGGGGAGAGCCCCGACTCGGCGGCCTTCTCCGACGTCATCGTCCGCAGCCGCGAGTGGTTGTGGACGAGGTGGCAGGCGGGGCGGTGGTACGCCGTCGAGCCGGCCAGGACGAGGCCTTCCGCCGCTGACCCGTTGGCCACGCCGCCGTTGACCTGGACGAGCGTCTCGAGGATCCGGCTCAGTCCGGCCAGGTTCTCCTCGAGGCGGGCCCGGTCGGCCCGGTGGCTCTGCATCAGGAACAGGCCGACGCCGATGTTGACGAGGCACAGCCCGGCGATGCCCCCCGAGATCAGGTACGGGAACTGCCGGGTGTCGAGGTCGTAGCTGGCCGCACCGTTCCAGCCGACCCACACGAGGACGAGTCCCGCCAGGCAGAACACCACCCCCAGCTGGTTGCCGAGCTTGCTGCGCTTGGGTTCCACGGTTCCCTCCCTCTGCGAACGTTGCGGTCGTGGCCCGTCAGGCCGGCGCTCCCAGGTAGCGCTGGCGCACACTGGCCTGGTCGGTCTCGGCGGCCGTCCCCCGGTGGACGATCTGGCCCCGCTCGAGGATCAGCGTCCGGTCGGCGTAGCGCAGGGCCGCCGTGCCCTGCTCGACGAGGATGACGGTCACCCCTTCGGCGTTGATCTGGTCGACCATGGAGAACACGGCCTGGACGATGCCCGGCGACAGCCCGAGCGACGCCTCGTCGACGAGCAGGAGCCGGGGCCCGGCCATCAGCGCCCGGCCGATGGCCAGCATCTGCTGCTCGCCCCCCGACAGCGTGCCGGCCAGCTGCCCGCCCCGCGACGCCAGCTGGGGGAAGACCGTCATGACCCGCTGGCGCCGCTGCGCGATCCGGTCCGATTCGTGGCGGTGCATCCAGGCGCCGAGCCGGAGGTTCTGGTCGACGGACAGGCCGGGGAACACCTGGCGTCCCTCGGGCACGAGCGAGATGCCGAGCGCCACCCGTTCGGCGGCGGGGAGATCGGTGATGTCCTGTCCGTCGAAGATGATCGATCCGCTCTCGGGTTGGAGCAGCCCGGCCAGGGTGGCCACCGTCGTCGTCTTCCCCGCCCCGTTCAGACCGAGCAGCAGCAGGCGCTCGCGTTCGAGCACCTCGAACGACACGTCCCGCAGCACCGGCGGACCCCGCGGGTGCCCGGCCGCTCCGTAGCTGACCCGCAGGTTCTCGACCTGGATGAGTCGCTCCTGACCCATCTCGCCGCCGATGAGCCACGACGAGGCGTCCTCGCCGAGATAGGCCTCGACCACCGCCGGGTGGGCCCGCACCTCCTCGGCGGGGCCGTCGGCCACCGTCCGGCCGAAGTTGAGGCAGTAGACGTGATCGCACACGCTGCAGACGAGCGGCACGTGGTGCTCGATCATCAGGACGGTCAGCCCGAAGGTGCGGCGCAGCTCCAGCAGCAGCGTGGCGAACTCGGCCGACTCGCCGGGGCCCATCCCCGAGGTCGGCTCGTCGAGGAGCAC
>DASYFF010000003.1:0-4572 GCA_036498605.1 Acidimicrobiia bacterium | reverse complement strand
CCTCGGCCTGGGCCTTGGCCTTGAGTTGGTAGGCCCCGGAGGGATCGGTCAGCATCTGCTCAGGGTTGGCCGGGTGGGTGGCGGAGACGAAGAAGGGATAGGCGACGGGGGAGTTCACGCCGGCGAGGGCGGCCAGCCCCTGGTAGGCCAACACGGTGCCGCCGGGGTAGGGGAGGGCGGCGTAGCTGTCGGCGCTGGCGGTGTCGAGACGGGTCTGGGCCACCGGCCCGCCGGCGTCGACGAACTCCTCGACGACGACGAAGCCGGGAACGAAGTAGCCCACCCGGGCGCCGGAGGCCGACGCCGAGGCCACGAACGGCCCGACCTCCTCGGGGCCGGCTCCGGCCGCGCCGGCCAGGGCCGTGATGCCGGCCAGCCCAATGGCGACGAGCGCCGCGGCCGGCTTCCGTGCCCGCCGAACTCGTGCCGAGCGTCTCACGGCGTCCCCCTGAGCCTTTACAAGTTTATTTAGGCCTAAGTAATCTAATCTGCCGCTGGCGCTCGGGACAAGGGTCTGGCGAGGCCCGGCCGCTCTGAGTATGTTTATACCTTAGTAAACCTAATTGGCGGGGCCAAGGGGGATCGCGATGCGGCGATGGCGGTGGCTGGCGGTGTGGGGCGCCGCCGTGCTCGCGAGCGCCGGCTGCGGGAGTGCTCTGACGGACCAGCAACTGATCCGGGGCAATGGCCAGGGCTTCGACACCAGACAGGAACCGGCCGGTCCGGCGGTCGGCGCCTCGGCGGCCGGCGACGTGGCCGCCTCGGGCGCCACTGCCGTTCCGTCCGCCTCGGCCGACGGGACGCCGGGGGTGACCGGGGTGGCCGCACCGGCGGGCGGTTCGAGCAGCGGCCGCGCTGCACCCGGCGCGCCGGGCGCGGCGTTGCGCGCTGGGCCGGCGGCCTCCCCGTCCGCCTCCGGTACGGGATCCTCCGGCGGCCCGAAGACTGCGTCCCAGGCCCAGTCCTCCGCGGCCGGGCGAGGGCCGTCCTCCGGCGGAGCTCCTGCTGGTCCCGCCGGTGTCGGGGCGGTGCCGGGTGGGCCGGTGGCGCCGGGTGCTCCGGTGAAGCTGGGGCAGATCGCCACCCGGACGGGTCCGGTGGGGGCGGCGCTGCAGTCCGCCATCGACGCCACCCGGGCCTGGGTGGCCGATGTGAATGCCCGGGGTGGTCTCGCCGGGCATCCGGTGCAGCTGGTGGCGACCGACGACCGGGGTGACCCGAACCAGGCCCTGGCGCTGGCCCGCCAGCTGGTGGAGAAGGACGGGGTCATCGCCTTCTACGCCTCGCTGCAGGTGACCACGCTGCAGGCGATCCTGCCTTACGTGGAGCAGAAGGGCATCCCGATCATCGGCTCCTGCGCCTGCGGCGGCGCCCAGTTCGGCGACGCCAGCCCGATGCTCTTCGACGTCGGCGCCACGTCGGGGAAGGGCCTCGTGTGGGAGCACCTGGCCGCCATGTCGCTGACCGACAAGAAGAAAGTCGGCATCCTCTACTGCCGGGAGGCGGCCAGCTGCGCCTTCATGCACGACGGCATCGTCGCCTACCAGAAGCAGCTCGGCTTCCAGGTGGTCTACGAGGCGCAGGTGTCGCTGGCCCAGCCCGACTTCACCGCCGAAGTGCTGCAGGCCCAGCAGCGCGGCGTCGAGGTCCTCGTCACCAACGTCGACAACGCCTCGACGACCCGGATCGCCCGGGCCGCCCACCGCCAGAACTACTACCCCGGGGTCATCGCGCCGCACAGCTACGCCGAGGACAAGACGCTGCGCGACGCCGGCAAGGATTCCGAAGGCATCCTCACCGCCACCGGTGTGGCGGAATGGTCGAACGCCCCGGTCATGGCCGACTTCCGGGAGGCCATGAACCGCTACGTCCCGGGCGGCGTGCGGGGCGGCCCCGGCACGAACACGTGGGTGGCGGGCATCATGCTCGAACGCCTGGCCCGGGACTGGCCGGCGCAGCCCACGACGGCCGACGTGCTCAAGTCGCTCTACGGGCTGCGGAACGAGACCCTCGGTGGCCGCATCCCGCCGACGGCCTACAAGCAAGGCACGGGTCATGGTGACACGGCGGTCTGCGCCATTCCGGTGAAGGTGGTCGACGGGAAGTTCACCACGCCCAACGGGCCCCAGAACTTCGTCTGTGCCCCCGGCTGGCAGCCCGTCCAGCCCTGATCGGAAGACGGAGGGCGACGGAGGCGTTGAGTGCCGGTCTGATGAGTCGACGGCGGTGGCTGGCCGTGTGGAGCGCCGCCGCGCTGACGGCCGTCGGCTGCGGGAGCGCGCTCACCGATCAACAGCTGATCCGGGCCAACGCCCCGCGTGTCGAGACACGCCCCCAGGCCTTCACCGCTGCACCTCCGCAGTCGGCACCACTGTCGGCAGAACCGGGCGCCCAACCCGACGCCGCCGGGGTCGCTCCGGCGGGGAACGGTTCCCCGTCTCCGGGCGCAGCGCCGCGACCGACGACCGCCGCCGGAGCGGCGGCCCTCCCCGGCGCCAATGCCCCCGCCGTCGCCAAGGGCACCGCCGGTCCGGGCTCGACGGGGCCAAACCGGACAGCCGCCGCCCAGCCCGGCCAGTCGGCGGACGGCACCACCGGTCCGACGACCGGCGCGTCGCTCCCACCGGCATCCGGGGGGGCCGGCGGCCGTCCGATCAAGGTGGGCCAGATCGCCACCAGGACCGGCCCGATCGGGGCGGCCATGCAGTCGGGGATCGATGCCACCAGGGCCTGGGTGGCCGACGTCAACACCCGGGGTGGCCTGGCCGGCCATCCCGTCGAGCTGATCGCCGTCGACGATCGGGGCGACCCCAACCAGGCGCTGGCCCTGGCCCGCCAGCTGGTGGAGAAGGACGGCGTCCTGGCCCTCTACGCCTCGCTGCAGGTCACCACGGTCCAGGCCATCCTGCCCTATCTGGAGACCAAGGGCGTCCCCATCATCGGGACCTGCGGCTGCTCGGGCGTGGCGGCCAACAGCCCGATGGTGTTCGACGTCGGGGCATCGTCGGTCCAGGGGCTCGTCTGGGAGCACCTGGCGGCGATGTCGTTGACCGACAAGAAGAAGGTGGCGATCTTCTACTGCCGGGAAGCCTCCGGCTGCGACCTGATCCGCAACGGGGTGCGGGGCTACGAATCCCAGCTCGGGTTCAAGGTCGTCTACGAGGCCCAGGTGTCGATCGCCCAGCCCGACTTCACGGCCGAGGTGATCCAGGCCCGCCGGGAAGGCGCCGAGGTGATCGTCACCGCCGTCGACAACCAGTCCGCCACCCGGATCGCCCGCTCCGCCCACCGGCAGGGCTACGACCCCGTGATCGTCGACCAGCACGGCTACAGCGAGGACAAGCTCCTGCGCGACGGTGGTGCCGACATCGAAGGGATCCTGGCCGCCACCGGCGTCGCCGAATGGTCGACGGCGCCGGTCATGGCCGACTACCGGGAGGCGATGCGGCGCTACAACCCCGGCGGCATCCGGGGCGGGCCGGGGGCCAACGCCTGGGTGGCCGGCATCATGCTCGAGCGCCTCGCCCGCACCTTCCCGCCCGAGCCGACCACCGGCGACGTCCTCGCGGCGCTGTACGGGCTGCGCAACGAGACCCTCGGGGGCCGGATTCCCCCGACCGCCTACCGCCGTGGCGTGGGCAACGGCGACAGCGCCGTCTGCGGTGTTCCCATCACCATCAAGGGAGGCCAGTTCGTGGCACCGAAGGGACCGGAAACGTTCGTCTGTGCGCCCGGCTGGCAGCCGGTGCAGCCCTGATCGGAGGACGGATGGACCAGACGAGCATCGAGGCCATCGACCCTGACGACCTCACCATCGAGCTGATGGGTGACCCCCAGCCGGGCGATCCCTACCCGCTGTACCACGCCCTGCGGGAGGCGGCGCCCAACCACCCCAGCATGCTCGGCGTGCGGTTCGTGAGCAGTTACGCCGGCTGCATCGAGCTGATGCGCTCCGCCGACTTCGGCCAGAGCTTCGGGTTCGGCAGTGAGGAGTACGGCGACAGCGCTTTCATCAAGATGGTGGGGGAGATGCTCATCCTCACCAACCCCCCGCAGCACACCCGGCTGCGGCGGCTGGTGTCGATCGCCTTCTCCCCCCGCATGATCGAGCGGCAGATCCCCAAGATCCAGGGGAACGTCGACACGCTCCTCGACCAGATGGCGGCCAAGGGTGGCGGCGACCTCGTGGCCGAGTTCGCCAACCCGATCCCGGCCATGATGCTCTGCGACCTGCTCGGCGCCCACTTCGAGGACCAGCCCAAGATCCAGGGCTGGTCGGACGCGGTGGCCGACGCCGTGAAGCCCGTCCTCGACGAAGAGGTGCTGCGCCGGGCGGACGAGGCGACCCTGGCCTTCCACGGCTACATCCGGGATCTCGTCGCCGAGCGCAAGGCCGATCCCGGCGAGGACCTCATCAGCGCCCTGTGCGCGGTGGAGGAGGAGGGCGACCGCATCACCGAGACCGAGTTGGTCAACGTCCTGTTCACCATCATGGCCGCCGGGTCGGAGACGACCACCAGCCTCATCGCCTCGGGGACCATGCTGATCGGCTCCCACCCCGATGAGCGGGCG
>DASYFF010000002.1:0-8280 GCA_036498605.1 Acidimicrobiia bacterium | reverse complement strand
CCTCCGCCGAGGACGTCGCTGGCTCGGCCGGGGCGATGGCGGCGGGCTTGTCGGTGCCGCCACTCCGGCCACAGGCGGAACAGGCGATGACCAGTACAGCTACGAGGGCAGGGCGCAGGCGAATAGCGACGACGATATCGGCTGTGTGCCGGGGTCGCTCTCGGCACGCCACTCTGGAGGACGGCGAGAGGGCCAGTTGCAGCGCTGCTACGAGAAGCTCTTCGTCACGCGTTGGGCCGATCTGGCGGTCGCCCTCAAAGAACTCGGAATGGCGATCGGCTGAGATCCTTCAGCCCTGGCCCCGGTCAGGAGACGGTGATCGAGGCCGGGTTGTGCTCATCGGGGTGGTAGGTGCAGTGGTAGTCGTATTTTCCCGCCTTCGGGATCGTCAGGGTGACGCTGCCGTTGGGCGGGACGTCGACGCTGAACGAGCGGTCTTTGGCGGTCACGGAATGGACACCGTTCGGGTCACCGCTCTTGATCGTGATCGCCTGACCGGCCTTGGCATTGAGCTGGGCGGGGTCGTACGTGTAGGGCGAACTTCCTCCGGGCGTGATGGTGATCGTGGGGCTGTCGACCTTGATCGCCGTTGCGGCGGCGGCCCGGTCATGACCGGCCACGCCGATGGCGGTGAAGCACAGTCCCATGACGGCCAACAGGGTGATGGTGAGCTTCGTCGTGGCGCGCATACCTTCCTGGTTACCCAGGATCGGCGGCTCCTAGGGGCGTGAGGGCGCCCTGCTCACTCACGGTGACAGGGCGCCCGCGTTCAGAACCCGACGCGCTTGCCGGTCACCAGCATGTGCTTGTTGCGGGTGCCGCGGCAGGGGGTGCAGCCCGGCGTGTAGTACCAGTTGTCGAAGATCCCCGCCTTGTAGAAGGTCATCCGCTGTGGGGAGTAGAGCGGGATGATGGGCACGTCCTCGGCGACGAGACGCTGGATCTGCTGGACGAGGACCTTGCGCGCTTCGGGATCGAGTGTGGTGAGCTGGCGGTTGGCCAGGTCGGTCACCTGGGGGTTGCTGTAGCCGATGGCCCGCGTGAACGAGGTGCTTTTCGGGGAGGCGGCGTAGCGGGACCGCAGGTTCTGGTCGGGGTCGCCGCTCATGCCGCCGTAGCCGATCAGGGCCATGGTGTAGTTGCCCTTGCCGGCGCTGTCGTCGGCCGCCGCCTTGTCCAGGATCTGGATGCGGACGTCGATCCCGACGTCGTGCAGGTACTCCTTGACCAGCTCGGCCGACTTGGGGGAGAAGCGGCTGTTGGCCTGGAGCTCCTGGACGAAGGGGCTTCCGTCGGGAAGCTCCCGCATGCCGTCGCCGTTCACGTCCTTCATCCCGAGGGCGTCGAGCATGCTCTTCGCCTTGGGGACGTCCCGGTCGTAGGTCGGCAGATCGGGAGCCAGCATCGGGTGGTCGGGGCTGAGCCCTCCCACGGTGCCCGGCGCGCCCCGGCCCTGGAGGAGGCGGGACACCATGTCCTTGCGATCGAGGGCATAGGCGATGGCCTGGCGGAACTCCTTGCGGTCGTAGGGGAAGCCCTTGGAGAGGTTGATGTGGAGGGCCAGCATCCAGTCCATCCCGCCGTCGAGCTTGGTGAACTTCGGGTTGGACTCGAAGGCCTTGATCTGCTCCTCGGGCGCCGGTGCCTCCAGCAGCTCGCCGGCGTCGACGGTGTCCCGCTGGAGGGCGAGGAGCTCGTCGGGCGCCGGGACGAGCTCGATGCGCTTCACGTAGGGAGACCCGAGGTAGAACGAGTCGTTGGCGGTGAACAGGTAGGTGCCGGCGGCCTCGTCCTCCGACTCCAGCTTGTAGGGGCCCGAGCCGGTGAGGGCGCCGGCCCCATGGAACTTGGCCGGATCCGTCACCGTCGACCAGATGTGCTGGGGAATGACGAAGAGCCGTTCGGCGACGTCCTCTTCGAAGACGGCCGTGGGCTTGTTGAGGCGGACGACGACGGCGTTGGGCGCCTCGACGGCGACCTCCTTGAGGTCGAGACTCGGGGCCAGCCGGCTGATGCTGGCCGCCGCCCCGGTGGTGACGTAGTCGAAGCTGAACTTCACGTCGTCGGCCGTGACGGGCTGGCCGTCCTGCCACTTGGCGTTGTCCCGCAGGGTGAAGTGCCATTCCAGACCGTCGGGCGAGTGGGTCCACTCCTTGGCCAGCCAGGGGATCGGCTTGCCGGTCGAGTCCTCCCAGAGCAGCGTGTCGAAGACGTAGCTGGTCATGATCAGCCCCGCGCCGCGCACGTAGGCGAAGGGCGAGGGGTAGCCGTAGTCCCCGCCGGAGAAGCGCAGGCGGGCGACGCTGGCGGGATGGCTGGTCTTGCCCGCCGACTGGGCCTTGCCGCCGCCGCTCGAGCCGCAGCCGCCGGCGGCCAGCGCGCAGGCGGCCAGGATGGCCGTGATCCGTAGTCTCATGGTTTCTATCCTGTCGCGACTCGACCGGTTTCGAAAAGCAGGTCCCGTCCGGCGGCATCCAGCAGGGCCCGGGTGGCCGGATGCCGGGGGTTCATCAACAGGTCGCTCCCGGTGCCCTCCTCGACGACCCGTCCCCCGTCCATCACCAGCACCCGGTCGGCGACCCGCAGCACCGAGGCCAGGTCGTGGGAGACGAGCACCATCGCCATCCCCCGCTCCACCTGGAGCTGCTTGAGCAGCTGCAGCACCTTGGCCTGCTCGGACGGGTCGAGCATCGAGACGGGCTCGTCGGCCACCAGCAGCTTCGGCTCGAGGATCAGCGCCCGGGCCAGGGCCACCCGCTGCAGCTGTCCGCCCGACAGCTCGTGGGTGAGGCGGGCCAGGAAGTCGTCGTCGGCGGGGAGGCGGGCCGCCCGCAGGGTCGTGCGGACGAGGCGGTCCTGCTCTTCGGCGTCGCCGATGCCCTGCAGCTCGAGGGGCTCCCGCACCGCCTGGGCCACCGTGAGGCGGGCGGAGAGGGCCTCGAACGGATCCTGGAAGAGCAGTTGCACCCGCCGCCGGGCGGCCTTCAGCTCCGGTCCGCCGGCGGCCAGGAGGTCGCGGCCTTCGAGCTCGACCGAGCCCTCGTCGGGGTCGAGGAGGCGCACGAGCATCGACGACAGCGTCGATTTCCCGGCCCCGCTGGCGCCCACGAGGCCCACCACCTCGCCCTCGAGGACCTCGACGCTGACACCGTCGACGGCGGCCACCCGTTCCTTGCGTCCGAACATGCCCCCCACCGCGTACGACTTCGACAGGTTGCGGCCGACGAGGACCGGCACCACCCCGCCGCGGACGCAGGCCACGAGCCGCTCGCCGTCCTCGGCGGTGGGCGGGAGGAGCGGCGGCCGCCCGTCGTGGCAGGGGTCGATCTCCTGGGTGCAGCGTCCGGCGAAGGGGCAGCCCGGGGCGACCTCGGCCGGGTTGGGGGGGTCGCCCCGGATGCCGCGCAGGTCCTTCACCGAGGCGAGGGTGGGTCGGGCGTTGAGCAGCGACCAGGAGTAGGGGTTGCGGGGCCGGTCGAGCACCTGCTGCGCCGGGCCGACCTCCGCCAGCCAGCCCCGGTAGAGGATCGCCACCCGGTCGGCGAGCATCTCGAGGGCGTCGGCGTCGTGGCTCATCACCACCAGCGCCCGGCCTCCCTCCCCCCGCAGGCGGCCGAGGACCTCCAGGACCCGGTTGCGGGTGGCGGGGTCGAGGCCGGAGGTGGGCTCGTCGAGCACGAGCACCTCGGGGTCGCACACCAGGGCGAGGGCGAGCAGCACCAGGCGGCGCTGGCCCCCGGAGAGCTCGCGGGGATAGCGCTCCAGGGCCCACCCGCCGAGGCCCACGTCGTCGAGGATCTGCGTACTGCGGGCGTCGGCCTCGCTCCGGGAGCGGTCGAGATGCACCTGCTGAGGCTCGGCGAGCTGCAGCCCCACCCGCAGGACGGGGTTGAGGGAGGAGGCCGATTGCATGGCCATGGAGATCCGTCGCCACCGGACCCGGCGCCAGCCCTCCTCGTCGAGGGCGGTGAGGTCGAGGTCGCCGAGGTGGATGGTGCCCTCGACGGCGGCCGCGCCGGCCAGCCCCAGCACGCTGCGGCCGAGGGTCGACTTGCCCGATCCCGATTCGCCGAGGATGCCGAGGCACTCGCCCGGGGCGACGGACAGGGAGAGGTCGTCGACGGCCCGGACGGGCGGCGGCCCCGGATAGGTGACCCGCAACTGGGTGATCCTCAGCTCGCCGCTCATGGATTCGTGTGACGGGTCAGGCGGGGGTTGATCCGCTGCTCGAGGCCGACGCCGACGAACGTCACGCCCAGCAGCAGCAGGCTGACGGCCACCAGGGGCGGGACCAACCACCACTTCCAGGCGTTGGTGAAGAAGATCCCCCCGAAGTCGTTGGCGTCGCGCAGGATGGCACCCCAGCTGGCGCGGGTCGGATCGCCGAGCCCGAGGAAGGCGAGCCCGGCCTCGAAGGCGATGGCCCGGGCGGCGGCGCTGACGAACCCGGCGGCCAGGATCAGGGCGACCTCGGGCAGGATGTGACGGCGCAGGATCTGGCCCGATGTGCCGCCGAAGCCGACGGCGGCCTTGATGTGTGCCCGGCGGCGCAGCGACAGGACCTGGGACCGCACGATGCGGGCCGTCGGGGGCCACCCGGTCAGGGCGATGATCACCGAGATCACGGTCAGGCTGGGCCCGGCGTACGTCCCGATGACGATGAGCAGGGGGACCTTCGGCACGACCAGCACCAGGTCGACGATGCGCATGAGGACGGCGTCGACGGCGCCTCCCGCCCACCCCGCCACCATGCCGACGACGGCCCCGATGAGCAGCGTTCCACCGCCGGCCAGCACGGCCACGAAGAGCGAGACCCGGGCGCCGTTCAGGATCTGGCTGGCCAGGTCCTGGCCGACGCCGTTGGTCCCGAGCCAGTGGGCGGCGCTGGGCGGCTGGAGGGGACGTCCGGCCAGCTGGGTGGTCCGGTAATGGGACAGCCACGGGGCGGCCAGGGCCAGCCCGACGAACACCGCCACGATCGCCACCCCGACCCATCCGATGGCCGGGAACCGCAGAGCCCGCCGGCGCTCCCGCACCCGGCCGGCGGGACGGGCCACGGCGGTCACTCGGCGCCCACCCGGGGGTCGATCCGGGCGTAGACCAGCTCCAGTGCGAGGTTGACGGCCAGCACCACCGCCGCCAGCACCAGGAATGTCGCCTCCAGCACCGGGTAGTCCCGGGCCTCGACCGCGTCCAGGATGAGCTTCCCCATGCCCGGATAGGCGAAGACGGACTCGACGAACACCGCACCGCCGACGGCGTAGCCCACCTGGATCCCGACCACCGTCAGGAACGGCAGGAGCGCGTTGCGCCCGGCGTGGCGGTACTTGAGCAGCCGGTCGGGCAGCCCTTTGGCCCGGGCCAGGACCATGTAATCGGCGCCGAGGGCGGAGATCATCGTGTTCCGGACGAGCAGGAACTTGGTGCCGATCAGCGACAGGGTGAGGGCGCCGGCCGGCAACACGAGGTGTTTGGCCACGTCGAGCACGCCGGCGATGGTTCCGTGGTGGGCGAAGGGCGTGCGGGCCCCGGCCAACGGGAAGATGGGGAGAACCACCGCGAATGCGATCAGCAGCACGGCGGCCAGGGCGTACTCGGGAACGGCCTGCGCCACGGTCATGCCCGTGATCAACGACCGGTCGGAGAGACTCCCGCGCCGCCACGTGGCGGCCACGCCGGCCACGAAGCTCACCACCGACGCCAACAGGATCGACACGCCCATGAGGAGCAGCGTCCAGGGCAGGTGGGCGCGCAGGAGGCTGGCCACCGGCCGCTTCCGGGCGATGGAGTACCCGAGATCCCCCCGGGCCAGCCGCCCCACGTAGTGCTCGAACTGCACGGGGAGGGACTGGTCGAGCCCGTAGTACGCCCGGACCTTGTCGCGCACCACGTGATCGGTGACGTAGACGGCGTTGTCAGGATCGTTGAGGGCGGCGAGCGGGTCGCCGGGCATGGCCCGGGGCAGGCTGAACACGACGACGACCACCGCCACCAGGGTCAGGGCATAGAGCCCGACCGAGCGGAGCGCTGCTCTGAGATACGGCCGTCGCGGCCGTACCCGTGGCGCGGCTTCGGGCCCCCGTTCCTCCATCGCGGCGCATCATGCCAGGCCCGGGCGGCCGCCCGGAAGCGCGTGACGCAGGGGCCTGGCCAGATCGCCCTTCCCGGCGACGGTGATGCCTTCGAGCCCGAGCCAGCCCGCCATGTGGTGCAGCTCGCCGGCGAGCGCCTCGGCCACTGTGTCCGGATCGGCCCCGGCTTCGACGTACGCCGCCTGGACGAGCAGGGTCGAGGTCTTCCTGTCCGCCTTCAGGTCGACGCGGCCGGCGAAGCCCTCACCCATCAGGAAGGGGAGCACGTAGTAGCCGTAGATCCGCTTGGGAGCCGGGACGTAGATCTCGATCTGGTAGTCGAAGCCGAACACGGTCTTCGTCCACCGGCGTTCCCACAGCACCGGATCGAACGGCGAGACGATGGCCCGGGCATCGACGGACCTCGGGACCTTGGCGCCCGGGACGACGTATCCGGGCTGCTTCCAGCCTTCGACGGTGACCGGCTCGAGGCGCCCGTCCTCGACCAGCTCGTCGAACAGCAGCTGCGTCCGGGCCGGGGCGCGGCGCCCGTTCACCCTGCTGCGGTCCCACCAGTGGTCGATGTGGAGGTACAGCGCCACGTCCCGCGCCGTTCCGACCCCCATGGCCCGGGCGGCCCGCACCAGCAGCTCCTTCTTCGCCTCGGGGGCCGGGACCGGCGTCGCCTTCAGCACCTCGGGCGGGAACACCCGCTCCGGGATGTCGTACAACCGCTCGAAGTTGCGCCGACCGGCGATGGCGACGCGGCCCTGGCGGGCGAGGAGCTCGACGGCGCGCTTGCCGTCCGACCATCCCCACCAGGCGCCGCTGCTCTTGCCGCCGATCGAGATCCCGCCGGCCGACAGGGGCCCCCGTTCGGCGACCTCGGCGAACACCGCCTCGATGAACGCCTGCTGCTGGGGCTCACCGCCACCCCAACCGTCCACCTGACCGTCCATCCGCCAGCGCAGGTACGGGTACAGCTCGATGGGCAGGAAGCAGGCGGCGTGGCCCCAGTACTCGAAGAGCTCCCGCCGGCCGTGGACGAGGTCGTCGAGCACCGCCGTCGGATACGGGCCGTAGCGCGAGAACACCGGCAGATAGTGCGCACGGGCCAGGACGTTGACCGAGTCGATCTGGATCGCGCTCAGGCGCTGCACCGTGGCGCGGACGTGGGTAGCGCCGGCCTTGGCGGGACGGCGGAGCCCGAACCCCAGCGACGCCAGGGCCAGCCGCCGAGCCTGGGCGATGGAAAGAACGGCTCCCACGAGCGGGCAACGGTACCCGGCCCCGGACCGACACCTACCATGGCCCGGCGATGGCGATGGGTGCCGGCTCCGGCGGGGGATGGCCGTTCTGGGCGGCCACGAGCGACGAGCGGATCGACGATGCGCTCCGGCTGGCCGGGCTCCGCCCGGGGGAGCGTCTGGTCGACCTGGGCTGCGGGGACGGCCGGGTATTGCTACGGGCGGCCGAGGCCTATGGCGCCGTGGTGACCGGAGTCGAGCTCGACCCGCGTCTGGCTTCCATCGCCCGGGAACTCCTGGAGGCGGCCGGCGTGGACGGGACGGTGCTGGAGGCGGACTTCGAAACGGTCCCGATCGAGGCCGACGTGGTCTTCGCCTTCTTGAGCCCGGCAACGCTGCAGCACCTTCGCCCGCGGCTGGCTGCCCTCCCCTCCGGCAGCCGGGTGGTGACCACGGGGTACCCGGTCCCGGGTTGGCTGCCCAATGACCTCGGCGAGCGTGTCTACCTCTACCGGCTGCCGCCCGATGAGCAGCCGGTCGACCGGGGGCTCCGGGGCTGGGTGAGTGCCGGCGCGCTGGTGAGCGTCTCCCCCCGCGCCCCGGCCCTGGTGGCGGTCAAGCTCCAGGCCGGAGGTGGCCCGGTGACGGTCTCCGTGGCCGGCGCCGGCCTCCACGGATGGCTGACGACCCGGCCTGGCGCGACCGACGCCGCCGCCGGCGAACCGGTCACCGTCGACCTCCGGTTCGAGCCGGCCCCGGAGGGCATGGAGGCGTCCGGGACCCTGGAGGTCGAAGGGGCCGGACCGTTCCGCCTCTTCGCGGTCGCCGACAGCGGCGAGCCGGGGATCTGGGGCCTCTCCGACTCCGGCTGTGAGCTCGTGGCCGAGCGGATGGCGCAGGGCCAGGTGGCCTCCGTGCTCCGGGAGGCCCGCCTCAGGACCCCCACCACTCCAGAACGCGGG
>DASYFF010000001.1:0-1816 GCA_036498605.1 Acidimicrobiia bacterium | reverse complement strand
CCCGAGCCCGAGGAGTTGGCCATGGAGTTCATCCAGATCATCGAGATCCGCACGTCACGATTCGAGGAGCTCTCCACGCTCGAGGACGAGTGGGAGAAGGCGACCGAGGGCAAGCGGACCCTGCGACGGTCGATCATCACCCGTGACCGCAACGACCCGACCCGCCACCTGGTCATCGCCTTCTTCGACTCCTACGAGTCCGCCATGGTGAACTCGGACCTTCCCGAGACCACCGAGTTCGGACAGCGGCAGGCCGCCCTGCTCGACGGTCCGATGGCGTTCACCGACCTCGACGTTATTCAAGACCGCTCCTGAGGTGGTTGAGGAGTTCCTTCCCGTCCACCCGGGAGGCCGACTGTCACGACGGTGACAAACCCGGTGTCGCCCCCGCCACGCCGGCGTTTGCCCTCCTGAGGCGCGCGCGTGCGTCGATCGTTACGATCACCCCGGGTCCGTAGGTGGCTGCGGTGAGGGAGCGGCGGTGGGCGACGGTCGGCTCGGCAGGCGGGAGTTCCTGCGCCTCGCCGCGGGAGGCGCAGCCTGCGCGGCGGCAGTCGCCGCTGGGGCAGGGTGCTCGTCCGGTGGTCCCGGCAAGGCCCGTGCGGAGGCGGAGTCGAAGCCCGGCCCGACCGGCCGCCGGCAGCTCCGCATCGCCCAGGTCGGGCATTTCGTGCCGGGCTACGACGCCTGGTTCGACAACGAGTACACGCCGGCCTGGGGCGAGCGGAACAACATCGAGGTCATCGTCGACCACATCCCGGTCGGTGAGCTTCCCGCCCGGGCCGCCGCCGAGGCCACCAGCCGCAAGGGCCACGACCTTTTCGCCTTCCTCACACCCTCGGCCGCCTTCGAGGACGATGTCGTCGACCTGAGTGACGTCGTACAGGAGATCCAGGCCAAGGTCGGCAAGCCCAGCCGGCTGGCCGAACGCAGCGGATACAACCCCAAGACCAACAAGTGGTACGGCGTGCCTGAATACTGGTCGGCGGAGCTGGTCAACTACCGCACCGACTTCTGGGCCGGCCTCGGTACCGGCGGCCGGCCCGACACCTGGGCCGATCTGCTGGCGGCCGGACCCAAGCTGAAGGCCGCCGGCCATCCCATTGGCCTCGACATGTCATCGGACCTCGATGGCAACCTCAACCTGCTGGCGCTGATGTTCGCCCACGGCGCCTTTCTCCAGACCGAGGACGCCACCCCGGCCCTCGACCGTCCGGCCACCGTGGCGGCCGTGAAGGCCGGCGCCGCGCTGTGGTCCACCAGCCAGCCGCCCGAGACCCTGTCGTGGAACGACGCATCGGCCAACAACCGTCACCTGGCCGGGGGCCGCGGTTCGCTCATCCTCAACCCCATCTCGGCCCTGCGGGCGGTGGAGAAGCAGGATGCCGCCCTGGCCCGCAACATCGGGTTGGCCCCGGTCCTGGCCGGCCCCGGCGGCCGCCTGTCGCCGACCGGCACCCAGAGCACCTACGTGATCTGGAACTTCGCTGAGAACCAGGACGGGGCCAAGCGGTTCCTGGTCGACCTCATCCTGAGCTACCGCGACGCCTTCCTCCACAGCGAGTTCTACAACTACCCAGCCTTCCCCGGATCTGTCCCCGACCTCGCCGACCTCGTGGCCAAGGCGCCCGCCGAACCGGCCGGGAAGTACGCCGTGCTGGCCCAGGGCCCCGACTGGAGCACCAACGTCGGGCACCCCGGCTCCACCAACGCCGCCGTCGACGACGTCTACAACCAGAACCTCATCCCCAAGATGTTCGGCGTCGCGGCCCGGGGCGAGATGACCGCCGAGCAGGCGGTGGCCGCCACGGCGGCC